>NZ_CP116805.1:2910000-3250892 GCF_028463845.1 Gimibacter soli | reverse complement strand
GGGAATTTGGCGATATCCTCGGCCACGATGGCATCCACTGCCGACGTCGAGTTTTTCTTCACATTGATGGCGGCTGTCAGCGACTGGCGGAAGCCGGTCACGACGATCTCGTCGAGAACGTCAGCTTCATCCTCTGCTGCGCCCGCGCCGTCCTGTGCCAGTGCGGCGCCGGTGATGGCAACGCTGATCAAGGACGCTGCTGCGAGCAGTTTCGTCATGCGCAGATGAACGGCTGCACTGCCGGAAATCTTTTCCATGGTGTCTCCCCTTCCAACCGCCTCCCCGGCGGTACTCCCTGTTTATGCCACCGGTTACCTAGTGGCGCAAAATAATGCGGCAATCAAACAAGGCCTCCAGCTTGGCTGGCAGGCCGATTCTTTGCCGCTCGAGATTTCACACATTGCCCAAACCGGGCCACTCTCCCCAACAACCGGTATCGTGGATGTCTGGCCCCTCAGCCGTCTGTCCCGTATGGTAACCGGTGTCATTGTTAGCTTGCTACGATAAGACCAATCTGTCAAGTCCCTAACGCAAGCTGGTTTGAAACCGCCTCAACTGCCCGGCTGGATATAGGGTGCACGGGCGAAAAGCTCCCGTTCGAAGCGGCGTGGATCGTTCTCGGCACGGGTGTTGAGATCGAAACGCATGGTCGCCCTTTCGGGCAATTCGTAATGAGGCCACTCGGGCAGCCCTGCATGATTGGGGTCGCCGGTCCTTGCCAGCGCCACAAAGGCACCCATCATCTGGTCGCTCAGTTTCCGCTGGGCTTCGCCGGTGCCGGAATAGGATCCCTCGGCGGCAAGCGTGCCGAACACGAACGGGATATCGTCGGTGTGGGCTGCCTTGCGCAAGGGGTCGATCGGCGAATCGTGGTCCAGCTGGTAAACCCAGGTGCGTTTGGCGCCGGCCTCGGCGCGGGCATCGGCCTCGATCACCTGGCCCGGCCAGCTGCGCCCGGCGGTGGTGGCGCGGTAGAAAAGCTCGACCGGGCTCCAGTCGGGATATTCGTCGCGGTAGGATTTCACGATCCAGTCGGGATCCAGATCGATCTTCAATTCCGGCCGCAGGCGCGCGGCGATATTGCCCCAGTCGAGCCCCGCGAGCTTTTCGCCGCGTGGATTGATGAAGGCGCGGGTTTCTTCCCGCGTGTTGCCAAGGATCATCGGAATGCCGGTCGATTGCGGGTTCGCATCTGGCCAGAAGGGATGGCGGGTCAGCCATTTCATATCAAGGACCGGCCCGAAATACAGGCTGCCGCCAAGGACCGGGTCGTGGCCCTCAAGGCCTTCGACCAGCTTTTCAACCGGCAGGTCCAGAAGGCTCGCGAACTGTGCGTCCGATAGCCCGAGGGCCGAAAGATAGGCACGCGTGCGGGCCACTGCATTGCCGGGGCCGGAGGCGGTCACCTGCTGGCCGCTCATGGTCGCCGCTGAATGGAACAGGCCTTTCGCGGCGGGCATGCCCATCAGGGTGGCGATCTTGGCGCCGCCGCCTGACTGGCCGAAAACCATCACGCGTGCGGGATCGCCTCCGAAGGCGGCGATATTCCGCTGCACCCATTGAAGGCCGAGGATCAGGTCAAGCTGGCCGAGGTTGCCGCTATCGGCGAAGCGCTTGTCAAACTCGGCGAGATACAGGTAACCGAGCGCGTTGAGCCGGTGGTTGATGGTCACCACCACCACATCGCCGCTGGCGGCCAGATGCTGGCCGTGGGTCAGCGGGTCCGTCACCGTACCGTTCGAGTAAGCCCCGCCGTGGAAATAGACCATGACCGGCCGCTTGGCACGCGGATGCGCTTCGGGCGTCCACACATTCAGGAAAAGGCAGTCTTCGCTGGCGGGCTCGCTGCCTGCCCGGCGCTGCGGGCAGATGGGGGCGAAGGCCTGCGCTGTCTGAACACTGTTCCACGGCTTTGCGGCAACCGGCGCGCGGAAGCGATAGCGTGCGGTGTCCTCGCCGTAAGGGATACCCTTGAAGGCAAGCACGCCATTTTCGCGGAGGCCCCGGATACGGCCTTCGGCAGTATCGACTTCCGGGTCGCGGGCGGCAGAGAGGCCACCGGGCACGGCGATGAAGGGCAGGGCGGTGGCCCCGGCCAGCAGGTTACGGCGGTTTATGAGGAACCTACCGCCGGACATCGCGTCCTCCCGCTTCGAAAGCGGCAAGGTCAGCGCGGGTGAAGAGGCTGGCGTCGCCCGGTAAGCTGTGTTTCAGCGCAGTGAGCGCGAGACCGGCCTGAACCGTTTGTTCCAGCGACAGGCCGTCCAGCAGCCCGTGCAGCACGCCGGCGGCGAAGGCATCGCCCGCACCGATCCGGTCGACGATGCTGGAAATCTCGATCTCGTCGGTTTGTTCGAACGTATCAGGTGTATCGATCCGCGCGGCGATCCGGTTGCTGTCGGCGCCGTCGGCCTGCCGCGCGGTGGAAGCGATATATCGGAGGCGCGGGAAGGCGCCGAAGGCAGCTTCTGCTGCTTCACGCCGCCGGGCCGGGCCGTCGCCCGAGAAGGGCTCGTCCAAGAGCAGCGAAATATCCCGGTGATTGCCGAACAGGATATCGGTGAGGCTGACAAGTTTCGTCAGGATCTCGCGCGGCTTGCTGTCCCACGCTTCCCAGAGGCGGGCGCGGTAATTGCCGTCGAACGAAACGGTCAGGCCCTTCGCCTGTGCCGCTTCGGCGGCCGCAATGGCGGCAGCGGCGGGGTCGTGCCCGAGGGCCGGTGTGATGCCTGAAAGATGCAGGCGGGTGCAGCCCTTAAGGAGGCTGTCCCAGTCCCAGCTTGCCGGATCGGCAGCAGCGAAGGCCGAGCCTGCGCGGTCGTACACGACCTCGGAGGCGCGCCATCCTGCACCGACCGTCAGGAAATACAGCCCCATCCGGCCGTCAGAAGTGCTGATTGTCGCGCAGTCGACGCCGTGCCTGCGGATTTCGCCAATTGCGGCGCGGCCAAGCGGGTTATCTGCCACGCGGCTGATCATCCGTGTGTCATGACCGAGCGAGGCGAGCCCCACGGCAACATTCGCTTCCGCCCCGCCCACATGGACGGAAAGGGAAGGGGATTGCAGCAAAAGCTCGTGTCCCGGTGTTGTCAGGCGCAGCAAAAGCTCGCCGAAAAAGGCAATCCGTTCGGCCATCGATCAGGTCTCCCCTCAGCGGGCCAGCCAGCCGCCATCGACGGCAAGGATGTGGCCCTGCACATAATCCGATGCGCGGGAAGCAAGGAACACAGCGGCTCCGCCCATATCCTCTGGTGAGCCCCAACGTCCGGCGGGGATCCGTTCGAGGATCTGGCGGTTGCGTGTTTCATCCGCTTGCAGCGCTGCCGTATTGTTGGTGTCGATGTAGCCGGGCGCAATAGCATTCACATTGATGCCCTTGGCGGCCCATTCGTTCGCCAGAAGCTTCGTCAGCCCGCCGATCCCGGATTTGGATGCCGTATAGCTCGGCACCCGGATGCCACCCTGGAAGGTCAGCATCGAGGCGATGTTGATGATCTTGCCGCCGCCCTTGGCGACCATATGGCGCGCCGCCGCCTGACACAGGAAGAAAACGGACTTGAGGTTGGTGTCCATCACCGCGTCCCAGTCTTCTTCCGTGAAGTCGAGCGAATCGTTGCGGCGAATAATCCCGGCATTGTTGACGAGGATATCGAGCCCGCCGAGCTTTTCGACCGTCTCGTCCACCACGCGGCCAACGGGATCGATCGTCGAAAGGTCAGCCGAAATGACCTCGGCGCGGCGGCCAAGGGCGCGGGCTTTCTCGACGGTTTCGGTGGCGGGCGTGCGCCCGACAGCCGCGATGTCGGCACCAGCTGCGGCAAGGGCCAGGGCAATGCCCTGACCGATGCCGGTGTTGGCGCCCGTGATGACGGCAACTTTGCCGGTCAGGTCAAACGGATTGCTCATCGGATCACTTCAGCTGGCAGATATCGAGGACATTCATGTCGGTATAGTCGAGGTTTTCCCCGCCCATCGCCCAGATGAAGGCATAGGACTTGGTGCCCGAGCCCATATGGATCGACCACGGCGGGCTGATCACGGCTTCTTCCTTCTGGATCACGATATGACGCATGTCGTCGGGCTCGCCCATGTAATGGAACACGCGGTCGCCGCCCTGCAGGTCGAAATAGAGATAGATCTCGCTGCGACGGTCATGCAGGTGCGGGGGCATGGTGTTCCAGACGCTGCCGGTTTCGAGAACCGTGAGGCCGAGAAGCAGCTGCGCGCTTTCGCACACGCCCGGGATCACCAGCTGATAGATGGTGCGGTGGTTCGAATTCTCGAGGTCGCCGCGCTCCAGCGGATTGGCTTCTGCGAGCGTGATCTTCTTGATCGGGCAGGCCTTGTGGGCCGGCAGCGACGCGATATAGAAGCGCGCGCCATTGCCTTCGAAGGTTACGTCCTTCGAGCCCATCGGCACATAAAGGCATTCCTTGTTATCAAGTTCGAAGGCCTGGCCATCAACGGTGACCTTGCCCTTGGTGCCGATGTTCACGACGCCCATTTCGCGGCGCTCGAGGAACGGATGGCCAGCCGCACTTTTCGGCTCGGTCTGGGCGGGCAGGGTCAGCACCTTGCCGGCCGGCACGGCGCCGCCAATCACGAAGCGTTCGTTGTGGCTGTAGTTGAGGACAACCTCGCCCTCTTCGAACATGCCGGTGACGAGATAGCGGTCGCGCAGTTCGTCATTGGTGGCGCAGTCCATCATATCGGGATGCGTCGCATAGAAGGTTTTCTGGAACATGGTCTCTCCTTCGTGGGCTGGCAGAAGGCATCGGGGCCTTTTTGCCGGCTTCTCTGGCGGTCAATGGATATTGGGAATGGCCCGGCAACCGGGTCAGCATAACCTTTTTGGCGGGCAAAAACACGGATGCCACCCCTCAGCGGCATGCGTCTGGCCATCCCCTCTCGCCGAAAAAGGTAACCGGTGTCAAAATGGATTGCAAGGCTGATATGGGGGAGGCAGGCCCAATGTCCCGAGTTCGACTGAGTCCCTCACACATTTGAGAAGGTCAAACCCGCAGAAAACTGCCGCAAGACGGCAAAAAGACGTGAAAATTCCCTCCCCCCTTGAAAATGACACCGGTTTCCTTTATGCCATCTTCGGGAGTGGGAGAGATTTCTGAGCACCGAGGGGACAGTATGTCGCACGTCGAAGAGCGCGATCAATTCAGCTCGATTGCAAAAGCTTTCGTGGACGCACGCCATGCGGCCCGCGGCCTTCCGGCCTATCCGGGCGCCCAGCCCGATACGCTGGCGGAGGCATATGCCATCCAGGATATCGCCATCGGCCTCTTCGGTGGCCGAGTCGGTGGCTGGAAACTGGGGCGCATCCATCCGCCGCAGTCTGAAAGGCTGGGGGCGACCCGCCTGACCGGCCCGATTTTCACGGATCGCATCGTCAAGGCGCCGAGTGTCGGCAAGCTGGATATGAGCATTTTCCCCGATGGTTTCGGGGCGGCAGAGGCCGAGGTTCTGCTGGAAATCGGCGAAGCGCCGGATCCAGCCCGCCTGCATTGGACCCTCGATGCCGCCAAGGCACTCGTGAAATCGGTGCGGGTGGGGATCGAGATTGCGTCCTCGCCGCTGCCGACGATCAATGATCTGGGGGCGGCGGTCACCGCTTCCGACTTTGGCAACAACAACGGCCTCGTTCTTGGCCCCGAAGTGCCGAACTGGCAGCGTCGGGACCTGATCAACATGCCGGTATCGTTTGCGATCAACGGTCAGGTGATCGGCGAGGCCAGCATGGCCACGATGCTTGATGGCCCGTTCGGGTCGGTTCGTTTCCTCCTCGAGCTGATGGCACGCCGTGGCCGCCGGATCGAGCCGGGCACATGGGTGTCGGCAGGTGCCATCACCGGGGTCCACAATGTGAAGCCGGGTGACGAGGTTGAAGCCGTGTTTGATAGCGAGTTCCGTGTGGGCTGCCGGATCACGGCAGCCAAGGCCGACTGATGCGTACGCTGGCTGCCATCCTGCTTCTCGCAGCCGGCAGCCTGCCCGGCACCGCAGGGGAGCTGACAACCCGCACCGAAAGTGACGGCATCTGGGTGCTGGAAGACGGCGCCCCGGTCCTCTTTTTCCATGGTGCCCCCATGCCGGGTGCAGCCCCTGCCGAGCGCGGCACCTATATTCACCCGATACTGACCCCTTCTGGCACGGCGCTGACGCTCAATGCGCCCGAGGACCATCCCCATCACCGGGGCCTTTTCTGGGCTTGGCACCAGATCGTCAAGGACGGAGTCAAGGTCGCCGACGGCTGGGACATGAAGGATATCGACTGGGTGGTGGACCGTCTGGACGCCACCGTCACGGGGGGTGAAGTCCGCCTGAATGTTGAACTGCGCTGGGTGCTGAAAGACGGCACGGCCCTGATCCGCGAGCAAGACCATTTCACCATCCACGCGACCGAGGCGGGCGTGCGCCGGATGGACGCCGAAGTCCGCCTGAAGGCGCTGTTGCCCGGTGTCGCCATCGGGGGCAGCGACAATGAACGTGGCTATAGCGGCCCGTCGTGGCGGCTGCCCGATGCACCGCGCCTGTCATTCGAAAGCGGGCAGGGCGCGGTGAAGGCCGAAATGAATGCGGTGACAGCGTCGGGCTGGATGCAGTTCCTGCACCCAGACTGGACGGCGCTGATGACCTGCGCCGTGGACGGCGTGCCGGTCACCCGCTGGATTCTTCGTAACGAGCTCAGCATGCAGAATTGCGCCTGGCCGGGCCGGCAGACGGTGCCGGTGCCGGGCGACCGGGATATCGTGCTCGAATCCCGTTTTCTGTGGCAAGATGGCGCGCCGGATGCTGCGTGGGGCAGCGCCCGGCAGGCCGCAATCTCAGGGGATTGATGCTTTTCACCCTTCTGGCGGGACTTGGGGGTTGCGCCAGAAGGAAACCGGTGTCATTTTGAATGACAGGGAGAGAGACAGCTGGAAAACCGCAGGGTAATCCGGCTGGAAGAGGGAGTTTCTGGATGTCAGTAACCAGTATTGTCGGGCGCCCGCTTGTTGCGGCTGCCTTCGTGTTTTCGTCTATCTTCGCCGCGCTGCCGGCTGCAACCGCCGCCGAAAGCGCAGAGCTTGCCTTTCCGGGAGCTGTCGGCTGGGCCAAGCATACGCCGGGCGGGCGGGGCGGCCAGATCATCCGGGTGACCAACCTCAACACCGATGGCCCCGGCTCGTTTGCTGAGGCAGTACAGACCAAAGGCGCGCGCATCATCGTTTTCGAAGTGGGCGGGGTGATCGATCTCGGGCAGAAAACCCTGCGTGTCGAGGAACCCTATCTCACCATCGCCGGGCAGACGGCGCCGTCGCCGGGCATCACGCTCATCAAGGGCGGCATCGATATCACCACCCATGATGTGATTGTGCGCCACCTTCGTGTGCGCCCCGGCTGGGCCGGTGCCGAACAGTTCAGTGGTGTCGATTTCGACAGTATCTCGAACTTCGGTGCGTCCAATGTGATCGTTGATCATTGCACGCTCACCTGGGGGACGGACGAAAATCTCTCGGCCTCGGGCAAGCGTTTCATTGGCGATACGCCGGATGAGTGGCGCAAGAATGCCTCGCACAGCATCACTTTCTCGAACAATATCATCGCCGAAGGGCTGGCCAACGCCACGCACGGCAAGTTCGAGCATTCAAAAGGTTCGCTCATTCACGACAATGTCGCGAATGTGCTGATTTACCGGAACCTTTACGCCCACAATTACGAGCGCAACCCGCACCTCAAGGGCGGGGTCCATGCGGCGGTCGTGAACAATATCATCTATGACCCCGGCCAGCGCGCCATCCATTACAATCTGATGGAAGAAGAATGGCATGGCTATGCTTATCAGGACGGGCTCCTGAGCGCCGTTGGCAACGTGATGCGGGCAGGCCCGTCCACGGCGCCCAAGATCGCCTTCCTGATGATCGGCGGCTACGGCGACCTGCGCTACTATGGCAAGGATAACGTGGCGGTGAACCGGATCGGCGAACCGCTGCCGATGATCGGCCGTTACACCATGTCGTCCGCCAAGGTTATCGAAGTGAAAAAGCCGCCCGTCTGGCCCGAAGGGCTGGAGGTGATGCGGACGGATGAACTGGAACGCAGCCTGCTCGCAGATGTTGGTGCCCGCCCGTGGGACCGCGATGTGCAGGATCGCCGCATCGTGATGAATGCCGGCGAAGGTCGCGGCAAGATCATCGACCGCGAAACCGAGGTTGGCGGCTATCCGGTGATGCCGGAAACCCGCCGTCCCTTCAATCCGGACGACTGGGATCTGGCGACGATGGAGCCGAAGAACCCGGCTGTGCTCGATCACAGCTACACTGCGAAGGGCACCTGAGCCATGTATCGTCTGTTTCTGGCGGCTGCAGTATCGCTGATGGCGGGGTTCGCCCCGCTTGCGGCTGCCGATCTTGTCCTGCGGGCGGCGGACACGCACCCCTATGGTTATCCGACGGTGAGAAGCGTCCAGCATATGGGCGAGCTTCTGGAGAAGTCGACCGAGGGCCGTATCCGCATTTCCATGTATCCCGGTCGCCAGCTTGGCGAGGAATGGGACACGCTGGAACAGACGGTGTTTGGCGCCGTGGATATCAACCGGGTTTTCCTGGCGGCCCTTCAGAATGTGGCGCCTGAGACGATCATTCCGTCGCTGCCGTTCCTCTTCCGCTCGGAAGAGCATCGCGACCGGGTGCTTTATGGCCCGGTCGGGGACGAGATACTGGCGAGCCTTGAGCCTTACGGCCTTGTCGGCCTCACCTTCTATGAATCCGGCAGCCGCAATTTCTACAATACCCGCCGCCCGATCCTGACGCCCGCCGACCTGCAGGGCCTGCGTATCCGGGTGCCGAACTCTGATATGAATGTCGCGATGATCGAGCTTCTGGGTGGCAATGCCACGCCGATGGAACTGGGGCAGGTTTATGAAGGGCTTCGGAACGGTACGGTGGACGGGGCTGAGAACAACTGGCCGTCCTATGCCGATACCCGCCATTTCGAGGTAGCGCCCTTCTACAGTCTGACCGGCCATTCGATGACGCCGGAAATCCTCGTCATTTCGAAGCTGACCTGGGACAAGCTTTCGCCCGAGGACCAGAAGCGCGTGCGCGAGGCAGCCCGTGAAAGCGCGCGCTATATGTCAACGCTCTGGAAGGCGCAGGTGCAGGAAGCCCGCGAACGCGTCGAAGGGGCGGGCAACAAGATCAATGACGTGCCGGACCGCGACGCTTTCCGCCGGGCCCTTCAGCCCCTTTATGAACGCTTTGCCGGCACGCCGCGCCTTGCGGACCTTGTGCGCCGCGCGGAGGAAACCGAATGAGCGACCAGATTTCCGAGAAGCCCATCCCGGGCGACGGCGCCGACCGCCTGATTGTGAAAGGCGCCGAGATCATCACCGTTGTCTGCCTTGTGGTCATGACCGTGATCGTCGGCTGGCAGGTGTTCGGGCGCTTCGTCCTCAATGACACGCCGAAATGGTCCGAACAGCTCGCCGGTATCCTGATGGTCTATCTGACCCTCATCGGTGCGGCGGTGGCGGTGCGCAACGACGGTCTCATTGCGCTCGATGCCTTTCTCGCCAAATTTCCGGTGAAGCTGCAGATCGCCTGCCGCCTGATTGTCGAGCTGCTGATCCTTGCCTTCGCCATTCTGATGATCGTGCACGGTGCCCGCATGGCGATGCTGGTGGAAGCCTGGACGGTGCCGACGCTTGGCCTGTCGCGGTCCGTCAACTACTGGGGCTTCCCGATAGCCGGGGCCATGATGCTTTTCTTCACGCTGCGCCGGATCGCCTCGCGCCGCTTCCTGACAGCCCATCTGCACCGGGATAACCAGTCATGAGCCTTGTCGTTCTGGCCATCGCCTTTGTCGTGTTCCTTGTGATCGGGATGCCGATCGCCTTTTCGCTGGCGCTGTCGTCGCTTGCCGCCATCCTTTTCATGGACCTGTCGCCGCTTGTGGTGCTGCAGCGCATGTCGTCGGGCTTCAGCGTCTTTGCGCTCATTGCCATCCCCTTCTTCATCTATTCGGGGGAAATCATGCTGCGCGGCGGGGCGGCTGACCGGATCGTCGCCTTTGCGCAGTCGCTTGTCGGGCACAAGCGTGGTGGACTGGGGCAGGTCAACGTGCTGACGTCCCTCCTGTTCGGCGGGATTTCGGGGTCCGCCATTGCCGGTGTTTCGGCGGTGGGCGGTGTGCTGATCCCCAAGATGAAGGAGGAAGGCTACAGTGCCGACTATGCGGTCAACGTCACCGTTGCCTCGTCCGTCCTTGGTCTCGTCATCCCGCCAAGCCACAATATGATCCTCTTTGCGATTGCCGCTGGCGGCAGCCTCAGCGTCGGTGACCTGTTCCTTGCGGGCGTCGTGCCCGGCATTCTGACCGCTGCCCTTCTCGCCATTGCGGCCTACTGGATCGCCGTCAAGCGCGGCTATCCGGTGAAGCCGTTCGGCGGCTGGGGCAATGTGCTGCGCTGCTTTGTGGCCGCCATGCCCGGCCTGATGATGATCCTGATCATCGTCGGCGGTATCCGGCTTGGCATCTTCACACCGACCGAGGCGAGTGCCGTCGCCGTGATTTACGGCCTTGCTATCACCGCCTTTGTGTACCGCGAACTCGACTGGCGCGCTTTCATGGCCGCCACCCGCGATGCAGCGCGCACCACGGCTTCGGTCCTGTTCCTGATCGGTGCGGCTTCGGCGTTTGGCTGGGTGCTCGCGGCATCGGACGCGCCCACCATGGTCAGCGACCTGATGGGCGGCATTACCGATAATCCGATCATCATGTTCCTGATGATCAATATCGCGCTTCTGATGCTCGGTGCCGTGATGGATATGGCGCCGCTGATCATCATCACTACGCCGATTTTCCTGCCGATTGCCATGAAGTTCGGGATGGACCCGGTGCAGTTCGGCGTGATGCTGATCATGAACCTCGGGGTCGGCCTCATCACCCCGCCGGTCGGCACCGCGCTTTTCGTCGGCTGCTCGGTTGGCAAGGTGCGGATCGAACAGGTGGTGAAAAGCGTGTGGCCCTTCTATTTTGCCCACTTCGGCGCGATCATGGCGGTCACCTTCGTGCCGGCCTTCAGCCTGTGGCTGCCGCACCTGTTGAAGGGCTGATTGATCTGAAAATCAGAAGGCGGGGGCGGCGGTCGATTCCCTGACGACAAGTTCGGGCGTGATCGAGGTCAGGCCGCCCTTGGCGCCCTTGGGGCCTTCAACCAGCAGCTTGCCGGCCAGATAGCCGATATCGCGGATGGGCGAGTGAACAGTCGTCAGGTAAGGCGCAATGCGGGATGCAATCGGCGTGTCATCGAAGCCCACAACGGAAATGTCTGCAGGGACCGTAAGGCCGATCTCGCGCGCGGCCTTGTAAACACCCAGCGCCATTTCGTCGTTACCGGCAAAGATCGCGGTCGGGCGTTCGGGCTTCGCGAGCAGCAGCCGGGCGCATTCATAGCCGGTCTCGTAGGTATAGCCGCCAAACACGATGTCATCGTCCTTGAGGTGCAGGCCAAACTCCGAAAGGCCGTCCTGGAAGCCGCGCAGGCGCTCGTGCGAGGACCGGAAGCTTTCCGGGCCCCGGATATGGGCGATGCGCCGGTGGCCGAGCCGGGCCAGATGGCGGGCAGCTTCGGCGGCCCCGTGCGCTTCCCGCGTGCGGATCATGCGGTGGGGTTCGTCAAGCTCCACCGAGGCAATCCTTACATAGGGGCAGTCTGCCTCCCTCAGCATTTCGGCGATATGATCGTCCTCGGAAACCGAAGGCGGCAGCACGGCACCGAACAAGCGCTGCTGCTCGATAAACTCGCTGATCATGTCGTAAAAATCGGGGGCGTTCCGGTCGCACGGGCGGATCACCAGCTGGCAGCTTGATCCTGCCAGTGCATCCAGAATGCCGCGCTGCATATTCACGATATATTGCGGGCTCGGGTTATCGTAGATCATCGCGACAAGGAAGGACCGCCGGAAGGCAAGCGCGCGGGCCTGCGGGTCGGGCGAGAAATCATATTCCTTGATCAGCGCCTTGATCTTGTCGCGCGTGCTGGCCTTTACCGTTGCTGCATCATTGATGACGCGCGACACGGTTTTCTTCGAAACGCCGGCCATGCGGGCGATATCATTGATAGTGATCTTGGGCTTGCGGCGCGCGCCGGGGCGCCCTAGTCCGGTGTCGGAATCATCCGGCTTTTCGTCTGAACTGGCCAAGTCCCTGCCTCAAGGTAAACGGTTTCCGTCCACTCTAGTAAGCGCTTAGGGCAAAGGCCAGCGGCTTTTTACCCTGTCAGCCAATCGGGGGTTGCGGGATAACAGGAGACAAGCGTGCCGGGGGCAAGCGTGGCGCAGCCTTCGGGGTGGACTAGCCAGGCGTTCATGCGGGTCATCGGGGCGATCTTGTATGATTCCTGGCCGGCAAGCGGTGTGGCGGCCAGCACGCCATCGGCGCCAAGCCGAAGCCGGGCTTTCAGGAAAACGGTCAGCCCTTCAGGTGCGGCGGCCTCTGCTGCCAGCCGGGCAACGATGGGCACCTCGGCAGGCAGCCCCATCGCGGCGCGCAGATAGGGCACCACAAACATGCGGAAGCCCATGGCTGTCGATGCCGGGTTGCCGGGCAGGCCGAAGAAGGGGCGTCCGTCGGGCAGGCGCGCGAACAGGACGGGCTTGCCCGGGCGAACCTTCACCCGGTGCAGCAGGATTTCGGCACCCATGGCCTCAAGCACGCTGCGCACGAAATCGAACTGGCCAACCGAGACAGCGCCGGTGGAGACAACCATGTCGATGCCGGCTTCCAGCATGGCCTCGAGCGCTGCGCGGAAGCTGTCGCCGTCGTCGCCGACGGTGCGCTGTGCCGCGAGGTCACATCCGAAGGCAGCGGTGATCGCGGCGCCGTAGGGACCTGAACTGTTGCGGATCTGGCCGGGGGCGAGGGGGGCATCGGGGTCGTCCACCAGCTCACGGCCCGTCGATATCCAGCCAAGCACCGGGCGGCGGATGACCTGCACCTTGCCGATGCCGGCAGCAGCAAGCGCCGGGATGGTGCTGGCGGCAAGCCGGCTGCCGATGGGCATCAGCAGATCGCCTTCCTTGAAATCCGATCCCGCCTTGCGGATATGACGACCAGCCTCAATCAGTGCTTTCAGGATCAGCGTGGCGCCGTCGCGTTCGGTATCCTCGACCGGTACGACCGTATCCGCACCTTCGGGCACTCTTGCCCCTGTCATGATGGCAGCGGCTTCACCCGCACGAACAGGTGCAGGTGTTGTGGTGTCGCCGGCTGCGATGGTGCCGGTGATGGTGAGGCGAGTACCTGCCGCGTCTGCCGCGCGCAGGGCAAAACCGTCCATCGCCGAATTATCGAACATCGGGTTGGCGTTCAGCGCCACCACGTCGGCGGCGAGCACCAGCCCGGTCGCTTGGCCGAGGGGCACAGTGATGGCGGGCAGGGAACGCGCTGCTGCACGAATGATCTGCAGCGCTTCCATGTAGGAAAGTTTGGTGACGCCCGTCATTCGGTGCGCGGGACCGGGAAGCCACCGGCCTGGGTGACGGCTGCGGGCACCGGGCGGCCAAGCACGCCTTCCACAAAGCGCGCGGTTTCGATCAGTGTTTCCAGCGTGACGCCGGTATCCACGCCGCATTCTTCGAGCATGTAGAGAAGGTCTTCAGTGGCGATATTGCCGGTGGCCTTTGGCGCAAACGGGCAGCCGCCAAGTCCGCCGATGGAGGCATCCAGTACCTCGGCGCCGGCCTGATAGGCCGCCCAGGCGTTGGCGATGCCGCTGCCACGGGTGTTGTGGAAATGCGCCCGGATCGGCAGGCCCGGCAGGCGCTCGCGGAGGCGGGTGACCATATCAAACACGGCCCGCGGGTTGGCGACACCGATGGTGTCGGCGACCGCAATCTCGCGGGGCCCGGCTTCGGCGATATCTTCGGCCATGGCGATCACCCGGGCGGGATCGACCCGGCCCTCGAACGGGCAGCCGAAGGCGGTGGAAATGGTGACTTGTGCGGCCATGCCATTCTCGCGGGCGAGGCGCACGATCTCTTTCGTCACAGCCACCGATTCCGCGCTCGTCTGGCCCTGGTTTTTCTGGCCGAACGTGTCGGTCGCCACGGCAACGGCGCCGGCTTCATCCACGCCGCGCTTGTTGCCCTCGCGCGTGTCAAAGGCGCGGAGAAGGCCGCGCTTGTTCAGCACAAGGCCGATATAGGTGACGTCCTTGAGGTCTGGCAGGGCCGCGATCACCGCTTCGGCGTCGGCCATCTGGGGCACCAGCTTGGGGTGAACGAAACTGGCGACTTCCAGCCGCTTCACGCCAGCCTTCAGTGCACCACCGATCAGCTGCAGTTTCTGTTCGGTGGTGAAATGGACTTTTTCGTTCTGCAGGCCGTCGCGGGCGCCCACTTCGACGATTTCAACGGGTCTCATGATAGTCGAATCCTTGCTGTCAGGTGGGGCATCGTCTGACAGGAAGGCGGGCGGGTCAACAGGGGCGTGGCGGCAGGCCTATCAACTTGCCTTGCGCTGGCGCGTGGGCGGTTCGATCGGGAAGGTTTCGGCCTGATAGATATTGGCCTTCGCCATCAGCGGAAAAAGGTCTTCACGGCTGGCGACGGCTTCACTCAGGATGCCGTAAACGATGGCAAGGTTGGTCTCGCCCTTGTGGTTCATCAGCGGCAGCGCGATGAAATGCATGGTCGCCTGTTTCTGTTCGCTGGCATATCCGAACGTGCCAACGATGCCGGTGTCGCCCGCCCGCATCTTTTCAAAGTCGGCAAGGATGGGGTCGATCAGCGCGGGCGACATCACCTTGCGCATCTCTTCGCCAATCGGGTCCATCTCGAACCCCTTCGAGGCAATCGAGCCTGCAAACATGATGCGGGGAGAGCGGCGCGACATGTCGATCGTGATGATCTGGCGCGATTCATCGATCATGTTGAGAACGCTGAGGTCGCCACGATAAGGGGCGATCTTGCCCTTGCGGGCTTTCTGCCATGCGGCGAGGAACTTCAGGAAACGACTGGCCAAGGTAAACACCGGACATACAAACGATGTGCAACAATCCCGACCCCCCGGTCCGAATCGAAGCATATAGAAAACCGGTTAATAGGCGCTAAATGGCCACCGGTTTCCGCCCGTTTATTTGGTGTTCTTGAAGGCGAGCGGCGAGCGCTTCACGCCGTCGCTGTCGAGCCGCCCGAGCGCGCCTGCGGCATGATAAAGCACCACGGCGGTGGAAACCGCAAGATTGAGCGATTCTGCCATGCCCGGCATCGGGATGCGCACAAGGCCGTCGCAGGCTTCCATATAACGGTCCGGCAGGCCGCTGCCCTCGCTGCCGACCATCAGGATGAGGGGCGCGCTGTAGCTGGCCTTCTGGTAAGGCTCGCTGCCCTCAAGCGCGAGGCCGAGGCACTGGCTTTCGGGCCCACCGGCGCGCCAGATGTTGAAATCTTCAAGGCTCGCGCCGATGACGGGCAGCGAGAAGACCGACCCCGCCGAAGCGCGCACGCAGTCGCTGCTCCAAGGGTCGGCGCTGGGGCCAAGGAGGATCACACCGTCCGCCCCCACGGCATCTGCTGTGCGGATCACGGTGCCCACATTGCCGGGGTCTCGGGGTTCCTGTAGGGCAACCCACAGCTGGCCGGTCTCCAGCGGATGGTCATCCAGCACCGGTTTCGGCTCGGCAAAAATGGCGATCACCGGCTGTGGATTATCCTTGCCCGCCACCGCCGCCTGCACATGGCTGTTGGTCAGTACCGTGTTTCTGGGCGCCAGCACGGCCTGCTCGAAAAGATCAGCCATCAGGCGGTTATCGAAGGCGGTATCCAGCACGAAAGCCTGTTTTAGCGTAAAGCCGGCCTTCAGGCCCTGCCGCAGGAAGGTTTCGCCTTCCACCACAAATTCGCCGTGTCGCTGCCGGTATTTCTTCAGCCGCAGTTCCTTCGCATGCTTCACCCGCGCATTCTGGGTGCTGGTGAGAGCCGGCGGAAACGGGATGGGCGGACGGGTCATGGGGCGTGCAAATCCTTCTGGGTCTTTGGCCTTTCATACCGGGGAAAGGCAGGCTTGAACAGCCCGTGATGCAAGGCTTTCACGGTGATCGTTAAGAAGGATTTGCTTGATTGTGATCACATTTGGTGCGCCTATCGTACCCGGAGCCGCCGAAATGGCTCGGTGGCTCGCACACGAGAGGTGTTCCGTGAATGACCAGTCTGCTGCCGATAGCTCGGCTTTCCCAACCAGCAACCCCGCCCTGATCCAGTGGCTGCGCGGCCACCGGGTTGATGAGGTGGAATGCCTTGTCCCCGATCTCAATGGCGTGATGCGCGGCAAGATCGTCCCGCGCGAGGAGTTCATCTCCGCCCTTGATAGCGAAGGCCTGCGCATGCCCGAAGCCGTCCTCGTCCAGTCGGTGACCGGGGACTATGATTACGAAAAATCCGTCGCGCAAACGATCGATGCCGATGTCCGCATGATCCCTGATCCTTCAAGCGTGCGGCTGGTGCCCTGGTATGACGAGCCGGTCGCCCAGATCATCTGCGACGTGAAGAACAAGGACGGCGAGCTTGTCGATTTCGCGGCCCGCAGCCTTCTGAAAAATATCCTCGCGAAATACACAGCCCTTGGCTTGAAGCCCATCGTGGCGCCGGAGCTGGAATTTTATCTCGTCGAGAAGAATATCGACCCCGACCTGAAGCTGGTGCCGCCGGTGGGCCTGACGGGCCGCCGCGAAGCAGGCCGCCAGCCCTATGGCATCGAAGCCGCCAACGATTTCGACCCCGTCGTGAACCGCATCTATGATTATGCCGAGGTGATGCACCAGAAGATCGGCACAATGGCGCACGAGCAAGGCCCGGCGCAGCTGGAGATCAACTGCACGCACGGCGACGCGCTCGAACTCGCCGATCAGGTCTTCCTTTTCAAGCGGATGGTGCGTCAGGCAGCGATGAAAGACGGCATGTATGCCACCTTCATGGCGATGCCGCACCAGGACGAGCCGGGCTCGGCCATGCATGTGCACCAGTCGTTGGTGGATATCAAAACCGGACGCAACATCTTTGCCGATGAAAAGGGCGAGGATACGCCGGCGCTTTACCACTATATCGGCGGCCTGCAGAAGCATCTGGCTGCGGTGACGCCGCTGATGTATCCGAACGTCAACAGCTTCCGCCGCATGCGGCTGGAGAGCGACGCACCGATCAATCTGCACTGGGGCCGTGACAACCGCACCTGCGGGCTTCGGGTTCCGCATTCAAGCCCCAATGCCCGCCGGGTGGAAAACCGCCTGCCGGGGGTGGACAGCAACCCCTATCTCGCGTTTGCCGCCACGCTCGCCTGCGGCCTTATCGGCCTGATCGAAAAGATCGAGCCCGAAGAAGTGGTGCCGGGCGACGCGCACGAGCTGCCTTTCACCCTGCCGCGCTACCTGCCGGAAGCGCTGGCCCGCATGGCGGCATCAGACGCCGTCCGCGCCATGCTCGGCAGCCGTTTCGTGGACGCCTTCGTGGAGGTCAAATCGCTCGAAATCGCCGCCTATAACAAGGTGATCTCAAGCTGGGAGCGCGAGCATCTGCTCTTGAGCGTGTAATCCACGCCTGTTCCCGTCACCCCGGCCTTCGGGCCGGGGTCCATGTTCGCCGCCGCAAGGATGGATGCCGGATCAGGTCCGGCATAAGGGTCTGCCTTGTCATGGCGCTGCCCTCGCCTCGGCGCCGCGACAAGGAAAAGTATTAAAAATATATTAAATTTACTCTTGCTCGCCCCATTGTTGCACTGATATTTGAGGTTGTGTCAGGCAAAGGTGACTTCGGTGTGCGATGCGCAGCCGTCCACCAATTCAAATGGTTAGGCAGTTTAAGCGAAAAGCGCTCTGGGCTTCTCGCATGGGGAATTTGATGCTTCGGAACTCACTATTGTCAGTGTTTACCGCCCTCGCGGCCAGTGTTTCAGCGGATGCCGCCACCTATGTGTTTACTGGGGATGCTTCATACAGTGGCGATAATCGGGAGGAGCTGGCTCAACTTTTCAATACACCATACGACACTACCTTCAGGGCTGTTCTCACCTTCGATGATACGCAGATGGTAGATGATGCGATGTATGTGAATTGGTACTCTGGTTCAGCGTATAATTATGTTATGGCTCACTATTTATATGATACCATTGAGTGGACTGTAGGTGATCAGACATGGACACATTTGGGGGCATATCCATCTCCTTCTGAGCTGGCTGGCTCTTACGTCGCCATCTATGATGGGACTAGCGGAACCAGTTCCTCGGCCGATCTTATACAAATCTATGCGGATGGAGATCAGCAGATCTCCAATGGACTGACTGTAACGGCGTCTTCTATAGAATGCACAAATTACAATCCTGATACGTTTGATAGCGCAGATGCGTACCATTTAAACAAGCTCAATGGCATCTGTGAAAATGTCTACCAAGGGTACATCAATCTTAAAGATGGTCAGGGAAACGCGGTCGGCAAAGTTCGTTTATGGAGCGTCTCCATGGAACGGCTGCCTGATGTATCTGCAATCCCTGAACCCGCCACATGGCTGATGATGATCATGGGCTTCGGCCTTACGGGCCTTGCTGTCCGTCGTCGTCGGGCGCTTGCAGCCTGACCCTTACCCCGCCAATGCCTTCGCCACCGCGCTGACGCCGATGAGCAGCAGGGTGGCGTTGGCGATGCGGCGGTAGGTGGCGCTGCCGTGGGTCTGGAACCATTTGTTGCCGAAGCGGTTGCCGGCATACATGGCCGGGTAGGCGGCGGCGATATACATCAGCTCGGTCACCCCGATGAAGCCCTGCACGCCGAAACCGGTGAGCGCGAAGGCCGCTGAAAACAGGAAGAAGATCATCAGGAAGCCGCGGCTGCGCGCCGGTGTCGCGTAGGCCGACAGTGCATAGATGATGACGGGCGGGCCGGGAATGGCCAGCAGCCCGTTCATGATGCCCGACAGGAAGCCGATCAAAGCCTTGAGGCCGCTGCCGACTTCACGTTCCTTCGGATGTGCGAAATTCAGCATCAGGCTTGCCGCGATCACGGTGACCCCGACAATCAGCTGGAACAGCGACACGGACAGCATCCCGAGGAACACCGCCCCCGCCGCCGTGCCAAGGATGCTGGCGCCGATCATCCCGGCGGAGCGTTTTACCTCCACCGGGTCCCAGAATTCCTTCACCGTTTGCAGGCTGACAAGAAGCGTGAGCGACGCGACGACCGCAACGGTCGTCGACGGCGGCAGGAAAAGCGCCAGCACCGGGATGGCGGCAAGCGCGAAGCCGAAGCCCGTGAAGGCGCGCAGGATGGACGAAAGGAACACAGCCGCCATCATGAAGACGGCGGAAACAACATCGAACGGCATATCCTGCATCAGGCAGCGGCTTTCTCTTTTCCTTGTGCGCCGCCACGTACCAGACGGCCTGGCCGGGCATCCGTCAGCACCCCGTCCTCGACGATCACTTCGCCCGAGACGATGGTTGCCTTGTAGCCCTTGGCCTTCTGGATAAGGCGTGCGCCGCCTGCAGGCAAGTCATGAACCATGCGCGGGGCCAGAAGCTTAAGGCCCTCATAGTCGATGACATTGAGGTCAGCCTTCTTGCCCACCTCGATCCGGCCGCGATCCGCAAAGCCCATATAGTCGGCAAGCTCGGACGTCAGCTTGCGGATGGCTTCCGCAAGTTCAAGCTTGCCGCCCCGGCTGCGGTCGCGCGACCAGTGGGCCAGCATATAGCTCGGGAAGCTGCTGTCGCACACCGTGCCCACATGGGCGCCGCCATCCGAAAGCCCCATGATCGACTGCGGATGCTTCAGCATGGTCTCGACCGCATTGAAGTTGAGATCGGTGTAATTATAGATCGGGAAATAGAGGAAGGCGTGGCCGTCGTCCTCGAGGAGCAGATCATAGATCTTTTCGATGGGCATCACGCCGTCGGCGACCGCCAGCTTGTAAACCGAGGTTTCGGGCGACTGTTCATAGTCCGGATTGTCACCCAGCCGGAAAAGCTTGCAGCTGACAAAATCGATCATGCCGAGGAGCTTGTCGGCGAGGGGCGGGATCGGCGTGCCGTCCCCGGCCAGCTGGTCGGGCTTTTCCGACAGCATCTGCGCCTTGAAGGCGGAGTCGCGCATCACTTTCACACGTTCTTCGATGGGCAGGTGGCTGATCTTCTTGTAGCTCGGGAAACCCATGAAGGGATGGAAGGTGCAGGTGAGGCCAAGCGTCACGCCAATGCCGCGCGGCGCCACCTGGAAATGCATATCGAGCCCGCGCGCCTTGGCCGCCTCGCCGCGTGCGATGATGTCTTTCCACTGTTTGGGGGCAAAATCGCGCTGCATCAGCGAAATCGAGAAGGGCCTGCCGCCCGACGCCTCGACAAAGGCCTCGAGAAGGTCGAACTCATACTCGAAAGCGTTCGGGTCATCGCGTTCCAGATCGAAATCGTTCACCGCCTGCAGCACGCCGTGGTCGAGGCCCCGGAAGGCTTCGGCGAGGCCGGCGAGTTCATCCTTGCCGGCTTCGGACGAGGGCGTCCACTGGCCTTCCGATGTGCGGTGCACGTCCGACCGGCCGATGGAAAGCCCTACAGCACCGGCCTCCAGCGCCTCGCGCGTCAGGCGCTTCATCTCGGCAATGTCGGCGGGGGTCGCCGGTTCGTTCACGACCGCGCGGTCGCCCATCACATACATGCGCAAAGGGTCGTGCACCACCTGCACCGCGAAATCGATGGCATGCGGGAAATCGATGGCATTCATATAATCCGGCACGGATTCCCAGTTCCAGGTGAGGCCTTCGGCAAGGGCCGCACCGGGGATTTCCTCCACGCCTTCCATCAGGCTGATCAGCTTCTGGTGATCGGTGGGTTTCACGGGCGCGAAGCCGACACCACACGAGCCCATCACCGCGGTGGTCACGCCGTGGTAGCAGGAAGGTTCAAACTTGTCGTCCCACGAGACCTGCCCGTCATAATGGGTATGCACATCCAGAAAGCCGGGGGTGACGATATGGCCGGTGGCATCGATGGTGCGGCGGGCCGCGCCCAGATTTTCGCCGACGGCGGCAATCTTGCCGTCCTTCACGGCAACGTCGGCCTTGCGGCCGGCCGCCCCCGTGCCATCGAAAATCGTGCCGCCGGTGATCAGAAGGTCATACATGGGTCAGTCTCCTTGGGTCGCATGTAGCGGGCGCGAGAAGCGCGCATCCGCAAAACGGTAAAGGGCAAGCGTGATAAAGCCGCCGATGAAATGCCAGATGCCCCAGGTCGCCGTCAGCATCACGGCACCGCCGATGCCGCCGAACTGGGTCATGAGAATTGCAAGGCCGAGCGCGCTGTTTTGAATACCGACCTCGAAGGCGAGCGCCCGCCGGTCGCCCGCATCGCGCAGGAACAGGGCACCCGCACCGGCGCCAAGCGCGAAGGCCAGCAGGTTATGCACCGCCGTCAGCGGCACGATATCTGTCCAGTATTCTGCCAGCAGGCCGGCATTTGTATAAAGCCCGAAAATGACGATACCAAGGAGCAGCGCGAGCGAGATACGCAGCGCCAGCGGCCGGTGGCGTTCGGTCGCCTTCGGGAAGCGCGCGGCGAGCGTCATGCCAAGCACCAGCGGCAGGCCGAGCATCAGCGCGGTCTGCATCAGGAAGCTCGCGCCGTTGATATCGATCTCATCGAGAAGAGCAGCAACCGGCGGGTAGAGCCCGCCCCAGAACAGCACCGACAGGGGCACGGTGAGGGCTGCGAGCACGCTTGAAAGCGCGGTCAGCGTCACCGAATAGGCCACATTGCCGCGCGCCATCAGGGTGTAGAAGTTGGAGACGTTGCCGCCGGGGCAACTTGCCACCAGGATCATGCCGAAGGCGAGGCTCGGGTCCGGGCGAATGAGCCACACGAGGGCAAGGGTGAGGAGAGGCAGGCCGATCAGCTGTGTGGCATAGCCCGCGAGAAGCGCATGCGGACGCGCTGCCAGCGGCCGGAAATGCGCCAGCCGCAGGCCAAGAGCCACCGAAAACATCGTGAAAGCGATTGAAAAGGCCATCAGGGCCTGCGCCCCGGCACCCAGTTCAACGACTGCCCGTTCCAAGAAAACCTCCCAATCTCCCGGTCGCTATCCTAGACCGGTCGGTACAGATATGGGAAGCGCGAAAGATGGTTAATCAGGCAGCCAGATGACACCAGGCTTTTATGGCGGGTTCGACGCGTTCCATGATCTCGGGGATCAGGGTCGGGCAGGCCGCGACGATATGGTCATGCAGCGGCTTTTCGCGGTTATAGATGAGGCTGTTGCCACGCCCTGTCATCACCGTGCCGCCAGCTTCGCGCAAGATCAGGTCGGCGGCGGCCATGTCCCAGTCATTCTTGGGGCGGAGCGTGACGCAGGCGTCAAACTGGCCATCGGCGATCTGGCACAGGCGCAGCGCGATGGAGTTGGCCTGTTCCACATACATGCTGTCGGGCCACGGCGTCGGCCACAGTTTTTCGGATTTGAAGGCGCAGGGCTCGCCCATCATGCGGGCTTCGGTGACGTGGCGGGTTTCGTTCACCATGATCGGCTTGCCGTTCTTGGTGGCGCCCTTGCCGGCCTCGGCAAAATAGAAGGCGTCCTTGGCGGGCGCATAAAGCGCCGCGATCACCGGGCGTTCGTCCTGGATGAGGGCAACGGATACCCCCCAGTCATCGCCGCCGCGCAGGAAGGCGCGGGTGCCATCGATGGGGTCGACGATCCACAGTCGGCCGCAGCGCAGGCGCTCCGGCTGGTCCTCGGTTTCTTCCGAAAGCCAGCCATAGCCGGTGCGGTTGGACATCAGCGTGGTGCGCAGGAATTCATCTACCGCCAGATCGGCTTCGGAAACCGGGTTGTCGGGGGACTTGTCCCACGCCCGGCAATCGCGCGCGAAATAGGAAAGGGCGATCCGGCCTGCTTCTTCGGTCACCTGCCGCACGAGACGAATATCGTCCTCGAGGCTCCAGGGGCAGCTGTTATCGTCAAAGGGCAGGGCGGGCAGATACACGACGGATGATCCTCAAGCTTTCTGCTTCACCGCTTGGCGCATTCAGGCCCCGGCCACTGTCATGCCGTCAATCCTGACGGTCGGGGCATTCACCGCATAGCGGAACTCAAGATCCGAAGCTACCACCATACGCCTGAACATTTCCTTAAGGTTGGAGGCGATCGTCACCTCGTTCACCGCGCCCTCGATCTGCCCGTTACGGATGCGGAAACCCGATGCACCGCGGCTGTAATCGCCGGTCACGCCGTTCACGCCCATGCCGATCAGTTCGGTGACATAGAAGCCGTCCGTGATGTCGGCCATCAGTTCCTCGGGCGACAGGGCGCCGGGGGCGAGGTAAAGGTTGCTGGTGGCGATACCCGGCGGGCCGGATGTGCCGCGCGAGGCATGGCCGGTAAGGCTTTCCTTCAGCTGCCGGGCGGAAGCGGCGTTATGCAGCCAGCCGGTGAGCACCCCGTCCTCGATCAGCGCCTTTTTGCCAACGGCAAGGCCTTCGCCGTCGAACGGGCGGGATTTGAGGCCGCGCACGATGAGCGGGTCATCGAAGATATTCACGCCGGGTGCAAAAACCGGCTTGCCTTTCTGGTCTTTCAGGAAGCTGGTGCCGCGCGCCACCGCCGTGCCGGTGATGGCACCGGTAAGGTGCCCGACAAGGCTGTTTGATACGCGCGGCGAGAAGATGATGGTCATCGAGCCGCTTTTCAGCTTGGCAGCGCCAAGCCGCGCCACTGCCTGCTCGCCCGCCTTGCGGCCAACATCAGCCATGCCTTTGAGGTCAGCATAATGCCGGGCGGAGGTGAAATCATAGTCGCGTTCCATGCCGGTGCCTGTGCCGGCCACGGCAGATACGGAAGCCGAAAAACTGGTGCCTCGGTAGGCGCCGGCGAAGCCGTGGCTTGTCATCAGGGTGACGGCATAGGAGCCCGCACTGGCGCCGCCGCCATCCGAATTCGTGACACCCGCCACACCGCGCGCGGCGGCTTCGGCCTCGGCAGCCATTTCGCCCAGCCGCTCGGCCGAGATTTCGGTCGGGTCGTGAAGGTCCAGCGCGGGGGCCGGGCCTTTCAGCAGCAGTTCCTCGGGCGCGAGGCCGCAAAATTCATCCTCGGGCACCGCGCGGGCCATATCGAGCGTGCGGGCGACCATCGCCTTCAGGCTCTCAGGGCGCCGGTCGGAGGTGGAAACGATAGCCTGACGGCGGCCGATCAGCACGCGGAGGCCGATATCCTCGCCTTCCGAGCCTTCCACATCCTCAAGTCGCCCTTCGCGCCACGAAACCCCGCGCGAGGTGGCCTCCACCGCAATGGCATCCGCCGCATCCGCCCCTCCCTTTTTCGCAGCAGCGATCAGGTCGGCAAGGATATTCAGCGTATCGGTCATGAAGGAAGGGTCCTTGAAGGCGGGAGAATAGCGTTGCCGCTACTTTAGCCACAGAAAGGGGGGCGGGGGCAAGGGGGATGGGGCTGGAGCTAGTCCTGATTGTTGAGGCGCCCGGCAAGGCTGGCGGCCAATAGGAGAAAGATTAGCAAAACAAGCCCCGCAGGGTCGCCGGTCTTTTCGAAACTCATTCCGATCGCGGCCAGACCCGATAGGACAAACAGAAAGACCAGCTTTAGAGATTTGCGCCCTAAAAACACTGGAAGGGAAATGCTGATGACGAGCAACGTGTAGCTGATGGCTATAAGCGGTTCGGCCACGCTTGGTTGGCTGGGGACAGACCATGAGTTCCGTTCGGTGCCCGTCGAGTTCAGATAGGCCATGACGTTCAGAAATGCCTGAAACAACAATAGGAAATTGAAGCCTACTAGTACCGCGCGGAAGGATACGATTGAATATGCTGATGTATATCGATCAGACCACCGCATCAGGGTCGTTAAAGCAGCGATCAGCGCAAATCCACGAGCCACAAATGAGAGTATGGTTTCGTCATGCCCGAACGCATAATAAGGGCGATCCCAGACAGTCAGGACGGCACTGTAAGAGCCAAGGATAGATAGAAAGATCAATCCGCTGACAAGTATCGCGGCAATTAACGAAGGCTCTTTGGTGCCGGTTTCTGACATATGCGCCTAATTGATGATAGCAATTCGTCTCTTATTAGGCGGCGTCTCGCAGGTCTGGTCAAGACCGATGCGTCATGCCGGTTTGCGCAGCTGGCGCATCGCGCGGCGCTATCCGGCATCCAGTGATTGTGGGCCAGTCTCTGGACCCCGGATCAGGTCCGGGGTGACGAGATTGAAGGCCTCAAAATCCCTTCGTCAGGGTCAGGTAGATCATGCGGCCTTTGGGATTGTGCATGCTGCCGTGGAAGCCGAAGGATTCAGGGGCGAGGGGTGGGGCTTCGTCGGTGAGGTTGGTGACCGACAGCTTGACCGCCGTGTCCTTCAGCCAGTTGTCGGCGGTGAAGGCGTAGCCGAGCGAGGCATTGAGGGTGAGCCAGCTGTCCACTTTCCAGAAGTCGCCGGTTTCATCATTCACCGAAGTCGTATCCTTGAAGGAGCCGATATAGGTGGCGAAAAGCCCGGCGCTCCAGGGCCCACGCGCATAGGCGAGGTTGGCGTTCCAGCGCCATTTGGCGCGGCCGTCGAGGCCGAGGATATCGCCGAAGCCTGTGGGCGTCACATCGCCCGGCAGGTCGCCGGCGGCCACGGCATCCAGAAGCTGCTGGCTGCGCTCGCCCGCTTCCTGTTCGAACTTCGTATAGCGCGAGGCATTGAAGCTGAGATCGAGCGTCGCGCCGTCCTGCATTTCATGGCGGTAGGACGCGCTGATATCGATGCCCGCCACACGGCGCGCGTCCATATTCACATAGGTGTCAGCGACAGAGAGCACTTCGCCCGCAGGTGTCAGGCCGGTGCCCGCAAAAAGCGCGATGTCGGCCGCCGTCGGGGCCGCGCGCACCACATCGGGGTTCGATGAGCCCTGCTGGCGCCGCAGATAATCCAGCGCCAGATGGTTCTGATCCCCGAACACGCCAACGATGTCGGTCTGGCGGATCGTCCAGCGGTCGATGCTGAAGCGGAAGCCGGGCAGGGCCACGGGTTCGATCAGCAACCCGATCGAGGTGTTTTCCGATTTCTCGGGCTGCAGCGTTTCCGAGCCCGACCGGGTGGAAAGCGTGCCGGTGGCGGCGCATTGGTCGATCCCGGTGATCTGGCCCTGCTGTACCAGCGCGTCGCAGCGCACATAATCCAGCCGGTTGTTCACGCGGCTGACGCCCGCATCATGGATCTGCACCAGGTTCGGTGCGCGGAAGCCTTCGGACCATGAGGCCCGGACGGTGAGGCCGGGCGTGACCGTCCATGCGCCTGCCACCTTCGGCGTCCAGGTGTCGCCCACATCCGAGAAATGCTCGAACCGGCCGGCAAACTGCAGGGTCGCGGCTTCAACAAACGGAATGTTCATGTCGGGCGAGACAAGCGGAACGGCAAGCTCGCTGTAGGCCGAGGTTACCGTGCGGTGGCCGCCGGTGTCTGCGGTGGGGCTGGAGCTCACCACATCGGATTCGCTGATGGCGCCCGAGACCATGTCGGTGAAGATGACGGTGCCATCCAGCCGGTCGTCGCGGTCGTCGGAATAGCTTTCCCGGCGCACTTCACCGCCGACCGAAAGGCCCACGCCGCCACCCGGCAACTGGAAGAGCGCGTCATTCGTCAGGTGGATATCGCCCATTGCGAGTGTGGCGACACCCTTGCGGCGCACATCGATGGTGATGCGGTCAAGGGCAGCCTCGGGGCTCGGCGTGTCGTCGCCGATGGAAGGGGTTGTCAGGCTGCCGCCGTTGAACGGGTTGTAGGCGCTCGGCGTGATGTCGGCGAGGGCAGCCTGCAAAAGCGTGTTTGAAACCCGGTTGTGGGTGATGTCGGTCGTCGTCGCGCGGGAATAGAGGGCAGCACTATCCCAGTGCCAGCTGCCGAGCTTGCCCTTGAGGCCCGCCAGCAGGCGGTAGCTGTCGGCATCGGCATCGATGGTGCGCTCACCCGTATCGGTGATCCGGTAGTTCCTGAGCGCGACATCAAGCCCTTCGTCGGGTACGCCCACAAGGCCGGCGATCCGGTTGGGGTTCGGGCTGCCATCCGCGAGCGTGGTGGCGCCAAGCGGGTTCCAGTAGTTTTCCTTCGGCACGATCACCCGCGCGGTGGACAGCATCGAGGCAGGCTCGCGGTTGCGTACCGAGCTCGATCCATAATAGGCGGCCTCGCCGTAGAAGCTGATCTCGTCGGTGATCTGATAATCAACAAGCGCCAGCGCATTCACGCGTTCCACTTTCGGGATCAGCGTCCAGCCCGACATGATGTCGTAGAAAAGATTGCGGTCGCCGTCAGCGCTGTCGGATGACGACAGCGTGCCGTCGTCGATACAGATGCCGCCCGAAAGCTGCGCGACGCAGCCGCTGTTGGTGGCGGGCTGGATGTGGAAAACGCCGGAGCTGTTGGCAATCGGCGTGCCGTTCAGGGTCGGCACCACATTCTGCACGATATCAAGCTCCGCCCACGGGCTTGAAACGTTTGTCATGTTGAAGCTGCCGTCGCCTTCGAACGGGGTGCCTTCAAGGAAGCGCCGCATGTCGGACGAGGCGGCATAGTCGCGCGCACTTGTCCGCACGCTGTTGGCGCGGCTGTAACTTGCATAAAGGCTGACATGCCCGCGCCCGCCGGCGAAATCGTCGCCTGCCTTCACGCTGAAGTCGGCCTCGTGATAGTCGGTGCCGTCCGACAGGCCGTAGCGCGCCTTGAGGGTGACACCATCCACATCGTTGGTGAACTGGGCATCCACGACGCCTGCCACCGCATCGGCGCCGTAAATGGCGCTGCCGCCATCCTTCAGCACACGCAGGCTTGAAAGTGCTTCAAGCGGCAGGCTGTTGGCGTTCGGGGTCATAACGGGGACCAGCGCTTCCGTCTGGAAGGTCGGGTTCATGACCATGCGCCGGCCGTTCATCAACAGGAGCGTGTTGCCGGTGCCAAGGCCGCGCAGGTTGACCGATGCCGCATCGCCGCGCACCGAGTTTACACCGCCCACGGTATTCTGGTTCTGGAAGCCGACAAAGTCGCTCATCGGCAGGGTGCGGAAAACCTCGTCGGCGGAAAAGGCACCAGTTGCTTCGATAGCAGCGCGGTCCACTTCCAGCACGGGAAGCAGTTTGCCTGCGCCGATCTGGCTGAGGCGGGTGCCGGTGATCTCGATTTCCTCGACTATATCGTCCGCCTGGGCTGCATGGGGCAGCGGCGCGAACAGTGCGAAAAGCGAGACGGTCCCGGTTAAACGAAACTTGTACGACATGAAAACCCTGGCCCGTTTCAGCGGCCAGTGAAGTAACCGGCTGCTCTAATAACGCTTATTGATTGTGTCGAGCGTACCGTCTTCTGACAATCTCGCAATAATTTGTTCGACTTTTGATCGAATTCCCGCATCGAGAGTGGGCGAATAAATCATCCATTGTGGAATCGCGGGCGCGTCAAGATAGATGACCTTCAACGGCAACTTGTGTTCCTGAATCAGATATTCAACGCCAAGGTCGTGATAATAGAAGAATCGGTAGCGGCTTTTCGATGCCAGCAGCTTCAGCGTGGCAGCAACATCCGAGAAACCATCATCGACCATCAGCCCGTCCACCGCCTTCAGTTTGGCGGCGGCCGAGGTGCCGAAAAAGGCCATCACAGGCTCGCCGGTGCCCACCAGATCCTCAAGATGCTTCGGCTGCAACGGGTCGTTGACGCGCGCGACCAGCACATTGCGGGTGTGGTAAACGGGCAGGGCGGAATAGGTGAAGGTCTCTTCGCGCTTCTCGGTGGTGCCGGCACCGCAATAGGCATCGGCGTCGCCGCGCAAGAGGAGGGCAACGATCCGCTGGATCGGCAAGCGCTGTGGATTGACTTCCAGATTCACGCCTTCGCTCGCGAGTTCGGCGCCGATGGCGCTGTAAATCTCGTCGCAAAGGCCGGGTTCGCTCGGGTAGAGGCCGTATTTCGGCACCGAATCCTGCCGCAGCACGCGCAGCTTTTCACCCAGGGGCTCATCCGCCATGGCGGCGAAAGACCAGCCGACGCAGGCTAGCAGGGCAATTTTCCTGATCACAACATCAAATGAAAACATCGGGTCCTCGGAACACTGAAACCGTTTGCCGGGAGGCGGGCAACAGCGCGGAAGCATACGCACCCGTCCAATACGGACAGTGAAACCGCGTTCCATGTCCGTTTCTACTGGACATTCGATATTCCCCCATGAAGGCCCTGTTAACGCCGGGCTCTATCTCTTCCCATTCCTGAAATCGCCACGCATCGTCCCCCGATGCGGCCTTTTGGCAGAAAAGGTCGGGGCGATTCGGAACAGGGAAACTAACCATATGCCGGCAAAGGGATCAACCAGCGAAGAAAGAACCGCAGTTGCTCAGCGTTTTTTCCAGATGGAACGCCCGCTGCCCGGCAGCCCGAGCGACGACCAGAGGGAATCGACCCGGTCCACCACCGCGTCATCCATGGCGATCTCGCGGCCCCATTCGCGGTCGCTTTCGCCCGGCAGCTTGTTGGTGGCATCCAGCCCCAGCTTGCCGCCAAGGCCCGAAACCGGGCTCGCGAAATCGAGATAGTCGATCGGCGTGTTTTCCACGGTCACAATATCGCGCACCGGGTCCATGCGGGTGGACATGGCCCACATCACATCCTTCCAGTCGCGCGCGTCGATATCGTCGTCCACCACGATCACGAACTTGGTGTAAACAAACTGCCGGAGGAAGGACCAGACACCCATCATCACGCGGCGGGCGTGCCCGGCATAGGCCTTCTTCATCGAAACCACGGCAATCCGGTAGCTGCAGCCTTCGGGTGGTAGCCAGAAATCGGTGATTTCGGGGAACTGTTGCTGCAGCAAGGGGATGAAGACTTCGTTCAATGCTTCACCCAGCACGCTCGGCTCATCCGGCGGGCGGCCCGTGTAGGTCGAAAGATAGATCGGGTCTTTCCGCATGGTGATGGCGGTAATTGTGAAGACCGGGAATTTCTCGACCGAATTATAATAACCGGTGTGATCGCCGTAAGGGCCTTCGTCGCGGTAATCATCAAGGCTGACATAGCCTTCAAGCACGATTTCGGCGGTGGCCGGCACCTTCAGGGGCACGGTCTTGCAGTCGACAAGCTCCACCCGCTTGCCGCGAAGCAGTCCGGCGAAGTGATATTCGCTGAGGGTATCGGGCACGGGCGTGACGGCGGCAAGGATGGTGCCCGGGTCAGCGCCGATCACAACGGCGGCCGGTACGGGCTCGCGCTTTTCCTTTTTCCAGCGGGCATATTGCTGGGCGCCGCCCCGATGCTTCAGCCAGCGCATCAGGGTCTCGTTTTTGGAAAGCTTCTGCATCCGGTAGATGCCGAGGTTGAAGGCATCCTCGCGGGCGTCAGACGGGCCTTTGGTGACAACAAGCGGCCAGGTGATGAGCGGCGCCGGTTCTCCCGGCCAGCAGGTCTGGATCGGCAGCGTGTCGAGGTCGATATCGTCGCCTGTCAGCACCACTTCCTGCACCGGTGCTTTCTTCACGGTTTTGGGCCGCATCGAAAGGACCTGTTTGGCAAGCGGCAGCATTTCAAGCGCTTGCTTCACGCCCTTTGGCGGCTCGGGCTGGCGGAGGAAAGCAAGCGTTTCGCCAACCTCGCGAAGCTCCGCGGGCTCACGGTTCATGCCCCACGCCACGCGTTCGACAGTGCCGAACAGGTTGACGAGGACCGGCATCGAAGCCTTCTCGCCTTTTTCGTTCACCACATTCTCGAAAAGGATCGCAGGGCCGCCTTCGGCCAGCACCCGTGTCTGGATCTCGGTCATCTCGAGTTCGGTGGAAACAGGTGCCGTCACCCGGACAAGCCTGCCCTCGGTTTCCAGCCGTTCGATAAAGTCTCTGAGCGAATCGTAAGCCATGGAAGGCGTTATAAAAGAGTGTGTTTCCCGCCGCCAGTGAATTGATGCTGATAGTTGCACGGCGGACGCAAAGCGGCTAATCAGAATTGAGGGGATTTTGAAGGGGTTATCGCGTGCGCCTCAATCTTGGCTGTCTGATCATCGCCATGGCGCTTTTAGCTCCGCATGTTGCGGCGCAGGACTCCAGTTCCGATCAGATCACCGGCCCCGATGATGAAAGTTCGATGCTCGAATTTGAGCACCGTGCCCCGGACAATCCCGTTGCCGCCATCCGCTCGCTGCGCGATGTCGAGGATTTCGAAGGCGCCGCGCGCCTCGCGGAATCCACGCTTGCCGCCAATATCGAACTGGCGCCCGAAGATACGGCTTTTCTGCATTTCGTGCGGCTTGATGCCCTGCGGGTAAGCGGGCAAAGCGAACGGCTGCACCGTGACATGAACATGCTTCTTGTCCGCTCGCCGCTTGAAGCGCATCTCACTGTCCTGATGCTGACCCGTGACGGGACGATGCTGGGTGAATACGGCGCCAGCTACACCGCGATCATCGATGGCTGGCCGCAATATATCGACCGCATCGCCGCCGTACCGCTTGCCATGCTGGTGCGCGACCGCGTGGCTGCAGGCTTCCCGCAGGACGCGCTCGCCATCGCCGACCGGCTTTGGAAAGCCGGCTACAGCTTCGGCTCGGATGGGGGGCGGATCGATACGCTCTATCTTGATCTCGCAGCGGATTATCTGCGCCGCCGCGATCTGGCGAACGCCAAGACGATCCTTCTGGATCAGGTGATGCGGTCCCGGCAGGTGATGCGCATCTGGCAGGAACGGCGTTTTGTCGGCGTATGGGCAGACAGCGAACTGGCCGATATGTTCGTGCCCCAGAATATGCCCCGCCGCGCAGCGCTCGAGTTTATCTCTGCCATGGGGAACGCCAGCCGCGCCGACGGCAATCTGGTGCCGGTTGTGATCCTTGGCGAGGCCCTGCTGGCTGCGGGGATGGCCGAAGATGCAGCGTCGCTGACAAGCGGCTATCTGCCTGTCCTGTCGCCAACTGCCGATTTCACCCGGTCGGAGCTTGAAGTGGCGATCCTGCATGCCAAGGCGCATCTGCAATCGGGCAAAACCGATATCGCGCTTGCCACGGTTCGCGCGCTGGCAAAATTCGATATGACCGAAGGCCGGGTTTTCGCCACCATGGGGGCGGAGGCCACGCAGCTGCTGTGGCTGATGGCGGAAGACAAGGAAGCGCTTGAACTGGCCGACCGGCTGGCAGCGCTTGAGGATGCGATGATCCTGCCGACTGACAGGGCACTCGCGGTTGCCACCGGCATCTGTGCGCTTGAGGAAATGAACCGGGGCACCGAGGCGCGGCAGCGGCTGGACATTCTGGTCAATTCCGGGGGGCGCGCTTACCGCGCCGTGCGCCGCGCCGCCCTTTGCCTGAACGACACTGCCCTTCTGGATCACGCCGTGCAGCTGGGGCTTGCCGACGCAGAAGGGGCAAGTGAGACGCTCGCTGCCCTCAATCGTTATAACCAGATCGGCGGGGAAACACCGCGGGCGGCGCTGCTTGCCCAGCGCCTCAGCGAATATTCGGTGCAGCCGTTTGTGGAAGCACGGGTCGAACCCGTGGGCCGGATCGGCGACTGGCCGTTGCCGCGCGCCTGGTGGGCGCGGAACTAGAAGTCCTCGCCGTCCTTGATGACCTTCACGGGCTTCACGCCGCCAATCCAGTAAACAAGATCGCGCGGATGCGATACGGGATAGAGGCAAAGGTCAGCGGCCTTGCCTTCCTCGATACTGCCACGATCATCCTCGATCCCGAGCGCGCGGGCGGCGTTGATGGTGACACCAGCGAGGGCTTCTTCGGGCGTCAGGCCGAAAAGCGTGCAGGCCATGTGGGGCATCAGGGCAAGGTCGGCAACTGGCGAGGTGCCGGGGTTCATATCTGTTGCGATTGCCATCGGCACGCCGGCGGCGCGGAGCTTCTCAACAGGCGGCAGGGTCTTTTCCCGAAGGTTATAAAAGGCGCCGGGTAGCAGCACGGCAACGGTGCCGGCTTCCGCCATTGCAGCTACACCGGCGTCGCTCAGATATTCCAGATGGTCGGCTGAAAGCGCGCCATATTCGGCGGCAAGCGCCCCGCCTTCGAGGTTCGACAACTGGTCGGCATGCAGTTTCACATCCATGCCTTCGGCGATGGCGTGGGCGAAGATGCGCTTCACCTGTTCGGGGCTGAAGGCGATGGTCTCGCAGTAAGCGTCCACCGCATCGGCCAGCTCGGCAGCCGCCGGGATGATCTCGGCGCAGATATGATCGACATAGGCGTCGGCGCGGTCGGCATATTCGGGCGGCATGGCATGGGCGGCGAGAAGCGTGGTCAGCACCGTTACGCCGGTTTCTTCCTCCAGCCGGATGGCGGCCCGCAGCATCTTCAGTTCGTCCTCAAGCGTGAGGCCATAGCCGGATTTGATTTCGATCGTCGTCACCCCGCCTGCTTTCAGACGGGCGAGCCGGGGCAGGGCAAGTGCGACAAGCTCGTCTTCGCTTGCGGCGCGGGTGGCAGCGACGCTGGCCTTGATGCCGCCGCCCGCCTTGGCGATATCGGCATAGCTGACGCCCGTCAGCCGCGCTTCAAACTCGTTCGCGCGGTTGCCCGCAAATACCAGATGGGTGTGGCAGTCGATCAGGCCGGGGGCCAGAAGATGGCCCGGCTGGCTTTCCACTTGCGTTTCCGGCGTGATGGCATCCTTGGGGACGGCGGACCCCGGTCCCGCAAAGCTGATCCGGCCATCCGTGATGCCGACTGCCGCCTGCTCGATCAGGCCATAAGGCGCGCCGCCCCCGGTCATGGTGGCAAGGGTCACATCGCGGATCAGGCGGTCAAACACGGGCATCGGTCACTCCGGTCGGTCGGTTTTCACCTGCCTAGCATGGACATGGCTTGACAGGAAAGAGGCCTTGTATAAACCTGTATATACAAGCAAGAGGGATTCCCATGCCATCCTATTTCTTCAAATCGGCCCTGCTGGGGCGCGACTGGGCTGAAAATGTGCGTCTGCATGTGGATGCCGGCTGTATTTCGATGATCGAAACGGGCGCGGCGCCGGAGCTTGCCGAAACGGTTTACGGCCCGGTGCTGCCTGCGATGGCGAACGTCCATAGCCATGCGTTCCAGCGTGTTGTGGCGGGCCTTACCGAATATTACACGATGGGCACCTCGGATTTCTGGACATGGCGGACGCTGATGTATCAGGCCGCCCGCCTGATGACACCATCGACGCTGAAGGATATCGCCGCCGGCCTTTATCTCGAGATGCTGAAGGCGGGCTATGGTGCTGTTGCCGAATTCCATTATCTGCACCACAGCCACCTCGATCATGCGGCTGAAATGTCGGACGCGATTTTCGCGGCGGCGGCGGAAACCGGCATCTCGCTGCTGCATATGCCGGTTCTTTACGAAGCCTCCGACTTTGGCGGTGCGGCCCCCACCGATGGGCAGCGCCCCTTCCTGCACAGCGCCACCGAATTCGCGGGCTTTCTGCATCATGTGGCGGGCAAGCAGACCGGAGAGGCGAAGCTCGGCCTTGCCTTCCATTCGCTGCGTGCCGTGAAGCCCGACAGTTTCGAGCCGACGATTGCGGTGATGGACGCGCTTTCGCCCGGTGCCCCCGTGCATATCCATGTGGCCGAGCAACTGCGCGAGGTGGAAGCCAGTCTCAAATATTCCGGCAAGCGTCCGGTCGAATGGATGCTCGATCACCTGCCGGTCGATGCCCGCTGGTGCCTCATCCACGCAACACACGTTTCGGAGGCGGAGTGGAAAGGCATGATCGAGCGCGGCGCGATTGCTGGCCTTTGCCCCACCACCGAAGCCAATCTTGGCGATGGGCTTTTCCCGGCCTTTGACTATCTGAACGCCGGTGGACGCTTTGCCATCGGGTCGGACAGTCATGTCAGTATCGATCCGCGCGAGGAGCTTCGCCTTCTCGAATATGGCCAGCGCCTGTTCCGCCGCGAACGCACGGTTCTGGCACCGCGCACTGGCGGCCACACGGGCGAGCGCCTGTGGGCGCGGGCGGCGGCGGGTGGTGCCGCGGCACTCGGTATCAATGGCGGCGAGATCGAGGTTGGCAAACGGGCTGACCTTATCGTGCTCGATGCTGACGCGCCGGCCCTTGCCGGGCCGCGCTACGGGCAGGTGGCCGATGCCTTCGTGTTCCGGGGTGCGCCCATCGGCATCACTCATGTGATGCGGGCGGGCGACTGGCTGATCAGCGAGGGCCGGCACAAACGCGAAGACGAAATCATGGGGCGCTTCCGGGCAACGCTCGAGCGGCTGGCTGCGCTTCTGGAACTGGAGGACTGAGGGATGAGCACACCCAAGTCACGCTATGAAATCGTGAAGAACCATATCGTCACCGCGATCCGCGCTGGCGACTATGTGGCGGGCGACCGCCTGCCGAGCGAGCATGAACTGGTCCGCGACCTGAAGATATCGCGCATGACAGTGAACCGCGCGCTTCGGGAACTGGCCGACGAAGGCTATGTGATCCGCCGTGCGGGGCTCGGCAGCTTCGTGGCGCCCGGCCGCATGCGGGGCAAGGCCATCGATATCGTTTCGATCCGTGATGACCTCGCGGCGCGCGGGCGGGCATGGTCGGCTGAGGTTGTGGAGCAGGGCATGATCGCCGCCCCCGTCGATATCGCCGCTTTCATGGAAACCGAAAAGCCGCTCGCCTTCCTGCGCGTTGTGCATTTCGGCGACGGCGAACCGGTGGAACTGGAAGAACGCTGGGTGAACCCGGCGATTGCCCCCGATTTCCTGACGGAAGATTACAGGAACACCACCAGCACCGATCACCTTCTGCGCGTGGCGCCGGTCTTGTCGGCGGAGCATACGGTGCGCGCTGTGCTGCCGCTTGTCGGCGACCGGGTGGCCTTGAAGATCGACCGCCACAGCCCTTGCCTTGAAATCACCCGCCGCACCTGGACAGGCGCGGTGCCCGCAAGCTTCGCCCGGCTCCTTTACCCCGGCGACCGTTACGAACTGACCGCCCAATTCACCAATGCGGGCCAACAATTCAAAGTGTGAGTGTTCAGAAAAATGAAAAACAGACCCGATATCCACGCCCCCACAGGCAGCGATCTCAACACCAAAAGCTGGGCGACCGAAGCCCCCTTGCGCATGCTGATGAACAATCTGGACCCGGCAGTGGCCGAACGCCCCGAAGACCTTGTTGTTTACGGCGGCATCGGCAAGGCCGCGCGCGACTGGCAATCGTTCGATACCATCGTGGATACGCTGAAGCGCATGGAAGCGGATGAAACGCTGCTTGTTCAGTCGGGCAAGCCGGTTGGTGTGTTCCGCACCCATGAGGATGCGCCGCGCGTGCTGATCGCCAATTCGAACCTCGTGCCGCACTGGGCCACGTGGGAACATTTTAACGAGCTCGATAAAAAAGGCCTCATGATGTACGGCCAGATGACGGCGGGCTCGTGGATCTATATCGGCAGCCAGGGCATCGTTCAGGGCACCTATGAAACCTTTGTCGAGATGGGCCGCCAGCATTTCGGCGGGTCGCTGAAGGGCAAATGGCTCCTCACCGCCGGCCTTGGCGGGATGGGCGGCGCCCAGCCGCTTGCCGCCACCATGGCCGGGGCTTCGTGCCTTGCCATCGAATGCCAGGCCAGCCGCATCGATTTCCGCCTGAAGACCGGCTATCTGGACGCCAAGGCCGACACAGTCGAGGCCGCGATTGCCATGATCGAGGCCGCGCACGCCGAAGGCCGGGCCATTTCGGTCGGGGTGCTTGGCAATGCCGCTGAAATCCTGCCTGCGATGGTCAAGGCCGGAATCCGCCCCGACATGCTGACCGACCAGACCTCGGCGCATGATCCGGTGAACGGCTATCTGCCCATCGGCTGGACGGTCGACGAATGGGTCAGCCGCCGCGAGACCGACCCCGCAGGCGTTGCCAAGGCCGCGAAAGCCTCGATGGCGGTGCATGTGCAGGCGATGCTGGACTGGCATCATGCCGGCGTGCCGACCGTGGATTACGGCAACAATATCCGGCAGGTGGCGTTCGACGAAGGCGTCAAGAATGCCTTCGATTTCCCCGGCTTCGTGCCCGCCTATATCCGCCCGCTTTTCTGCCGTGGCGTTGGCCCCTTCCGCTGGGTGGCGCTATCCGGTGACCCCGAGGATATCTACAAAACCGACCAGAAAGTGAAGGAACTGATCCCGGATAATCCGCACCTTCATAACTGGCTGGATATGGCGCGCGAGCGCATCCAGTTCCAAGGGCTGCCGGCGCGTATCTGCTGGGTCGGGCTCGGGGATCGGCACCGCCTTGGCCTTGCCTTCAACGAGATGGTCAAGAACGGCGAGCTGAAAGCCCCGGTGGTGATCGGCCGCGACCATCTGGATAGTGGCTCGGTCGCGAGCCCCAATCGCGAGACCGAAGCCATGAAGGACGGCTCGGACGCCGTTTCCGACTGGCCGCTTCTGAACGCGCTTCTGAATACCGCTTCGGGGGCGACATGGGTCAGCCTGCATCATGGCGGCGGGGTCGGCATGGGCTTCAGCCAGCATTCGGGTGTGGTCATCCTGTGCGATGGCACCGAAGCGGCCGCGAAGCGTATTGGTCGTGTGCTCTGGAACGATCCGGCGACCGGCGTGATGCGCCACGCCGATGCGGGCTATGATATCGCGCGTGACTGTGCAGCCGAAAAAGGCCTCGACCTGCCGATGCTGGCACGCGGGGAGAAAGCATGATGCAACATCACGTGATGGACCGCGCCCCCGGCACCTTCAGCCTGAAGGACCTGCGCCATATCTATGAACGCCCGACCGAGCTTCGCCTGATCGGCGGCAGCGATGCCCTTGACGCCGCCCGGCAAACGGTGACGGAACTGATCGCCAACGGCGAAACCGCCTATGGCATCAACACCGGCTTCGGGCTTCTGGCGTCCACCCGCATCGCGTCCAAAGATGTGCAGCGCCTGCAGGAAAACCTTGTCCTCAGCCATGCAACGGGCGTGGGCGAGCCGCTGAATGACGGTGTCGTACGCCTCATCCTCGCCACCAAGGCGGCAAGCCTTGCGCAGGGCTTTTCGGGCGTGCGGCAATGCGTGATCGATGCGCTTCTGGCCTTGCTGGCGCATGAAGTGTATCCTCTAATTCCCGCCAAGGGGTCGGTTGGTGCGTCGGGTGACCTTGCACCGCTGGCTCATCTGAGCGCCGTTCTTCTCGGCGTCGGCGAGGTCCGCTCCAAGGGCGGCGTCAAACCCGCCCGTGAAGGGCTCGCCGATGCCGGGCTCCAGCCCATGGTGCTGGAAGCCAAGGAAGGCCTCGCCCTCCTCAATGGCACGCAGGTCTCCACAGCCCTTGCCCTTGCCGGCCTTTTCGAGATCGAGAATATGTTCGCCGCCGCGATGGTGGCGGGTGCCATGTCGGTTGATGCCATGAAGGGCTCCGACGTGCCGTTTGATCCGCGTATCCAGGCGGTGCGCCGCCAGAAAGGACAGATCGATGTGGCAGCAGCCTACCGTGACTTGCTGGCAGGTAGCGCCATCCGCGAAAGCCATGCGGACTGCGACAAGGTACAGGACCCCTACAGCCTGCGCTGCCAGCCGCAGGTGATGGGTGCGGCGCTCACCGTGATGCGGCAAGCGGCAGAAACCCTGCTGACCGAAGCCAATGCCGTGACCGATAACCCGCTCATCTTCGCCGATGAAAAGGACATTCTTTCGGGCGGCAACTTCCACGCCGAACCCGTGGCGATGGCCGCCGACATGCTGGCGATTGCGGCTTCCGAAATCGCTTCCATCAGCGAACGGCGCACCTCGCTGCTCGTGGATCCCAAACTTTCCGGTCTGCCGGCGTTTCTGGTGAAGGAAGGCGGGCTCAATTCCGGCTTCATGATCGCGCAGGTAACAGCGGCGGCTCTTGTTTCCGAAAACAAGACGCTGGCGCATCCGGCAAGCGTGGATTCGATCCCGACATCCGCGGGGCAGGAAGACCATGTCTCGATGGCGACCTTTGCTGGCCGGCGGCTGGCGGAAATCGCCTTCAACTGCGATACCGTGATCGCGATCGAGCTGCTGGCAGCCGCCCAGGGCATTGATTTCCACCGGCCGCTGACCTCAAGCCCGGCGATTGAAGATGGCTATTCCGCCGTGCGGGCGATTGCCGCAACCTATGAGCAGGACCGCTATTTCGCGCCCGACATCGAAGGGGTCCGTCGTCTCGTGGCCGAAGGGCGCTTCAACCTGTCGGTAGACGGCCTGTTGCCGTCCGACCATATGGGCAGCGAGGCGCTTTGATGACCGATCCGTTTGAACTCCATGAAGGCGAAAGCCCGCTCATCGTCTCCTTCCCCCATGTGGGGACGGAGCTTGGCGAGTTCGTGGAGGGCATGACGGCGGCGGCCCCGGTGCTGGCCGATACCGACTGGCACCTGCCGCGGCTCTATGACTTCACCGCCGAAATGGGGGCGACCCGCCTTATCGCCCGCTACAGCCGCTATGTGATTGATCTCAACCGTGATCCATCGGGTGCCAGCCTCTATCCCGGACAGAATGTGACCGAGCTTTGCCCGACTTCGACCTTCGCCGAAGAACCACTCTATCTGCCCGGCCGCGCACCGGACGCTGCCGAGGTGGAGCGCCGCGTGAACCTGATCTGGAAGCCCTATCATGAAACGCTGAAGGCCCAGATTGCGCGGGTGGTGGCGCGCCACGGCCATGCGCTTCTATGGGACGCGCATTCGATCCGCTCCCGCGTGCCGCGCTTCTTTGAAGGCCGCCTGCCGGATTTCAACCTTGGCACCAACCTTGGCGCCACTTGCGGGCATGAACGCGAACGGCGCGTGGCGGCAGCCGCTGAAGCTGCCGAAGGCTATAGCGCCGTGCTCAATGGTCGCTTCAAGGGCGGCTATATCACCCGCCGCTATGGGCACGCGGCAAGCCCGGTGGAAAGCTTCCAGCTGGAGCTCGCCCAGTGCACCTATATGGATGAAAGCCAGCCCTTTGCGTACGACCCCGCACTGGCCGCAAAGGTGCAGCCGGTGATCCGCCGCCTGATCGAAGCTTTTGTCGCTTCCTGACGGCAAGATTTGACAAAGCTCAAAGAAACGCATCCCGGCCCGCGCCATAGTGGGCAGGTCAAAGGGGTCCTCCTGGCGGAAATCCCGATGACGTCAGGGGCCGAATACGCACCAGCTTCCCCTAGTCGCTCGGTCCCTGTCGGGTGACATGCCGTGGGTTTCTACGGCATGTCACCTGCTCGCAAGCCAGCCGAACCCTGCCTTTCAAATATTTGTCGCACCCTCGCGCTTCTGGCGTTGACTTGGGGTTTCGCCTTCTGTATCCACGGCGGCGGAGAGGTGGCCGAGTGGCTTAAGGCGCTCGCCTGCTAAGCGAGTTGGGGCTAACGCCCCTCGCGGGTTCGAATCCCGTCCTCTCCGCCATTCGTAGCGGAATGATTAAAGAAGCCGTTGGTTCGCCAACGGCTTTTTTGTTGCTCGTTCCCGGCTTTCCCGAACGCCGTAAAAACGATCGATGCACGAACTGCCTTCGCAGTTGGTTCCGGATACCACGCTTCCTTTTTAAATTGTTTTTCATTTAAGATAATCGCGCATAAGGCGAAACGGGGCGTAATTCTTTCAAAAAACGCCCCTTGAAACATATGATTGTATTCGTTCTACCTTTTTTGGAATTTGATTCGCTCGGGAATCTTTATGCTAAAAATGAATTTATACAGGAACTTTGGTTCTCGTTTTTGAAAAAAGGCGAAAATTTCCTGCAAAAACACGAACGACCGGGAGGTTGTCCCCGGGTTGTTAATAAATCGTTTACCAGTTTTGACACGAAGCCTGAATGCACGGACCTTTGGGTCGTGTTTGGAGAGTATTGCACATTTAGAAAAATGGAGATTTCAAATGATCAAGAAAGCTCTTGTAGGCTTGGGGCTGGCATTGGGCCTTGCGACGGGTGCTAGCGCATCGGTCAGCTATACCGTTGACAGTGGCTGGCGCGCTTTCAGCTGGTCGGGCAACGAGGGAACTTTCACGTCTGAAGGCGGTTTTACCTTCGATGTGGTGGGTGCAGCTGAGCTGACCCTTACCGACGCATACAGTTACGGCGACATTTTCGAGGTGTTTGATGATGGCTCGTCCCTTGGTCTGACCTCTATTGTGCCTAGCTATGATGCTGGAAAACCGAATGTGGGCAGTAACATGGAGTCGGCGATTTCCAATGGTTTCAGTCAGGGCACCTTCTATTTGTCTGCCGGGTCCTACCTGATCGACTTCAGCATTTATCAGTCTGCGGTAGACGCTTCCGGTGCAGCCTACGGCAGTGGCGGGGCCTTCTTCCGTGTAGATTCAATTGAGGGCGGCGTGCCTGAGCCCGCTACCTGGCTCATGATGATCATGGGCTTTGGCCTCGTGGGTGTAGCAGCAAGCCGCAAACGACTGGCGACCGCCTGACACCCAGGTCGGGAAGTTTTGGAGCAGATCACCTCCTGCTTCCGAATATCGCCCCATGAAGCCGTTGGTTCGCCAACGGCTTTTTTGCTGTTTGGGGCAGGCCGCCGGCAGGCGTCAGGGTCGGGTTTGGCCGGTCGGGTCCGCTAGGAGAAGTGCAGCTATCTGGCGGCAATTGTCCTCGAAGCCTGCAAGGTCAAGGGCAATGCCACCGGGCTGCGCTTTCAGTCGGGCAGCGAAGTTGGCGCTTTCGATCAGCAGGCTTGCCGCAATCCTGTAGACATCAGTGCCATCAAGGGAGGCAAGCGGGGCGTTGGAGACGGCGTCTGCCATGTCGCGGTAAATCCCGGCATTTTCTGCAAGCGCCGCATTGCCCCCCGCCGCACTGGAGCTTGCCTGTTCCAGAAGCCGGGCGGTTTCCCGCAGCATATCCGCTGCCATGTCTTTGAAGTAGGGCATCGCCACCTGCAGAAATTTCAGCTGTTCGTTATGTATCGCTGGTTCACTACTGAAGCAATCGGCTTGGGGGTGTCTTGTGGATTTCTCCCCAGAAAATCATTGCAATCAATGCCCTCCGCGCGGCAGCCTGTGGCGATTGCCTTTGGCTTCTGTGGATTGGGGGAGTTTCCATGAAAATGTCGATTGCGCGGCCTTTGCCGTTCCTGTTTGCGTTTGGCCTGTCGCTTGCCGCTTGCGGCGAGAAGGCGCCGGAAAGCCATAGCCTCATCATCCGCGGCGGCGAGATTGTCGATGGTTCGGGTGCGGCGGGCTTTGTGGGCGATGTGGTGATCGACGGTGACAAAGTCGTTGCGGTCGTGAAGGGCACCAGCCCCGCTAAGGGCGAGCGCGAGATCGATGCCACCGACCTCGTTGTGGCGCCGGGCTTTATCAATATGCTCAGCTGGGCGAACGAATCCCTCATTGCCGATGGGCGTGCCATGTCGGACGTGCTGCAGGGCGTCACGCTCGAGGTCATGGGCGAGGGAAGCTCGATGGGGCCTTTGAGTGACGAGATGAAACGGCTGGAGACCGAGCGGCAAGGCGATATCAAGTATGACATCGACTGGACGACGCTTGGGGATTATTTCAGCCGGATGGAAAAGGCCGGCGTCTCGCCCAATATCGCCTCGTTCGTGGGCGCTGCCACCGTGCGGGTGCATGAACTGGGCGAAGGTGATGTGGACCCGACGCCCGAGCAGCTTGCCGCCATGCGCGCGCTGGTGCGCGATGCCATGAAGGAAGGCGCGATGGGGGTGGGCTCGTCGCTCATCTATGCCCCCGGCACTTTCGCGGAAACCGACGAGCTGGTGGCGCTTGTGTCCGAAGCGGCGGCGTGCGGCGGCATGTATATCAGCCATATGCGGTCGGAAGGCACCCAGCTTCTGGAAGCCATCGACGAGCTGATCACCATCTCGCGCGAAAGCGGGGCGCCGGCGGAAATCTATCATTTCAAGCAGGGCGGACGCGACAACTGGGGCAAGATCGATGCGGCAATCGAGCGGGTCGAGAAAGCCCGTGCCGAGGGCCTGCGCATCACGGCCGATATGTATAATTACACGGCAGGCGCCACCGGCCTTGATGCCGCCATGCCCACCTGGGTGCAAGCCGGCGGGCTGGAGGAATGGCGCAAGCGCCTGCAGGACCCCGAAATCCGTGCGCGTGTGGCGGCCGAAATGCAGGCCAAGGGTGATGGCTGGGAAAACCTTTATTATTCGGCAGGCGGGGCGGACCGTGTGCTGCTTGCCGGGTTCAAGAATCCGGACCTGAAGCCCCTTACCGGCAAGACGCTGGCCGAAGTTGCAGCCCTGCGCGGCAAAAGCCCCGAGGAAACGGCGATGGATCTGGTTGTGGAGGATAATTCCCGCGTCGGCACCATCTATTTCCTGATGGACGAGGCGAATGTGAAGCGCGCCGTGGCGCTGCCCTGGATGAGCTTCGGCTCGGATGAGGCGGCCCCCGCGACCGAAGGTGTGTTCCTGCAATCGAACAATCACCCGCGCGCCTATGGCAATGTCGCCCGGTTGCTCGGCCATTATGTGCGGGACGAGGGCGTGACGACGCTTGAAAGCGCGATCCACCGGATGAGCGGCATGCCGGCGGCAAACCTTGGCCTCAAGGAACGCGGGCTCCTCACCCCCGGCTATTTCGCCGATGTGGTGGTTTTTGACCCCAAAACGATCAGCGACCATGCGACCTATGACAAACCCGCCCAATATGCCACCGGCGTGCGCGACGTGTTCGTGAACGGCGTGCAGGTGGTGCAAGACGGCACCCATACCGGCGCCAAGCCGGGCCGCGCGGTACGTGGGCCGGGCTGGACCGGCTGGCCGGATGGCGGCGCCTGCAAATAGCCAGAAGGGCGCCTTTGAACTTTCCGAATTCGGCAGCAAGGATCGGAACGCCTGTGTGCCAGTCCCCCTGTTAGATGTCAGGCATTGCTTGACATCCGATAGGAGGAGACAAGGATGAAACACATGGCCAATCTGAAGGGAAGCCCGCTGGTGCCCGCTGCCGACTATGAGACGGACGACGCCCGCTGGCGGGCGCTGCTGGCGCGTGACGCACGGGCCGACGGGCGCTTCTATTTCTCGGTCGCGACGACGGGCGTCTATTGCCGGCCCTCGTGCGCTGCCCGCCAGCCACGCCGCGAGAATGTGGCGTTCCACACGACGATGGCAGAGGCCGAAGCTGCCGGCTTCCGCGCCTGCAAACGCTGCAAACCGGATGAAACACCGGCGTGGCATGCGCGCGAAAAGATGGTCGCCCGTGCCTGCCGCTTCATCGAGGATGCCGAGACACCGCCAACGCTTGATATGATCGCGGCGGACGCGGGCCTCAGCCCCTATCATTTCCACCGCCTGTTCAAACAGGTAACGGGCGTGACGCCGAAGGCCTATGCCGCCAGCCACCGGGCGAAAAGCGTGAAAGGCAGCCTGAAAGGCAGCCGCACGGTCACCGAGGCGCTTTATGATGCGGGCTTCAATGCCAGCAGCCGCTTCTATGAAGGGGCGAAAGACATGCTCGGCATGACACCCGGCGAATATCGTGGTGGTGCGGTAGGCAAAACGATCCGTTACACTATCCTGCCCTGCACGCTCGGCCTGATGCTCGTGGGTGCCACCGATGTGGGCGTTTGCACCATCCAGTTCGGCGATGACGAGCAGGCACTGCAGGCCGCCCTCGTGGCGGAATTTCCGGAAGCTCGTTTCGAAGGCGCCACCGAACGCTTCGGCGACTGGGTGAAGGCCGCACTCGCCTTTGTGGAAACGGGTGAGGGGGCAGCGAAACTGCCGCTCGATATCGCCGGCACCGCCTTCCAGCGCCGGGTATGGGCTGCCTTGCAGGCGATCCCGGCAGGGGAAACCGTGAGCTACAAGCAAGTGGCCGAAGCGATCGGTGAACCCGCCGCAGTCCGCGCTGTGGCACGGGCCTGTGCCAGCAACCGGATCGCCGTCGCCATCCCCTGCCACCGGGTGGTGCGGGCTGATGGGGGGCTGAGCGGTTACCGCTGGGGCGTGGCACGCAAGCGCACACTACTGGACCGGGAGGGCGGCCAATGAACGCGCCTGTTGCTCTGACGCCCGCCAGCCGCATTGAAACTATCGACTGGGCGGCTGCCCGCGCGACGCTGCTTGATCGGGGCTTCGCGCCCCTCGGGCCCCTCGTTTCGCGCGCCGAATGCGAGGGGCTGCAGGCGGGCTTTGACGATGAAGCTGGTTTCCGCAGCCATATCCATATGGCCCGGCATGGCTTCGGGATGGGGGAGTACAAATATTACTCCTATCCGCTGCCTGCCCTGATCGGCGATTTGCGCGCCGGGCTGTATGAACAGCTTGTTCCCGCCGCTGAAACATGGGCTGAACGGTTGGGGGTGGAGGCTTCCTACCCTGCAAGCCATGCGGACTATGCCGCGCTCTGCCATGCGAACGGGCAGGTGCGGCCCACGCCGCTCGTGCTGCGCTACAAGGCGGGGGATTATAACCGGCTGCATCAGGACCTTTACGGGGATATCTATTTCCCCTTCCAGGTCGCGGTGCTTCTGTCTGAACCCGGACGGGATTTCGAGGGCGGCGAATTTGTGCTGGTGGAAAATACCCCGCGCATGCAATCGCGCACCTCGGTCGTCCCCTTGCGGCAGGGTGAGGCCGTGGTGTTTGCGGTGAACGAGCGCCCGCGCCTTGGCAGCCGGGGCTATCACCGCGCCACACTGCGCCACGGGGTCAGCGATATCCTTTCTGGGCACCGCGCCACGCTCGGGATCATCTTCCATGATGCGCGCTAGGAGGATTGATGGCTGATCTTTTCACAGCCCTTCGCCCAGAGCGCGAGGTGATCCGCGAGGGTGTCGTGCTGCTTGCCGGTTTTGCCGACAGCGAGGTGCTGCTGGATGCCGTTGCCCCGTTGGTGGCGGCGGCACCCTTCCGGCACATGACGACACCCGGCGGGCGGCAGATGCAGGTGGCGATGACCAATTGCGGCGCGCTCGGCTGGGTGTCCGAGCCTTCGGGATATCGCTACAGCCCGACCGATCCGCTTTCCGGCAAACCGTGGCCCGCAATGCCGGCAGTGATGGCAGACCTCGCGGCGCGCGCGGCTGGGGCGGCAGGATTCTCAGCCTTCGAGCCTGACGTCTGCCTTATCAACCGTTACCTGCCGGGCACAAGGCTCAGCCCGCATATCGATCAGGATGAGGCCGACAAAAGCTGGCCGATTGTTTCCGTGTCGCTCGGTATCCCGGCGGTGTTCCAGCTTTACGGCAATGTGCGTGGCGGCACGCCGACCGAAATCCCGCTGTATGACGGCGATGTGCTCGTCTTCGGTGGGCTGGCGCGGCATGTCTATCACGGCGTGAAGAAGCTGGCGCAGGAGAGCCATCCGCGCACGGGCGAGATGCGGATCAACCTCACCTTCCGCCGCGCGCGGTAACCAGCTTGTCCGGGGATATCCGGGGCCGAAGCCCCGGCGTCTGTTATAGGCTGCTGCCAGCCGCGATGAGGGTGACGTTGCCGCCCGATGCCGTGGTGTCGGTGCAATGGTGGCGCTCATGCACATAGCGGTTCGGCATGAAGGGCATGTCGATCAGCTGCACGAGGGCACCATCACGGTCGGCAAGGGCCAGCCGCAGCGCTGCTGACTGGTCATCCGGGCGGGCATAGGCAACCGCTGTGATGCCGGGGAGCTTGGCGACAGCCGCCGCGTCCGCCTTGCCGTGGCGCACCTCGACAGGGAAATCTAGCACCAGCGACATCAGCCCGGTGGCTGTCGGTAGCTCATTGGCGACCGCCAGCAGCGGGTTGCCGAACCACAGGGCCTGGAAGGCCTGCAGGATCAGCGAGCGACTGTCCGGCCCCAACACCACAACAGGACCGCGGGCGTGATAGGTGAGGGTATTGTCCTCACCCGCCGGCCCCGGCAGGCTGACACTTTCGGGGAAGATTTCGGTCAGGTCCGACACCACGGAGGCGAGCTCGTGGGCGTGATCAGGGAAGGCCGACGCGAAGGCGGCAAGCAGTGCCTTGGGGTCCGGGCGGCGCTGGACGCGGCGGCGCAGCAGCGCTTCCATCGCCTTCAGAAGCTCGCCTTGGGGCAGGGCTTCCACTTTCGGCATCGCAAAGGGCAGGGCCGGCTTGTCGGTCGTGAAGGCGAACAGATAGTTCGGACCGCCCGCCTTGGGGCCGGTGCCCGAAAGGCCCTCACCGCCGAAAGGCTGTGAGCCGACAACAGCACCAATCTGGTTGCGGTTGATATAGAGGTTGCCGACATGGGCGGCGGCCTTCACGGCTGCCACGCGGTCATCGATCCGCGAATGCAGGCCCATGGTGAGGCCGAAGCCCTTGGCATTGATCGCCTCCACCACATCCATCAGCTCTTCGGCCTTGAAGGTGGCGATATGGAGGACGGGGCCGAAAATCTCGCGCGGCATATCCTCGATGCCGTTCACCTTTACGACAGTTGGCGGCACGAAGAAGCCGGCGTCAGGCACATCAAGCGAGCGGACAACGCGGCGCGCAGCCGCCTGTTCGCGGATATAGCCCATGATGCCTTCATAGGCTTCGGCATCGATCACGGGGCCAACGTCAGTGATATGGTGCCACGGCAGGCCGATGGAGAGCTCATCCATCGCGCCGTAGAGCATCGTCAGGAAGCGGTCCTTGATATCTTCCTGCAGGTAAAGGATGCGCAGGGCCGAGCAGCGCTGACCTGCGCTCTGGAACGCGGAGCCAAGGATATCGCGCACCGCCTGTTCGGGCAGCGCGGTCGAATCCACGATCATCGCATTCAGCCCGCCGGTTTCGGCAATGAGCGGCACTGTGCCGTCGCGGGTGCCAGCGACCGAGCGGTTGATGGCGCGGGCGGTATCGGTCGAGCCCGTGAAGCAAACCCCGCCCACGTCAGGATGCGAGGTAAGCGGCGCGCCAACGGTCGGCCCGTCACCCGGCAGCAGTTGCAGCACCGCAAGCGGCACGCCGGCTTCATGCATCAGCGAAACAGCGAGGAAGGCGATGAGCGGCGTCTGTTCCGCCGGTTTCGCGATCACCGTGTTGCCAGTGGCGAGCGCCGCTGCAATCTGGCCCGTGAAGATGGCGAGCGGGAAATTCCAGGGCGAAATGCAGACGAAGGTGCCGCGCGGCTTGCGGTAGCTCGGGTGGCGGCGGCCTTCCTTGGCGTAATAGCGCAGGAAATCGACGGCTTCGCGGAGTTCAGCCACAGCGTCCGGCATGATCTTGCCGGCCTCGCGGGCGAGGAGGGCGAAAATCTCGCCCGAGCGGGCTTCCATCAGGTCGGCAGCGCGGTCGAGGAGCGCAGCGCGCTCGGCAGGCGGGCGGGCGGTCCAGCCGGGGCGGGCAGCCGCTGCGGCCTTGAAGGCAGCGTCGATATCGGCGGCCACGGCATCGGTGACGGTGCCGACCACATCCTTGGGGTCCGCCGGGTTGATCAGATGGTGGCTCGGGCGCTTCACCTCCGCCATCTCGGCGACCAGCGGGCCGGCCTGCCATTGGTGGGTGCGGAAGGCGCCGCGGGCTGCCTCCACTGCATCCAGCGTGGTCGGATCGTTGAGATCGAACCCTTTGGCATTGACCCGGTCTTCGCCGAACAGCGCCGGCGGCAGCGGCAGGCTTGCCTTCGGTGCCACAGCCGCCAGTTCGAACGGGTCGCTTGCCACCTTTTCGGGCGAGACCTTGTCGTCATACAGCTGGTTTACGAAGCTCGAGTTCGCGCCGTTTTCAAGGAGGCGGCGGACAAGATAGGCCAGGAGGTCGCGGTGCACGCCGACGGGCGCATAGATGCGGCAGTTGATGCCCCGGTCGCGGCGCATCACGTCATAGATCGACTGGCCCATGCCATGCAGGCGCTGGAATTCGTATTTGCCCGTGTCGACCCCGTCGAACAGCTCCAGCACGGTCGCGACCGTGTGGGCATTGTGGGTGGCGAACTGGGGGTAGATGCGGTCCAGCATGCCCCTGAGCTTGCGGACACCGGCGGCATAGGAAATGTCCGAATGCGGCTTCCTTGTATAAACGGGATAGCCGGTGAGGCCCAGAACCTGTGCGCGCTTGATTTCGGCGTCCCAATAGGCGCCCTTCACCAGCCGCACCATGATCTTGCGGTCGAGCGACGTGGCAAGATCATACAGGTGATCCAGCACGAACATCGCGCGCTTGCCGTAAGCCTGCACGACGATGCCAAAACCATCCCACCCGGCCAGCGCAGGGCTCGCCAGCACGTGTTCGATAATATCGAGCGAAAGATCGAGCCGGTCGGCTTCCTCGGCGTCGATATTGAGGCCCATGTTGGCGGCCTTGGCGGCGATGGCGAGATCGAGCACCTTGGGCGCCAGTTCAGCCATCACGCGCTCGCGGTGGGCCCATTCATACCGGGGATGCAGCGCCGAAAGCTTGATTGAAATGCCGGGGTTGGAGGCATGATCGCCCTTGCAGATCGGCGTCAGGTGCCGGATTGCCTTCATATAATCCTTGAAGAAGGTTTCGGCGTCAGCAGCCGTTTTGGCGGCTTCGCCCAGCATGTCATAGCTGTAGCGGAAGCCTTCGGCCTCCCGCGTGCGGGCGCGGGTTGTGGCCTTTTCGATGGTCTCGCCGAGCACGAACTGGCGGCCTAGTTCTTTCATGATGAGTTTCACGACCGACCGCACGGCAGGCGCACCGAGGCGCCGCGCAAGGCCGCGCAGGGTGTCGGTCAGGTCGCTGGTGCCTTCCTCGAAAAGCCCGGCGGTGATCTTGAGGCCGTAGCTCGACAGATTGACGATACCGGAAATCGACTGGCCCAGATGGTCGTCCCACGCGCCGCCGGCGATTTTGTCCTCGATCAGTTCGTCAATCGTGGTGCTGTCGGGCACGCGCAGCAGGGCTTCCGACAGGCACATCAGTGCCACGCCCTCGCGGGTTGAAAGGCCGTATTCTGCCAGAAACGCTTCCATCAGGCCCGGTGTGGTGGTGCCCCGCACCTGCGAGACAAGCTCGGCGCCGGCGGCTGCGATCCGGCCGCGCATCTCGGGCGTGAAATCGGCAATCGACTGCAGCGTCGTCACCATCTCGGCCTCGTCCATCAGATAATGGGCGCGGATGGCGGCGCGGCGGTCAGTAAGGCTCGGCTTCTTGTTGTTGTCGGCCATGGCGAGGGTCTCCGGCAGGCAGGGGAAAATCAGGCCGTCATCATATCAGAAACCTTCCGGTGCGTTTGCGCCATAGTGCGTCAAAAAATGGACGAATGGACTATTATTGGTTATCATGATGCATACTTTGATCCATGAAAGCCGGCAATACAGTGCAACTCGACAAGATAGACCAGAATATCATCCGCCAGATGCGCCAGAATGCGCGGATCACGGTAACGGACCTTGCTGAAAAGGTGGGGATATCCAAAACCCCGTGCCTGAACCGCCTGAAACGGCTGGAACGGGACGGCTATATCCTCGGCTATACGGCGCTGATCAACCACACCAAGCTTGCGGCCGGCCATATCGCCTATGTGCAGGTGACCGTGTCGGACACGCGGTCCGAAGCCCTGAATGCCTTCAATGACGCCGTCCGCAAGATACCCGAGGTCACCCAGTGCCACATGATGGCGGCGAGCTTCGATTATCTTCTGAAAGTGCGGACCAAGGACATGACCGAGTACCGCACCGTGCTTGGCGAGAAAATCTCGTCCCTGCCGCACGTTTCCCACACCTCCACCTTCGCGGTGATGGAAACCGTGGTCGATCCGGGGACGGATTGAAGCCCCCTAAAGCACGAAAGCCGCCCCTTCGAAAAGGAGCGGCTTCCATATTGGTCGGGGAAAGAGGATTCGAACCTCCGGCCCCTGCGTCCCGAACACAGTGCTCTACCAGGCTGAGCTATTCCCCGATGGTATAGTCGAACTGGGACGAGGGTGCGTGTTAGCGCGGGCGTCTGTATAACGTCCGGGGCGGGGGTGCGCAAGGGGCTTTTTCACCCCTTGTGATGCTTTTTCAATAACCCCGTTCGATGCAGAAATCGACGACGCCCATCAGGATCTGCTTGGCGTCGGAAGCGGGGAAGATGGCCAGTGCATCCTTGGCCATGGCGCCATAGTGGCGGGCGCGTTCCAGCGTATCGGTCAGGGCGTTGTGCTGGCCCATCAGGTGAATGGCGCGCTCAAGGTCGCCCGGCTGCTGGTCAAGGTCTTCCATCGTGCGGCGCCAGAAGGTGCGCTCGTCATCGGTGCCGCGCCGCCATGCGAGCAGCACGGGCAGCGTCACCTTGCCCTCGCGGAAGTCGTCGCCCACGGTTTTGCCGAGCGTTGCCTGCTTGGCGGAATAATCAAGCGCGTCATCAACGATCTGGAAAGCGATACCGAGATAGCGGCCGTAGGCGGCAAGGGCTTCCTCGACTTTTTCGCCCTGTTCGGAAACTACACCGGTTACCTCGCAGGCCGCGGCAAAAAGCGCCGCGGTTTTGGCCGCAATCACCTCGAGGTAGGTGTCTTCGCTCGTCGACAGGTCATTCGCGGTCGTCAGCTGCAGCACCTCGCCTTCGGCGATGATCGAGGAGGCACGGGACAGGATGGCGAGGACGCGGAGATTGCCGTCTTCCACCATCAGTTCGAACGCGCGGGAGAAAAGGAAATCGCCAACAAGGACGCTCGCCTGATTGCCCCAGATTTCGTTCGCGGTTTCCTGGCCCCGGCGCAGTTTCGATTCGTCCACCACGTCATCATGCAACAGCGTTGCGGTGTGGATGAATTCCACACAGGCAGCGAGCTTGATATGGCGGCGGCCTTCGTAGCCGATCAGCTGGCCGGAGGCGAGGGTGAGGAGCGGGCGCAGGCGTTTGCCGCCCGAGGCGATCAGGTGGCCGGCCAGTTGCGGGATCAGCACGACCGGGCTTTGCATGCGGTCGATGATCGTCTTGTTCACCTCGCGCATGTCGTCAGCCACCAGGGCTTGCAGCGCATCGATCGCGGCAGCGGCGGCTTTGACTTTTTCGGCACTCTGAACGGGCGCAAGACTGGCGGGCATGTTGGGCCTCTTGTAAGCGGTACTGGATGGTTGGCTTCGGGCTGGACAATAAGGCTGCCGCCCGCGCGTTGCAAGAATAAGCGGCCAAGATGTGCGCCATTGCCGCAGGGTACCTCACCGCTGCGCACGCGAGTTGGCTTTGACGTGCCCGCCTTTCAGGCTACACTCCGGCCCAGCATCAATCTTCCGCGAGGAACCTTTCCCCGTGCCCGATACAAGGCCCGCAAGTGACGACGAAAGCCGCCCCGGCCTCGATGAGGCAGGGACTTCGTTCGATTATCTTCTGGGCGGGGCCATCCGCATCCTGCAGCCGCGCGATGGCTATCGCGTTTCGATGGATACGGTGATGCTCGCCGCCACTGTGCCCGCGAAGCCCGGCGAACGGGTGATCGAAGGCGGCGTCGGCACGGGTGGGGCATCCCTTTGCCTCGCGCGCCGGGTGCCGGGCGTGATGGTGGAAGGCGTTGAATTGCAGGACGAAATGCTCGCCTTCGCCAGCCGCAATATCGAGCTGAACGGGCTGAGCGCGCAGGTGCGTGTCCGCAAGGGCTGCATCACCGATCTTGCTGGCCCCGAAGGTACTTACGACCATGCGATGGTCAATCCGCCCTATCTGGCGGCAGGCACGGCGCTGCGCTCGCCCGGCGTCAACAAGGGCCTCGCCAATATGGAACTGACCGGCAGCCTGAAGGACTGGATCAGGTTCTGTCTGCATCAGGTGAAGCCGAAAGGCACCATCAGCATCGTTTACCGCGCCGACCGGATGGACGAGGTGATCGCGCACCTTCACCGGCAGGCGGGGGACGTGACGATCTTCCCGATGTGGCCCAAGGTCGGTATCCCGGCCAAGCGTGTGATCATTCAGGCGCGCAAGGGCACACGCGGGGTGGCGCACCTGCTGCCCGGCATGGTGATGCACGGCGCCGACGGGCTGAATACGCCGGAAGCGGAATCAATCCTGCGTCAGATGCAACCGCTGGACCTGAAAGCCTTTGCGAAGGGCCGGCAAAGCGGTTAATCAACTCTGATGCAGGAACATGTGGACGATAGCGGCTCCGATCTGCCGCAAACCCCTTATGAAAAGGCCCGTGACACGGTGAAAGGCCTGTGGCGTGGCTTTTTTGGCGAACCTCGCCCGCGCGTGGCGGTGCTGCGGCTGACCGGCGTGATCTCGCCCGGTGGCGGCCGTTTCCAGCGCACCCTGAATATGGCGGGCCTTGCCGGGCCGATCGAACAGGCCTTTTCGACCTCCGGCCTCGCGGCTGTGGCGCTCGTCATCAATTCGCCCGGTGGCTCGCCCGTTCAATCGGCGCTCATCGCCCAGCGCATCCGTGCCATGGCGGTTGAAAAGAATGTGCCGGTGATTGCCTTTGCTGAAGATGTGGCGGCATCCGGCGGCTATATGCTGGCGCTGGCGGGCGACGAGATTTTCGCGCACGAAGCGTCCATCGTCGGCTCCATCGGGGTTATTTCCTCGGGCTTCGGGCTGAAAGCGGTGATCGAGCGGTTCGGGATCGAACGGCGGCTTTATACAGCGGGCGAACGCAAGGCCATGCTCGATACCTTCTCCGAAACCAAGGAGGAGGATGTGGCGCGGCTGAAGGATATCCAGGCGGCGATCCACGAGAATTTCAAGGCGATGGTGCGCGACCGGCGCGGCGCGCGGCTGAAGGGCACACGGGCGCAAATCTTCTCGGGCGATGTGTTCACAGGCGCGGAAGCCGTCAAGCTTGGCCTCATCGACGGGATCGGCGATGTGCGGAGCCTGATGCGCACGCGCTTCGGCAAGCGGGTGCGTTTCCGCGTGATCGGCGAACGCAAGCCGCGCCTTGGCGCGCTTTTCGGGCTCGGTTCCTCGTCGGGTGAGGCTCCGGCCCCGGCCGACTGGGCGGGCGGGCTTCTGGCCGCCATCGAGGAACGGCTTTTCTGGAACAGGTTCGGACTATAAGGCAGGCTATATGCAGGAAGATCACCAGCGCAAACTGACAGAATATCGGGAAAGCATCGACAATATCGATGCAGCCCTCGTTTTCATGCTGGCCGAGCGTTTCAAGATCACCAAAAAGGTGGGCTTCTACAAGAAAGAGCACAGCTTGCCACCGGCCGATCCAGCGCGGGAGCAATTGCAGATCGAACGCCTGCGCTCGCTCGCCAATTCCGCCAATCTGGACCCGGAATTCAGCGAAAAGTTCTTGCAGTTCATCATCAAGGAAGTGATCCGCCACCACGAGCAGATCAGGGACGGCGAGACGCCATGACGGTTGATCATGACGACGACCTGACGGGCCTCAGGGAAATCGGCGGTATCTGCCGCGATGTGCTGAATGCCATGGCGGCGGCAATCCGCCCCGGCATCACCCCGCGTGAGCTGGATATCATGGGCGGCCAGTTGCTGAAGGCCGCCGGTGCGCGCTCGGCCCCGATGCTGGCCTATGATTTCCCCGGCTTCACCTGCATTTCGGTGGGCGACGCTGTGGCGCACGGTATCCCGAATGACCGGCCGCTGCAGGAAGGCGAGCTGGTCAATATCGACGTATCGGCTGAAAAGAACGGCTATTTCGGCGACACGGGCGCGAGCTTCGGGGTTGGTGTCATCGACCCGGCGCTGCAACGCCTGCTCGACATCACGAAAAAGACCCAGCGCAAGGCCATGCTGGCCGCGAAGGCGGGCGCCCGGATCAACGAGATCGGCCGGGTGGTCTCCACCGAGGCGAAAACCGCCGGTTACAAGATCGTGCAGGGGCTGAACGGCCACGGTGTCGGCGGTTGGATCCATGAGGAGCCGACGGTGGCGAACGAGTATTTCGCCCATGACAAGGGCGTCCTCAAGGAAGGTATGGTGCTGACCATCGAACCCTTCCTCGCGACCCATAGTCGCGATTATTACGAGGACGACGACGGCTGGACGCTGCGGCTGTCCTCCGGCGGGCACGGCGCGCAGTTCGAGCATACCTTCGTGGTGACGAAGGGTGCGCCCATCGTCCTGACGGCCTGACGAGCGCGGGAGCGGGGAGGATGCGGATGGAACGCCTGATCGCCTTCGCTCTCGCCCTGCTGCTCGCCCCCGGGGCCCATGCTTTGCCGGTCAAAGAGGCGACGACGCAGGAGGTGGCACGCATCGCCACCACCAAGTCGGCGGGGCGGCACATGATTGCTGAAAAACTGGCTGACTTGCTGGCAGCCGAAGGTGTCACCACCGAATTCCGTGAATTCCCGCAGATGCGCACGGTTTACGCCGTGGAAGCCGGCCTTGCGGATATCGAGGTGATGCGGATCGATGTGGTGGAAGCCGCTTTGCCGTCCCTCATCAAGATCAAACCCTATTTCATGAGGCTTGAACTCGTGGGCGTGCGCAAACGCAACGCCGACGACACCTTGCCGCCGCCTATCCCCGACGATGGCTCGTGGCGCAAATGGCGGATCGGGGTGCCGAGCGGGGTGCTGTCCGTGCGGGTGATCGGTATTGATAATCCTGTGCCCCTGCTGCCCGGTGAAGACGTGTTCGACACGATGGCCCGTTTCGACATGATTGTGGTGCCGTCCTATCTTGTCGGCCAGCCTGCAATGCTGCCGAAAGGCACCATCATCGAGCGTCTGCCTGATGTCGAACCCGTCGATGTGTTCGTTTATGTGAACCCGTCCCGCCCCGATCTGGCCGAGAAACTGACCATGATCGCCGAGAAGCATTTCCCGCTGGATTACTGCCGCGATATCGCCTCCGAATGCTGGCGTGATCATGCGCGGCCACAGCGCTGAACCGGATAACCACGGGATACGTTCGATGGCTGACCTGATCCTTTTGACCCTTCGAACGTTGGTCGTCGGTGCATTCGGCGTTCTTATCGCTTACTCGTTGATTGACGGGTTCTCCAGCAAGACGCTCCTCATGTCCGGATACAGCAGGCGTCGCCACCCGGAAACCGGAAAAGTATCCCACCGCGCGAACAAGGTCACACGGGGCAAAAATCCGGTTCGATACTGGATTGGCATGGCGGTCTTTTTGGGCCTCTATCTGTACGTCTTGTTCGATATGGCTCCGGCCGTTAGAAACGACTGGGATGAATATCTGGGTGAGGTAACTGATGCCGCTGCCGAAGCCGCGCCATTCTCTGGTGAATAGCACAATCCCTTGCTTGACCGGCCTTCACGCGGCGGCTAGGTTGCGGCGCAATAAAAATTTCATCAGAGTCGGTTTTTTCTAGATGTCCAGCGCTCCAGCCAAAGGCGGCATGCCTTTCCAGAAGATCATCCTGACGCTCCAGAATTACTGGGCCGATCAGGGCTGCGTGATCCTGCAGCCCTATGACATGGAAATGGGTGCTGGTACCTTCCACCCGGCGACGACGCTGCGCGCCCTTGGGCCTGATCCGTGGAAAGCCGCTTATGTGCAGCCCTCGCGCCGCCCGAAGGATGGCCGCTACGGCGAAAACCCGAACCGCCTGCAGCATTATTACCAGTTCCAGGTGATCCTGAAGCCGAGCCCTGAAAATATGCAGGAACTGTATCTCGGCAGCCTGAAGGCTATCGGCATCGATACTGCCCTTCATGACGTGCGCTTCGTGGAAGACGACTGGGAAAGCCCCACGCTCGGCGCCTGGGGGCTGGGCTGGGAAGTCTGGTGCGACGGAATGGAAGTCAGCCAGTACACCTATTTCCAGCAGGTTGGCGGGTTTGACTGCAAGCCGGTGTCGGGCGAGCTGACCTACGGGCTGGAGCGCCTCGCCATGTTCGTGCAGGGCGTCGATAACGTTTACGACCTCGATTTCAACGGCGCCGGCACCACCTACGGCGACGTCTATCTGAAAAACGAACAGCAGCAGTCGGCCTATAACTTCGAGCATGCGAATACGGACAATCTGTTCCGCGCCTTCGCCGAGGCCCAGGAAGAGTGCAAGAAGCTGATGGAGGCGAACCTGCCGCTGCCCGCGTACGAGCAGTGCATCAAGGCCAGCCACACCTTCAACCTTCTGGATGCGCGCGGGGTGATTTCGGTCACCGAGCGTCAGGCCTATATCGGCCGGGTGCGCGAGCTTGCCAAGGGATGCTGCGAAGTCTGGATCCGCTCCAACGGATGGGAGGCGTGATCATGGCCGAGCTTCTGATCGAACTCTTCTCGGAAGAAATCCCCGCCCGCATGCAGGCGAAGGCGGCGGAAGACCTGAAAACGCTGATGACCGATGCGCTGAAGGCCGCTGGCCTCGCGTTTGAGGCCGCTGACGCCTACGCCACGCCGCGTCGTCTGGTCCTCACCGTCACCGGCCTGCCGGTGGTAACGCCGGACGTGAGCGAAGAACGCCGCGGCCCCCGCGCCGACGCGCCTGAAAAAGCCATCGAAGGCTTCCTCAAGGGCGCCGGTGTCACACTCGATCAGTGCGAAAAGCGCGAGGACCCCAAGGGCACCTTCCTTTACGCGGTGATCGAGAAAAAGGGCCAGAAGACCGCCGATGTGGTCGCCAAGGCGCTCGAGGACGCGATCCGCAATTTCCCGTGGCCGAAGTCGCAGCGCTGGGGTGCTGGCAGCCTTCGCTGGGTGCGGCCGCTGCAGTCGATCCTCGCGCTGCTTGACGGCGCTGTTGTGCCCGTATCGGTGGATGGCATCGTGGCGGGTAACACCACCCGCGGCCACCGCTTCATGGCACCCGACATGTTCGCTGTTGCTGATTTCGCGGACTATAAGGACAAGCTTCTTGCCCACAAGGTGATGCTGGACCCCGCTGACCGCATGGCGCTGATTGAAAATGCAGCCCAAAGCCTCGCGGCTGACAAGGGCCTGACGCTTGTCGAGGACAAAGGCCTTCTCGCCGAAGTCGCCGGCCTTGTGGAATGGCCCGTGCCGCTGATGGGCGGGTTTGACCCCGCTTTCCTTGACGTGCCCGAAGAAGTGCTGATCCAGACCATGCGGAAGGACCAGAAATATTTCGTGGCACGCGATGCGGCAGGCAAGCTTGCGCCTGTGTTCATCACGGTTGCCAACATCGTACCGTCGGACGGCGGCCAGATGGTTGCAGCCGGCAACGAGCGCGTGCTGACCGCCCGCCTGTCTGACGCGAAATTCTTCTGGGAAACCGACCTGAAGGTAACCCTTGAAAGCCGCCTGCCGAAGCTTGAAGAAATCGTGTTCCACATCAAGCTGGGTACGGTTGCCGAGCGCGTTGAGCGCATGGTGAAGCTCGCCGGTGCGCTTGCCGACGCTTGCGGCGCTGATCGCGCTGAAGCCGAACGTGCGGCCCGCCTTGCCAAGGCCGATCTCGTATCCGGCATGGTTGGCGAGTTCCCGGAAGTGCAGGGTGCCATGGGCCGCTATTATGCGCTGCGCCAGGGTGAAAGTGCTGCTGTCGCCGACGCGATCAAGGAACACTATAGCCCCCTCGGGCCGAACGATGCATGCCCGACCGCACCGGTTTCCATCGCCGTCGCACTCGCCGAAAAACTCGACACGCTCGTCGGTTTCTTCGGGATCGACGAAAAGCCCACGGGCTCGAAAGACCCTTACGCGCTGCGTCGTGCGGCACTTGGGATCATTCGCCTGATCGTTGAGAATAAGCTACGCGTTAATCTGCGGTTTGTTATTCGCAAAGCTGCCGAGCTTTACGGGATTGGCTTTGATGACGAACGCTCGTCTAGCGTCAGCATTCAGCTAATCGAGTTCTTCCATGATCGGCTGTCGCACCAGTTCAGGGACGAGGGCATTCGCCATGACATGGTTGCGGCCAGCATGATGTTTGGGAAAGAACTGGAGAGCAATCTCACCCGCTTGAAAAACCGGGTTGCGGCGCTGCGTGATTTCCTCGCTACGGATGACGGTGTCAACCTGCTCGCCGGGTACAAGCGCGCTGCCAATATCATCGCCAAGTCTGGCAAGGATGTGTTCGCGGAGCCGACTGCGGCTCTCCTGCAGATGGATGAGGAACGCGCGCTGTTTGATAAGGCCGTCAACGAAGGTGCCGCGGTGAACGCAGCGCTCGAGGCTGAAGATTTCGAAGGGGCCATGAAGATTTTGGCCGGATTCCGCAAGCCCATCGACGCCTTCTTTGATGCGGTGCTGGTGAACGCGGATGACGAGGCCGTGCGTGACAATCGCTACGCCTTGCTCCATTCCTTCAAGAATGCCGTTGACCGGGTTGCTGATTTCAGCCTGATCGAAGGCTGACAAAGATTGCCGTCATGCCGGGCCCGACCCGGCATCCAGCGGTGCGGTTGACAGGCTGGACCCCGGATCAAGCCCGGGGTGACGAAGAGACGAGATACGGGCTTCGAGACGGCCGTTGGCCTCCTCAGCCCGAACGGAATTGAGTAACGTTCGCCCTGAGGAGCACGCGAGTGCGTCTCGAAGGGCGTTACGCTGATCCGGGCCGAAGAGCGGAATCGCCGCGGTCCATTTGCAAAAGACCATCAGACCAATCCACGGGACAAGGGATTGGCGAAGAAGGACTGTCGCGATGACCAAATGGGTTTACAGCTTTGGCGGTGGTGTGTCTGAAGGACGCGCCGATATGAAGAACTTGCTCGGGGGCAAGGGGGCGAACCTTGCCGAAATGGCATCCCTCGGCCTGCCGGTGCCGCCGGGGCTGACGATCACCACCGAAGTCTGCACCTATTATTACGACAACGGCCAGAGCTACCCGCCCGAACTGACGGCGCAGGTGGAAGCCGCGTTGGCGCAGATCGAAGCGGCTGTGGGTGCCAGGTTCGGCGATGTGGCCAATCCGCTGCTTGTTTCCGTGCGCTCGGGTGCGCGCGTTTCGATGCCGGGGATGATGGATACGGTCCTGAACCTTGGCCTCAATGATGAAACTGTCGAAGGGCTCGCCAAAAATTCCGATAACCCGCGCTTCGCATGGGATAGCTACCGCCGCTTCATCCAGATGTATTCGGATGTGGTCCTCGGCGTCGATCACTATCACTTCGAAGAACTGATCGAGATGCTGAAGGAAGACAAGGGCGTCGACCTTGATACCGAACTGGAAGCCGATGACTGGAAGCAGCTCGCCGGCGAGTTCAAGGCGAAGACCGAGGAGGTCCTTGGCCGCCCGTTCCCGCAGGATGTGAAAGAGCAGCTCTGGGGTGCCATTGGCGCCGTGTTCGGCTCGTGGCAGATCGAACGCGCCAAGGTTTACCGCCGCCTGAACAATATCCCCGAAAGCTGGGGCACTGCTGTGAACGTGCAAGCCATGGTGTTCGGCAATATGGGCGACACGTCGGCGACCGGCGTGGCCTTCACGCGGAACCCTTCCAATGGCACGCGCGAGTATTACGGCGAATATCTGATCAACGCCCAGGGCGAGGACGTGGTGGCGGGCATCCGTACGCCCCAGTATCTGACCAAGGCGGCCCGCGAGGAAGCCGGTGCCAAGGCGGCCTCGATGGAAGAATCGATGCCGGAGGTTTACAAGCAGCTCGCCGACGTGTTCGACAAGCTGGAGCGGCATTACCGCGACATGCAGGATATTGAGTTCACCGTTCAGCACGGCAAGCTCTGGATGCTGCAGACCCGTTCGGGCAAGCGCACCGCCAAGGCCGCGCTGAAGATTGCGGTGGACCTCGTGGAAGAAGGTCTGATCGACGAGAAAACCGCCGTGCTGCGGGTGGACCCGGCAGCCCTTGACCAGCTGCTGCACCCGACGCTTGATCCGACCGCGCCCCGTGATCATTTCACCCGCGGCCTGCCGGCAAGCCCCGGTGCTGCTGCCGGTATTGTGGTGTTTGACGCTGACGAAGCCGAAACGCTCGCCAAGGATGGCAAGGACGTGATCCTTTGCCGCGTTGAGACGAGCCCCGAGGATATCCATGGCATGCATGCTGCCCGCGGTATCCTCACCGCCCGTGGCGGGATGACCAGCCACGCCGCCGTGGTGGCGCGCGGAATGGGCCGCCCCTGCGTTTCGGGTGCCGGCACCCTTCGCATTGATACCAAGGCCGGGGTCATGACTTCGCTTGGCCGCGAGATCAAGCAAGGCGATTTCATCACCATCGATGGCGCCTCGGGCGAGGTTTATGTGGGAGCTGTGAAGACCCTGCAGCCCGAACTGCACGGCGATTTCGCCAAGCTGATGGTGTGGGCGGACGAATACCGCAAGCTCCGTGTGCGCACCAACGCCGACACGCCGAACGACACGGCAACCGCCCGCGAATTTGGCGCCGAAGGTATCGGCCTTTGCCGCACCGAGCATATGTTCTTTGAAGGCGAGCGGATCGTTGCCGTGCGCGAAATGATCCTCGCTGAAGACGTTGCCGAGCGGAAAAAGGCGCTGGCCAAGCTCCTGCCCATGCAGCGCGGCGACTTCGTTGAAATCTTCAAGATCATGCGCGGCCTGCCGGTCACCGTCCGCCTTCTGGACCCGCCCCTCCACGAATTCCTGCCGCGCGAGGAAGACGAGTTCGAGGATGTGGCGAAGGCTATGGGCGTATCGGTGGACAAGCTGAAGCGTCACGCCGCCGACCTGCACGAGTTTAACCCCATGCTCGGCCACCGTGGCTGCCGCCTTGGCATCACATACCCCGAAATCTACGAGATGCAGGCCCGTGCGATTTTCGAAGCGGCCCTCGAGGTTGTCTCCTCCACGGGTGATACCGTGGTGCCGGAAATCATGATCCCGCTTGTCGCCACCGAAAAGGAACTGGCGATGCTGCGCGCACGGGTCGAGAAAGTTGCTGAAACCGTCTTCGCGGAAAAGGGCGAAAAGGTCGATTATATGGTTGGCACCATGATCGAACTGCCGCGCGCCGCGCTGCGTGCCGGTGACATCGCGAATTCAGCCGACTTCTTCTCGTTCGGTACCAACGACCTGACCCAGACGACCATCGGCATCAGTCGCGATGACGCCGGCCGCTTCCTTGACCAGTATGTGAAGCTCGATATCTTCGCCGTCGATCCGTTCGTCTCGATCGATCAGGACGGCGTGGGGGATCTCGTCAAGCTCGGCGCCGAACGTGGGCGCGCCACCAAACCGGGTCTCAAGCTCGGCATCTGCGGCGAACACGGCGGCGATCCGGCCTCGGTCGAATTCTGCCACCGTGTGGGGCTTGACTATGTGTCCTGTTCGCCCTTCCGCGTGCCGATCGCGCGCCTCGCCGCCGCACAGGCCGCGCTCAAGGGCTGATGAAACAAAGAGGGGCGCCCGGATATCGGCGCCCCTTCTTCTTTATCCCTGCCGTTCAACCCGCCATCGCGAAGACGGCGATCAGGATCACCGCAACCAAAGTGCCCAGGATGATCAGCTGGCGTTTCTCGCCGGCTTCCCGCGTTTTTTGCAGTCTGCTTTTGTGGGTGCGTGACATGGCCTCTCCCTCCCTGTCGCAGCGAAAGTTGTGAAGTTCGCTCGCTATGATAATCTGACGATCTATCAAAACAGAATAAACAGCGAGGAAAACGATATGAGAACCACACTTTTTGTGGGCCTTCTGGCCATTCTTGGCTCCGCCGCCCATGCGCAGGTTGCGGAGGACAGCGAGCTTTTCAAAACGCTCATGGGGCTTGACGACGCCATTTTCGAAAAGAGCTTCAACCGCTGTGACCACAGCGATCTCCTGAAACTCATCCCGGATGATTTCGAATTTTATCACGATACCGGCGGGTTCGAGAATTCGAAGGAATCCTTCATGGCGACGGTGGAGCGCAACATCTGCGGTAATCCGGCCGTAAAGCCGATCCGCAAGCTGGTGTCCGGCAGCCTTGAAGTTTACCCGCTCATGAATGGCGATGGCACACTCTACGGCGCCGTTCAGCAGGGCGTGCACGAATTTTACCTGCGCGAGGAAGGCAAGCCGCTTCGCCTCACCTCAACGGCGCGCTTCACCCATGTGTGGATATTTAAGGACGAGGCATGGACCCTGAAACGGGTTCTGAGCTACGACCATCACGCGCCGGACGACACACACTGATCGTCGTCCCTATATATAAAGACGTATATATAATGAGTGAGCCGGGCATCAGCGGATCAGGGTGACCGGCTTGCCATCCGCTGCAAGTTGATCGTCGCCATATTCAAGCCGCAGCCACGCGAGCGCATGGTCGCCGTGGCCGGAACGGATTTCGCCAGCCGCTTTGCCGTCTGCCGTTACAATCTCGGTGCCCGGTGCCGGGGCGCCGCCTTCGACCTCGACCGGGACAACGAGCTTTTTCACGCTCGTGCGGTGTTTCATCCGGGCGGTCAGCTCCTGGCCCACGTAGCAGCCCTTGTCGAACGCCACGCCGTTCAGGCGTTCGGCACCGGTCTCCAGCCAGAAGTCTTTCTCCACCGCCATGTCGCGGCTGCCATCGGGCACGCCGAGCAACAGCCGGTTCTGTTCATAGGTGGCGAGGTCAAGGGGGGCAGCGTCGGGCATGACACCCGGTTCAAGCAGAGCGCGCCAGCCGAGATCAGGGTGGCGTGGATCGGGGCTCGCGACCGAATCGCCTGCGTGAATATTGCCTAAAATGGCCCAAACCGAACGTTCGGTTGGTTCGATTTCTACCGGTGTGCGCAGCCGGTACAGCATCAGCTTGCGAGTGAGGTCGGCCACGCGTGCAGCTTCCACATCAAGGAGCAGGTCGCCGGTTGCGCCGTCTTCGAACACGATCAGGTCGAAAAGATATTTGCCTTGCGGGGTCAGGAGCCCGGCATAGATGGCTTTGCCCGGCGCCACCTTTTCCACATCGTTGGTGACAAGCCCGTTGAGGAAGGTCTTCGCCTCGGCGCCGCCCAGGCGGATCACGGCACGGCTTTCCAGTTTCAGGGCGCGGTCGGCGTGGGGGGCATTGCTCATCGGGCTTCCTTCAATCAAACTGTCACGCCGATCAGATACGCATTCGCACGCGCCGATCAAGCCCACTTCTTGCTGTTGTCGCATCACGATCCCGATAGAGCGCGATTGTGCGTTTGCCCCCAAAGAGCTAAAAGAGCGCGAAACCATCCTCGAAGGAGAAAAGCCATGGCCGAAACGTTTGATCTTGTCATCAAGGGGGCGACCGTTGCTAACCACGCGGGGGTGTTCGAAGCCGATGTCGGCGTGCGCGGCGGCAAGACGGTGGCGATCGGCAGCCTTGATGCCTCGACCGCTGGCGAAGTGATCGACGCCAAAGGCCTGCACTTGCTGCCCGGCGTGATCGACACGCAAGTCCATTTCCGCGAGCCCGGCAACACACACAAGGAAGATCTGGAATCCGGCTCCCGCGCCGCTGTGCTTGGCGGTGTGACGGCGGTGTTTGAAATGCCGAACACCAGCCCGCTGACCACCACCTTCGATGCCATCGCCGACAAGGTGGCGCGCGGCACCGACCGCATGTGGTGCGACTTCGCCTTCTATATGGGCGCAACGCCCGATAACGCGAAGGATATGGCGGAGCTTGAAACCGCGCCCGGTTGCTGCGGCGTGAAAATCTTCATGGGCGCTTCCACCGGCAACCTGCTGGTGCCAGACGACGAGAATATTTTCGAGGTGCTGCGCCATGGCCGCCGCCGTGTGGCCGTCCACTGCGAGGACGAACCCCGCATGAATGAGCGCCAGCCGATCCGCGAAACCGGCGGGGTGCACAGTCACCCGGTCTGGCGCGACGAGGAAACGGCCCTGCGCGCTACCACCCGCCTTATCCGCCTGGCCCGCAAGGCCGGTCGCCGGGTCCATGTGCTGCATGTGACGACGGCTGAAGAAATGGCCTTCCTCGCCGCCCACAAGGATATCGCTTCGGTGGAAACCACACCGCAGCATCTGACGCTGTCGGCACCCGATTGCTACGACCGTCTTGGCACCTTCGCCCAGATGAACCCGCCGATCCGCGACAGCCGCCACCTGCCAGGCCTGTGGGAAGCTGTGGCAAACGGCGTGGTGGATGTGATCGGCTCCGATCACGCACCCCACACCCGCGAGGAAAAGGCCAAACCCTATCCTGCAAGCCCCTCGGGCATGCCCGGCGTGCAGACACTGCTGCCCGTGATGCTGAGCCATGTGGCAGCCGGCAAGCTTTCGCTGATGCGGCTGGTGGACCTCACAAGCGGTGCCGCCAACCGCATCTTCAATCTGCGCGACAAGGGCCGATTGGCGGTTGGCTATGACGCCGACTACACGCTTGTTGACCTCAAGGGCGAATGGACCATCGACGATAGCTGGATTGCCTCGAAATGCGGCTGGACGCCCTTCAACGGCTACAAGGCGACCGGTAAACCCCTTGGCACCATCGTCCGCGGCAAGCGGGTGATGTGGGAAGGCAGCCTCGCCAACGCCGCCCACGGCCAGCCGGTCCGTTTCCAGGAAACCATCGGGGCGGAAGGCTGACGGGGCAGGGTATCGGGCACGCGTCCGGCCATGGGGGCTGTTGAATATCTCTTCTGGGGGATGGCGTTCGGTTTCATCCTCTCGGTGCCGGTCGGCCCCGTTAACATGCTCTGCCTGCAGCGGGGCCTGCGCGGCCATCCGGTCGATGCCTTCCTGATTGGCGTGGCGGCAGCGGTGGGCGACGCGATCTTCGCCGCCCTTTCCGCCTTCAGCGTTGATCTGGTGCGCAGCCTGTTTCTGGCGCACGACCGTATCCTCGCTGTCGCCGGCGGGCTCATCATGATGGGGTTCGCCCTGCACATCTGGCGCAGCCATCCGCACCTGACACCGGAAGAAGGCACAAGTGCAGGGCGCGGCACCATTCGCACGATGGCCGCGACACTGGCCCTCACGCTCAGTAATCCGGGTATCTTTGTGGGGCTCATCGGCCTTTATAGCGCTGTCGGGATCGGTGATCTCGGCGCCGGTGGCGGCAAGGCGCATGTCGAAGGCCTGTCGCTTGTGGCCGGGGTCTTCCTTGGTGCAATCTTGTGGTGGTTATTGCTTGCCTCGATTGCAAACAGACTGCGCGAGCGAATCAGTGATCAACACCTCGAATGGATCAACCGGGGATCGGCTATTCTGATACTCTGCTTTGCGTTTTTCGCTTTTTTCACCCTTTTGGCTTGATCCGGAATCCCTCTTGCGCTCTAATCGCGTTAGGAAATCTTAACGAGGGGCTGTTTTCGGGCTTCGAGTGAAAAAAAATCGCGCGACGCCAACGCCTTGTTCCTCGTGTCTTGCTTGATTGTGTTGCTGAGTATCTCTATATTGCAGCGCGACAAGCCTGGACGGTTTCCCGAGCGTCATGCGGGAACTTTCCGGGCTGGGCCAACAACAGAGACGTCAGCAGGGCAAAGGCCCTGTACATTGGAGGAATCCACATGACTGTTATCCGCATGGGCAAAACTATTGCTCTCGTTTCGGCGACCGCACTTCTCCTCGCCGCTTGCTCGAAAAAAGAACAGGTTGGTGCTCAGGTTGAAGAACAACAGGTTCAGCAAGAGCGCGTCAAGACCGCCGCTGAGCTCGAAATCGAGCAATGGGGCCATCCGACCGCTGAAGGTCTGGCTTACTATGCCGGTGCCGACCGCGTCTTCTTCGCTTACGACAGCTCGGAACTGTCGGGCGAAGCTCGCATGACCCTCGACAAGCAGGCTCAGTGGCTCGGCCACTACGGCCAGGTCTCCGTGACCATCGAAGGCCATTGCGACGAACGCGGCACCCGTGAATACAACCTTGCGCTCGGCGACCGTCGCGCTCAGGCTGTAGTCAACTACCTCGCAGCTCAAGGCGTGTCGGCTGACCGCCTGAAGTCGATCAGCTACGGCAAAGAACGTCCGGCAGTTGTTGGCAACGGCGAAAGCGCCTGGGGCCAGAACCGTCGCGGTGTGCTCGCTGTCGATTGATCCGACGCGGCTAGCCTGATCCCATCGGTCAGGTGAGGCGATGATAAAGGCGACCCCGTTTCTGCATCAGCAGAAGCGGGGTCGTCCTTTTTTTTGCCGCTTTTTTCCGGCAAGGGATCGGATGGGCGTGAAAACCCTTGTGCGGTCATTGAAAAAGCCGCTTCAACCTGCCAAAAGAAGGCAGGGGGCAGGCGAGCCGCCCAATGTTTCGGGATAGCGCCCCTAAGGGGTGCGGCAATGGATGAGAGATCAATGGCATTTTCTTCGCGACTGATGAGCATTCTTCTGGCGGCATCGGTTGCCTTCGCCCTGCCAGTGGCGGGCGCGGCGGCGCAGGACCGGGCCGAGATGTCCAAGAAGATCGACAAGATGGAACGCGAACTGCGCGCCGTGCAGCGCCGTGTCTTCGGGGCGGGCGGTGTGCCGGCCGAAGCGCCGAGCGATGTGGTGGGTGACAGCGAACAGCAGAAACTGCTGCCTGATCTTGTAGTGCGCGTCGGCGAAATGGAACGTCAGATGAGCATCCTGACGGGCCGCCTTGAAGAAATGGAATTCCGCCAGCGCCAGGTTGAAGAAGCGATCGAGCTGATCCAGCGCAGCCAGGCAACGGGTGCGGCAGTCGCCCCGATGACCGGTGCGCCCGCCAACGACACCCTGCCGGTAACCGACACGGCCATGGATACGGGGGCTGCCAGCGCCCCTGCTGCCCCTGCCGCTGACGTGCAGTTGCCGGAAGGCGACGCCGACACCCAGTATAAATATGCCTTTGCTTTCGTTGCCAAAAATGACCTTTCCAGTGCTACCAAGGCGCTTGAGCAATTCGTTGGTCAACACAGCAAGGAAGAGCTTGGCGGCAACGCCAAATTCTGGCTCGGCAAGGTTTATGCGCGCCAGAACGAACTGCCGCAGGCGGCCCGCAATCTTCTGATGCTGGTGGAAGAACATCCCGGCCACCCGAAGCTCGCTGACGGGCTTGTGGAGCTTGCCGATGTCCTCCACCGGATGGATGCCGACGCCGATGCCTGCAGCACGCTTGCCGAGTTCAACCGCATTGCCGGTGATGCATCTGCAACGCTGAAGAAAGACGCTGCCCGCATATCATCGGCGGCCAAGTGCTCCTAAAGGGGACGGCCGGTGACCGCGGCTTCTCCGCATCCGCCGGCGCCCTATACCAGTCGCGAGCTTGACGAAACGCTTGCCCGCCTCGGCGTGCCTCAGGGTGCGCCGGTGGCGATCGCCCTTTCTGGTGGCGCGGACAGCCTAGCGCTGGTGCTATTGGCCGCTGCCACCCGCCCCGTCCTCGCCCTCACCGTCGATCACGGCTTGCGCCCTGCTTCATCCGATGAGGCAGCAACTGTGGCTGGCTGGATGGCGGCGCGCGGTATCCAGCATCGAACTTTGCGCTGGGATGGCGAAAAGCCAGCTTCCAACATTCAGGCCGCTGCCCGTGCGGCGCGTTATGACCTGCTTGCTGCTGCCTGCAAGGCAGCCAATATCCCTGTTTTGCTGACCGGTCATCATGCCGACGATCAGGCTGAAACGCTGCTGTTGCGTCTGGCACGCGGCAGCGGGCTCAAGGGGCTTGGCGGGATTGCGCCGGTGCGCGAGCTGGTGCCGGGCCTCAGCCTTGTCCGGCCGCTCCTTGCTGTGCCGAAATCGCGGCTGGTGGCGACGCTGACCGCCATGGGGCAGGACTGGATCGAGGACCCGAGCAACGAAAGCGATGCGTTCGACCGGGTGAAAGCGCGCCGCCTGCTCGCCGATCCGCCGCTTGAAGGCCTGACGGTGGAGCGGCTGGCAGCAACAGCCGAACGCCTGCGGCAGGCGCAGGCAGCGCTCGACCATTATCAGACGCTGTGGGAAGCCGAAGCCATCGAGCGCCACCCTGCGGGCCACGCCGTGCTGCGGGCTGACCGTCTTGGCAGCGTGCCCGAGGAAACCGAGCTTCGGGCGCTTGCTGACCTTATCCGCTGGCTTGGCGGGCAGGATTTCGGTCCGCGCCTTGATAGCCTTTCGCGCCTATATGCCGATTTGAAATCGCAGGACTTTGCGGGTGCCACGCTCGGCGGTTGCCAGTTCGTGGCCGAAGGGCACGGGCGTGTGCTGTGCGTGCGGGAACTCGCGGCCATGGCGCCCCGTACTGCATGGGTGCAGGGCGCGCTTTACGATGGTCGGTGGTTGATGGACGGCGAGGGTGAAGGCCTTGAAATCGGCGCGCTTGGAACCGATGGCTGGCGAACCTTGCGGGGGCAAGCACTGTCGGTCAGCGACCGGCTTGAAGGCATACTGCCGCGCGCCGCGCGCCTCGTGCTGCCGGCTGTTTTTTCAGGGGATGAACTGGTGGCGCTCCCCACGATTGGCATCACCTTGCGCCCCGATTGCAGCGTCCGCCTGTCGCTGCAATCGCTCGGCTTGGCGAAAAAGTGACGCGAAATCGACCGAAAGCACTTGCACGGCTCGGCAATCGGCTTATCTCTAATCCCAGAAGGGACGGTCCCCGACGGGGCACGGCGACCAGACCCATGCCATGAACGGAAAGGCAAGAATAAGTGAACAGTTTCATGCGGAACGCGCTCGTCTGGGGCCTGATCATTCTCCTCCTCCTTGCGCTCTTCAACCTGTTTGAAGGTTCGGGCAAGAAAGCCCCCGAGGTCGCCTACAGCCAGTTTATCGAAGCTGTCGAGCAGAACCGGGTGGCGAGTGTGGAACGCACCGGCCAGGATGTAACGGGCACCTACACCAGCGGTGAAACCTTCCGCGTGACGGTGCCGCTGTTTGACGGCGACCTGACGACGATCCTGCGCGAGCATAATGTTGTCCACAAGGAAACCAAGGAAGAGCAGGGCATCCTCGTTGGCATGCTCCTTTCGTGGCTGCCTTTCATCCTGCTGATCGGTGTTTGGATCTTCTTCATGCGCCAGATGCAAGGCCGTGGCGGCGGTGGCGGGGCCATGGGCTTCGGCAAGTCGCGCGCCCGCCTGCTGACCGAAAAGCAAGGCCGTGTGACGTTTGAAGACGTGGCCGGCATCGAGGAAGCCAAGGAAGAGCTTGAGGAAATCGTCGAATTCCTGCGCGACCCGCAGAAATTCCAGCGCCTTGGCGGCAAAATCCCCAAGGGCGCGCTGCTCGTTGGTCCTCCGGGTACAGGTAAAACGCTTCTGGCCCGCGCCATTGCGGGTGAAGCAAACGTACCCTTCTTCACCATTTCAGGTTCGGACTTCGTGGAAATGTTCGTCGGTGTCGGTGCATCCCGTGTGCGCGACATGTTCGAACAGGCCAAGAAAAACGCCCCTTGCATCATCTTCATCGACGAGATCGACGCGGTTGGCCGCCACCGCGGTGCCGGCCTTGGTGGCGGCAACGACGAACGCGAGCAGACCCTGAACCAGCTGCTTGTCGAGATGGACGGCTTTGAAGCGAATGAAGGCATCATCATCGTGGCGGCCACCAACCGTCCGGATGTGCTGGACCCCGCGCTGCTGCGTCCCGGCCGTTTCGACCGTCAGGTCGTGGTGCCGAACCCCGATATCCAGGGCCGCGAGAAGATCCTTGGCGTTCACATGAAGAAAGTGCCGCTGGCACCGGATGTGGATGTGAATGTGATCGCGCGCGGCACGCCGGGCTTCTCGGGCGCTGACCTGATGAACCTTGTGAACGAAGCGGCCCTTCTGGCGGCTCGTCGCGGCAAGAAAATCGTTGCCATGGCAGATTTCGATGCTGCCAAGGACAAGGTGATGATGGGTGCCGAGCGGCGCTCGATGGTGATGACGGAAGACGAAAAACGCCTGACCGCCTATCACGAAGGTGGCCACGCCCTCGTCACGCTGCACTGCCCGTCGTCGGACCCGATCCACAAGGCGACCATCATTCCGCGCGGTCGTGCGCTCGGTATGGTGATGCGCCTGCCGGAACGCGACCAGTATTCGCAGAGCCGCGAGAAGATGCACGACAACCTCGCCATCGCCATGGGCGGTCGCGTGGCGGAAGAGGTCATCTTCGGTTACGACAAGGTTACCTCGGGTGCATCGAGCGATATCCAGTATGCCACCAACCTCGCCCGTGCGATGGTCACCAAATGGGGCATGTCCGACAAGCTTGGTCCGCTGCTCTATAGTGCCAACGAGGAAGAAGTGTTCCTCGGACACTCGGTTGCACGCCAGCAGAATATGTCGGACGAGACCTCGAAGCTGATCGACCAGGAAATCAAGGCCTTCGTTGTCGGCGCTACCGACCGCGCGAAGAAAATCCTGACCGATCATCTGGACGACCTGCACAAGCTTGCCGGTGCGCTGCTTGAGTATGAAACCCTGTCGGGCGACGAGATCAAGGCGCTGCTGCGCGGCGAGAAAATCCGCGAAGGCGACGGCAAGGACAAGGGCAATCCGCCCTCCAAGCCCGCCCCTTCAAGCGCGGTGCCGACAACCGGTGTGGGCTCCACGCCAGAACCGCAGCCGGGCACCTGAGCCCGACTGAGAGACAAGACCAAAGCGCCCCGGCCCCTACTTGACGAAAGGGCCGGGGCTCTGATTCCAAGCCCCGATTTCGGAGGAAAGCCGCGATGCCATCCCTCGACCTCATGACCCTGCCTGCCGATGCGCGTGCCTATCTGATCCCGATGGGCGGTGTGCGGGAGCCCGGGGCGGCTGGCTGGCGGCTCGGTGGCAGTGGCCTGCGCTACCCCATCGCCCGGCTGATCGTGCGGCTGGACCGTGACCGGGTGGTGGACCGCATTCTGCCCGTGGCCGAGATCGAAACGCTTGCCATGCCCGATGCGATGCGGGTGCGGGTGGATGCGCTGAAGGCGGCGCTTGCGGCCCCGCGCATGCCGTTGACGCTCGAAGGCGGTCGCATGCTCGCCATGACGCGCCCGCTTGTGATGGCCATACTGAATGTCACGCCCGACAGCTTCTCGGACGGCGGCAAGCATCTTGACCCCGATGCCGCCATTGCGGCCGCGCGGGCCATGCGGGCGGCAGGCGCCGATATCATCGATGTGGGCGGCGAAAGCACCCGGCCGGGCGCCAAGCCCGTGTGGGAAGGCGAGGAAGCCGAACGCATCCTGCCGGTGATCCGCGCGCTTGCCGGGGACGGCACGCCGATTTCGGTCGATACCCGCCACGCCTCCGTCATGGAAAAGGCGCTGGCCGCCGGCGCCCATATCCTCAATGATGTCAGCGCCCTGACACACGATCCTGAAGCACTGAGAATCGCGTCGGAATCGACGGCACCTGTGATTCTGATGCATGCCAAGGGCGAAGCCGCCGATGTGCCGGACTATGAGGACCTCTTGCTGGAGGTCTTCGACTTTCTGGAAGCACGCATCGAGGCCTGTGTGGCCGCGGGCATTGCGCGCGAGCGGATCATTGTCGATCCCGGCATCGGTTTCGGCAAGGCGGTACTGAAAGACAATCTGGCGCTGATGAACAATCTGGCGCTTTTCCACACTCTTGGTGTGCCGCTGCTGGTGGGGGCTTCCCGCAAGCGCTTCATTGGCGCGGCAACGGGGGTTGAGGAAGCGGACAAGCGCCTTGTGGGCTCGCTGGCGGCGGCCACCCATGCCGTGGCCCAAGGCACCCATATCGTGCGGGTTCATGACGTAGCCGAAACGGTTGAAGCCATGAAACTGGCGCAGGCCTTCCATGATGCCGCCATGATGGACGTGCCAATGGAAGATGATTAAAGTGGCGTCAACGCGCGAACCCAGGGACAGTTTCCAATGAGCAAACGCAAATATTTCGGCACCGACGGCATCCGCGGACGGGTCAATGAAGGCCATATGACGCCCGATGTGGCGCTTCGGGTCGGGCTCGCCGCCGGCAAGGCCTTTGTGCGCGGCGACCATGTGCACCGGGTGGTGATCGGCAAGGACACCCGCCGGTCCGGCTATATGTACGAACCGGCGCTGGCTTCGGGCTTTGTGGCGGCCGGCATGGATGTGATCCTTGTGGGGCCGATGCCGACCCCGGCCATCGCCATGCTGGTCAAATCGCTGCGCGCTGATCTTGGCGTGATGATTTCAGCGAGCCACAATCCGCACGACGACAATGGCATCAAATTCTTCGGTCCCGATGGCTACAAGCTTTCGGACGAGCAGGAACTGGCGATCGAGGCCATGATCGATGGCGACACCAGCGATATCCTGCAGCCGTCGCTCACGCTCGGCCACGCCCGGCGGCTTGATGACGCTGGCGGCCGCTATGTGGAATTCGCCAAGGCAACCGTGCCTGCGGGGGTCACCTTCGACGGCCTCAAAGTGGTTGTCGATTGCGCTAACGGGGCGGCCTACAAGGTGGCGCCGACCGTGCTTTGGGAACTGGGCGCCGATGTGATCCCGATGGGCGTTTCGCCGAACGGCTACAATATCAATGCCGAATGCGGCTCCACCCACCCCGAGGCCATGTGCGAACGCGTGCGCAAGGAAGGCGCCGATATCGGCATCGCGCTGGATGGTGATGCCGACCGGCTGATCCTCTGCGACGAGAACGGCAAGATCGTGGACGGCGACCAGATCATGGCGCTGATCACCCGCAACTGGGCGCGCCGCGGTATCCTGAAGGGCGGCGGGCTTGTCGCCACCGTCATGTCGAACCTTGGGCTAGAGCGCCTGTTGAAATCCGAAGGGCTGACGCTGGAACGCACGGCCGTTGGTGACCGCTATGTGGTGGAACGCATGCGTGCCGGTGGCTTCAACGTGGGCGGCGAGCAATCGGGCCATGTGGTGCTGTCTGATTTCACGACAACCGGTGACGGGCTTGTGTCTGCCCTGCAGGTGATGACCGAAATCGTCCAGTCCGGCCAGAAGGCATCGGTTGCCTGCAAACAGTTCGAGGCCGTACCGCAGCTTCTGAAAAGCGTGCGCTACAAGGCCGCCGATCCGCTGTCTGACGCCAAGGTGACGGCCGCGATCAAGGCGGCAGAGGCAGAGCTCAATGGCTCCGGTCGCCTCCTGATCCGCAAGTCGGGCACCGAACCGGTGATCCGCGTGATGGCGGAAGGCGACGATGATGCGCTTGTCGCCCGCGTCGTTCACACCATCGCCGACGAGATCGAGGCAGCCCGTTGACCCAAACGACGCCCTCGGGCCGCGTGCTGATCATCGCCGGATCGGATTCCGGCGGCGGGGCAGGCATTCAGGCCGATATCAAAACGGTGACCCGTTTCGGCGCCTATGCCGCAACGGCGGTCACTGCCATCACCGTGCAGAACACGCTCGGTGTATCGGACGTGCATGCGATCCCGGCGCCGGTTGTGGCCGCGCAGATACGGGCGGTGCTTGATGATATCGGCGCGGATGTCGTGAAAACCGGCATGCTGGCAACGGCGGAACTGGTGCATGCGGTCGCCGATGCGCTTGATGCGTCCGGCTTCAAGGGCAAGCTGGTGATCGACCCCGTGATGGTGTCCACGTCCGGTGATCGGCTCCTTGCAGACAATGCGGTGGAAGCCCTGAAGGCCCGCCTTATCGCGCGCGCCGATGTGGTGACGCCGAACCTCGCCGAGGCTGCTGTGCTGACAGGCCGTCCGATCCATTCACCCTTCGATATGGCGCGGGCAGGGCAGGAAATTCTCGCGCTTGGCGCCAGGGCGGCGATCATGAAGGGCGGGCATCTCGAGGATGAAACGGTGACCGATCTTCTCGTTACCGCTGACGATATCAAAAGCATCGAAGGCGCAAAGATCGATACGCGCCACACCCACGGCACCGGCTGTACGCTGGCGAGCGGTGTGGCGGCGGCACTGGCACTCGGTGATGACCTGCCGACGGCCTTCGTTCGTGCACGCGGCTTTGTGGCAAACGCGATTGCCGCCGCACCGGGCTTTGGCAAGGGGCACGGCCCGCTTGGCCATGCGACCGCCGATGTGCCGGAAGGGGAAGGCGCATGAGCGAGCTTTTCACCCGCGTGCGCGGCGAGGGGCCGGTTCTTCTGATGATGCATGGCCTGTTCGGGTCCGCCGACAACCTTGGGGGTATCGCGCGTATTCTGGAAGAAGACTTCAAGGTCATTTCCGTCGACATGCGCGGCCATGGCCGCAGCCCGCATGGCGGCGATATCAGCTATCCCCACATGGCGGCCGATGCCGCGCGGGTGCTGGACGCGCACGGTGTGGACAGCGCCTTCGTGTTTGGTCATTCGATGGGCGGCAAAACGGCGATGCAGCTGGCGCTTTCCTACCCCGAACGCGTGTCGAAACTGGTGGTGGGGGACATCAGCCCCGTCGCCTATCCGCGCCATCACGAGCGCATTCTGGAAGGCATGAAAGCGGTGGCGGCAGCGGCCCCCGGCAGCCGGGCGGGTGCCGAAGAACTGCTTGCGCCCTATGTGGACGAGCCCGAAGTCCTCAGCTTCCTCCTCACCAACTGGCGACGGCGCGAGGGAGGAGATGCATGGGGATGGCGGCTCGACCTTGACGGAATCGTCAAAGACTATCAGAATCTGATGGCCGGCAACGAGGGGGCGCCTTATGCCGGCCCCGTTCTGTTCCTCAGGGGCGGTGACTCGGACTATATCCAGCCGACGCACAGGGAAGCGGTTCTGGCCCTTTTCCCGGCGGCGGAGGTAAGGACGATCACCGGCACCGGTCACTGGCTGCATGCCGAGAAGCCGGACCTTGTGGCGCGGACGATCCGCAAATTTTTACTGGGATGAAACCTTTTGGCCTCAGTCTAGGGCCATGTGCATCGAGTTAGGGAGGACGCGCGTCGTGCGGGTCAAAGGCTTCAGGAACATCATGCGGGCTGCTCTTTTGGGCGGTCTTTCGCTTGCGGTGGCCAACACCGCGGCTGCCTTGCCACTGGGCGAGGCGATCAACCGGTTCCAGGGCCAGTTCAGCGACGAGATGCGACAGACCGGCGCGCCGGGTGCGGCGTGGGTCATCGTTGAAGGTGACCGCGTCGCCGGTATGGGTACATGGGGTATCAAGGCGCAGGGCAGCCCGGACCGGGTGACCGAAAACACCGTTTTCCGTCTCGCCTCCGTATCGAAAACCTTTGCTGCCAGCCTGACGACGATCCTTGTGAACGAAGGCCGCATCTCGCTTGATGCGCCTGTGGCTGGCTATGTGCCTGCATTCCAGACCAAATATGCCTCCACGAAATCGGCGCTGACGCTGAGGGACGTTCTCTCGCACCAGACCGGTTATGTGCATAACGCCTATGACGGCATGATCGAAGGCGGACGGACGCTCGATCAGATCCTGCCCTACTTCGGCACGCTGAAGCCGAACTGCAAGCCGGGCACCTGCTACGGTTACCAGAACGTGCTTTTCTCGATCGTCGAGCCGGTGGTCGAAAAATCCACGGGCAATCCCTATGAAAACCTGATCCGTGACCGCCTGTTCACGCCGCTTGGCATGAACACGGCCTCTGTCGGTTATGAAGGCTATCTGCAATCGCCCGACAAGGCGTCGCCCCACGTGCTGGTGGCCAAGCGCACCTATCGCAAGACGCGGGTGAAGGAGACCTATTATCACTTCAATCCGGCAGCGGGCGTAAATGCCAGCATCACCGATATGTCCAAATGGCTGTCAGCCCAGCTCGGCAAACGTCCCGATGTGCTGCCGGATGGCTCCATCGGCATGATGACGAAGAAGGAAGTCCGCACGCTTCGGGAAATGTCCAAACGCCGCTGGCGGCCGTATCTGACGAACGCGCACTATGGCCTTGGCTGGCGCATCTATGATTTCGGCGATGATACGCTTGTCTATCACTTCGGCGCGGTGGAAGGCTTCCGCGCGCTTGTCGCCTATTCCAAATCCCGCAACGTGGGTATCTCGATCCTCACGAACGGCGGCTCGAACGAGATTGACGAACTGAACGTCGCCTTCTGGGCGGCCCTGCAGGCGAACGAAGTGGCAGATGCCACCCCGATCCCCGTTCAGCAGAAAGCCGTTGTCAAGGTTGCCGCTGCCGCCCCCGCCAAGTCCCGCTTCCCGGCTGTGCTGCCGAAAGCAAAACCGGCGCGTCCCTGATCACATCGGCGGTAACACCGTAAAGTCCGGCAGGTCGATTTCGATCTCGGCCGGGATTTCACCGTTGCCCTCAAGGAAGCTGTGGATCGCCTGATGCACGTCGGGGGACGCCATGAACAGATTGTGGCCGGCATTGCGGACCGCCACATAGGTCGCGTTTGTCAGCCCCGCTGTGGCCTCCCGCTGGCTTTCCTGATAGGTGCGGCCGTCCAGCGTGCCGCTCAGCACCAGCACCGGCGTATCGCCCTTGGGGTTGGTGCGGAAATCATCCCCCAGGTCCAGCCCCGGCCACACGCCTGCCACGTGCGGCATCGGGAAATTCAGATAGTCGGCCAGTAGCGCCGTTTTCGCCTGTTCGCGAACGAGGGCAAAGCGCGCTTCGCTGATCCCTGATGCCATGTCCATGGCGGTCGGCATCGCTGACATGCCGATGGGCGGGCGCGGGTCGAAGAAGCGGAAGATCAGGTTGGCGGCGAGTGTGGCGTCGCCGCCGTCCACCATCGAATAGACGCTCAGCAGCAGGGCGATGTTTTCAGGATCGGCGATCAGCGCCGACGCCAGCGATTGCAAATGCCCGCGCTGCAGAAGGAAGGTCTCGCCCTCTGTGCCGGGGATGGACACGATCATTGGCGTGGTGTCGAGCCGCGCATGGACGTGTCGCATCAGTCCTGCGACATCGGGATACAGCGCCTTCGCTTTGGGTTGCGTGTCGATGGCTGCTTGCACCCGCGCAAAATAGGCGTCGGTGCGGGCCGGCAGTTTCACGGTCTGGTCGAGCCCTTCGACGCTCGCCAGCACGGCGCGGTCGATCTCGTCGGGGATTTCCTTGAGGGCGGCAAGCGCCAGATGCGTGCCATAGGAAATGCCCCAAAGAGCGATCCGTTCCGCGCCAAGTTCCTGCCGGAGCGCCGAAAGGTCCTGCACGCTTTCAAGCGTTGTGTAGCCCGCAAGGTCGATACCCTGACCCTGCCAGAAGGCACCGCATTCAACGGTCGCTTTGCGATAAAGGGCCGCATAGGCGGCGTCGCTGACGGGCGCGTCAATTGGTACGGTCACCGAGGACGAACAATGGGGCAGGCGGGTGGACTGGCCCGTACCGCGCTGGTCGAAAGCGATCACATCCCCGTGCTGACGCAAGGCCATAAACAGCGGGAAGCGCTGTCGCTCCGCCGTGCCGCTGCCCGGTGCACCCGGCCCGCCCGCCAGATAGACGATGGGGTTGCCGTGCTTTTCACCGGTTGCCGGAAATCGGACGTAAGAAAGGGTGATCTGGCGGCTGGCAGGGTTGGCCCGGTGTTCCGGCACCGTGAAGGTGCCGTGGAAGGCTTCGACCTTTTCGCCGCTTGCAGCGGTGAAGGTGATGGGCTCCTCCGCTGCCTGCGCTGCGTGGGCGATGACGCCAATGGCCATAGCAAGAAGGTTGCTTTTGGGTTTCTGAAACATGCTGTCGTTTCCCGGTGTGCTTTTTGGACTAGGGCCCCAATCTGGCCGGGAAAGCAGCCGTCACGCATGTGCGCACCGGTGAGCGGCGGCGCGGGATCGGTAAGCGGTCGTGACTATCGGCGGGCGGCAGGCTAGGGTCCGCGAATGACCAGACGCATTCTCATATCGCTCTTGCTGCTCCTCGGGGCTATGCCCGCCTTCGCCGACGCCTATGTAATGATCGATACGGGCCGTGTGGATGTTTGCCCGGCGCAGGGCGAAAGCACGCCACCTGACTTTACGGGCGCGGATTGCCGGCAGGTGTCCTTCTGGGACATTGATCCGCAAGCAGCGCACCTGTGGCTCAGGGCGCTGGTGGTGCTCGGTGATGAACAGTTTGGGGCCGAGGTGCCGTTGGGGCTTTATGTTTCAGGCAAGGCATCGAGCCGGGTATGGCTGAACGGCGTGAAGCTGGGCGAGAATGGTGTCCCGGCAAATACCCCTCAGGCAGAAGTGCCGGGGCAGATGGATGCCGTTTTCTATGTGCCGCAACGGATGCTCAAGAGCGGCGAAAATGAAATCGTCTTCGAGCTTTCAGGTCACCACGGCTTTCTGCATCTGGTGCAGCCGCTGCATTTTATCATCGTCGGACCCTATTCGGACGGGCCGGGGATCGCTGTTTACATGCCATGGGGCAGCCTGGTTGCCTTTGGCATCCTGATTGCCGGCGGGCTTTTCTTTCTGGTAAGCGCTGTGCGCGGGGAAGACCGTGAAGGATCGGTGCTGCTGTCATTGGCTTCCTTCCTGGCTGCAACCCAGCTCTTTGCCGAAATCAGCCGCAGCTTCATCGCCTATGCTTACCCCTGGCACGATGTGCGGTTGATGGCGATCCTTGGTTGCGCATTCCTGTTCAGCCTGTGTCTGGCGGCCAATCTTCTGCTGCGGTTGACCGGTCTTTCAAGGGCGCGGCGTTATCAGACGCTCGCCGGTGTTGCCGCCTTGATGCTTGCCCTGGCGGCGGTGTCGCAAGGCTTCGATGGCATGACGCTCGCTGTCCTCACGGTGCCGATCCTTCTGGGGGTGGGGTTCGGTATCTGGCAAGCCTTCAGGCGGCGACGCGGGGCCCTCTCATATGCGCTGGCGTTCGCGGTGTTGGGGGCGCTTGTCTGGTGGCAGCCTGACCGGTTCCTCGATGCCTATCTCTATTACGCAATCGCGGCGCTTCTGCTGTTTCTCTTTTACCAGCAGGCCATGTTGCTCGCTGACCTGAGGCGGGAACGACGGCTACTGGCGCGGCGGGCCGAGCATCTGGAGTTCGTGCTGGCACAGGCGGAGCAAAAGGCCGAGCCCCTGCGGCTGGAGGTCACGTCGGGTGGCCAGACACGCTATGTCTCCACCGACCGGATTGTTCAGTTCAAGGGCGCGGACGATTATGTGGAAATTCATTTCGAGGACGGCACCACGAGCCTTTTTAACGGCACGCTCGCAGCGCTCGAAGAAAGGCTGCCGGAAGCCTTCCTGCGCATTCACCGCTCGCATATCGCCAATACAGCCCATGTGCAAAGCCTGACCCGCGACAGCAACGGTGCGGGCCAGATCGAGTTTGCAAACGGGACATCAGCCCCGGTCAGTCGCCGGATATTGCCGAAGGTGAAATCGGCGCTGGCTGCACCCTAGAAAGGCTCGGGCTCGACCTGCGGCTTGCGGCGGTTCTTGTCTTTTTCGCGCGGCTTTACGTCAAAACGGGCGGTATCGCGCATCAGGGCGGTGAGTTCCTCATCCGAGAGAACGCAGTTCTTGTCGATATCGGCCGCGAGGAATGTGTTGTCGGCGGGGGCTGCAAATTCCGGCAGGTCCAGCAATTCGTCCCCGTTCTTGTCCAGCAGTTCAAACCGGTGGAACACGTAAACGCGGTCCTCGAAGGGAGCGGCGCGGAACTCGTCTTCATCAAGCGTGCGGGAATGATCGGTGTCCAGCTGTTCGAAAAGCTTGCGGCGGGCAATGGCCGTGTCGTCGCAGTCCGCGATGCCGTCGCCGTTCTGGTCGAATCGTTCCATCAGGCTCGCCTTCAGTGATTTCGCAACCTCGGGCGGGATCGGGCGGGGCGGCGGCCCTTCTCGGCGCGACCCACCGCCGCAGGCGGTAAGGCTGAGGGCAAGGAGGGTGTAGACTGCAAGACGCTTCGAGACCAAGACGGGTCCTTTCTTCTGAGTGACTTGCCCTGATACGGCAACAAGGGGCAAGGGCCTTCGGGGGCAGTGAAGACCAATGCGCCGCGGCTGTCACGCAATAATCGAAGTGCGGGGGCTGGCGTCGCGCAAGAATGTGATTGTGTCGGATTGGCCTTTCGGATAGTGTCCGCCGCGGACACATCCCCCGACTGGGATGCCGCCGTCTGGAAGGTCGGCACAAACCCCGGGACACGCTGCCCCAACGCAGCGCTCCTATCTGTAAGGATAGACCAAAATGACTACGGCAACCGACGCCACCAAACCGACCAAAAAACCGGCTCGCCCGGAATTCTCGTCCGGCCCCTGCGCCAAGCGACCCGGCTGGACCCTCGATGCCCTTGAAAATGCTCTCCTTGGCCGCTCGCACCGTTCGAAGCCCGGCAAGGTCCGTCTCAAGGACGCCATCGACAAAACCCGCGAAATTCTGAAAGTCCCCGCCGATTATCGCATCGGCATCGTCGCGGCATCCGATACGGGTGCGGTCGAGATGGCCATGTGGTCGCTTCTGGGCGCCCGCGGCGTGGACATGCTGGCATGGGAAAGCTTCGGCTCCGGCTGGGTCACCGATGTGGTGAAGCAACTGAAGCTTGCCGATGTGCGCAAGTTTGAAGCCGGCTACGGCGACCTGCCTGACCTTGCCGCGGTCGATACCGACCGCGATGTGGTCTTCACCTGGAACGGCACCACCTCGGGCGTCAAAGTCCCGAACGGTGACTGGATCAAGGCTGACCGTCAAGGCCTCACCATCTGTGACGCCACCTCGGCGGCCTTCGCCATGGATCTGCCCTGGGACAAGCTCGATGTTGTCACCTACAGCTGGCAAAAAGTGCTCGGCGGTGAAGCCGCGCACGGCGTGCTGATCCTGTCGCCCCGCGCTGTCGAGCGGCTGGAAAGCTACACGCCCGCGTGGCCGATGCCCAAAATCTTCCGCATGACCAAAGGCGGCAAGCTCATTGAAGGTATCTTCACTGGCGAGACGATCAATACGCCTTCGATGCTCTGCGTTGAAGACTATATCGATGCGCTCGACTGGGCGGCGGAAATCGGCGGTCTTGATGGCCTCATTGGCCGCTCGAACGCCAACCTCAAGGTTCTGGAAGATTGGGTCGCCAAAACGGCTTGGGTCGATTTCCTTGCCGCCACGCCGGAGACGCGCTCCAACACCAGCGTGTGCCTGAAGGTTGTGGATGCCGACGTGGTCGCCGCCGACGCTGAAAAGCAGGCTGCTGTGGCCAAGAAGATCGCGTCGCTTCTGGACGCTGAAGGTGTTGCCTACGACATCGGCGCCTACCGCGATGCCCCGGCAGGCCTCCGCATCTGGGCCGGCGCCACCGTTGACGCCGCTGACCTTGAAGCGCTGACCCATTGGCTCGACTGGGCCTTTGCTTCTGCCAAGGCGTCCGTCCTCGCCTGATTTCCAGCGATTGCCGCGGGGCCGCTGATGGCCCCGCCATTCCCGAGACATACATATTTTCCGAAAGGATGAGATCATGCCCAAGGTGCTGATTTCCGATAAAATGAGCCCGCTTGCCGAACAGACCTTCAAGGAAGCCGGCGTCGAAGTTGACTATAAACCCGGGATGACCAAGGAAGAGCTCGCTGCCGTAATCGGCGAATACGATGGCCTCGCCATCCGCTCGTCCACCAAAGTGACCCCGACCATTCTGGCCGCTGCCAAGAACCTGAAGGTGATCGGCCGCGCCGGTATCGGCGTCGATAACGTCGACGTGCCGGCAGCTACGAACGCCGGTGTGGTGGTGATGAACACCCCCTTCGGCAACTCGATCACCACGGCAGAACATGCCATTGCCCTGATGTTGGCGCTGGCCCGCGAAATCCCGCAGGCGAACGCGTCGACGCACGCAGGCAAGTGGGAAAAGTCGGGCTTCATGGGTGTGGAGCTGACCGGCAAGACCCTTGGCCTGATCGGTGCGGGCAACATCGGCTCGATCGTCGCTGACCGGGCTCAAGGCCTGAAGATGAAGGTCGTGGCGTTCGATCCGTTCCTGTCGGCTGAACGCGCGGCTGACCTCGGTGTGGCGAAGGTTGAACTCGACGAGCTCTTCAAGCGCGCCGATTTCATCACCCTTCACACCCCGCTGACCGACCAGACCCGCGGCATCATCGGCAAGGCTTCCTTCGAGAAAATGAAGAAGGGCGTTCGCATCATCAACTGTGCCCGTGGCGGCCTGATTGACGAAGAAGCACTCAAGGACGCGCTCGATAGCGGCAAGGTGGCCGGTGCCGCCCTTGATGTGTTCGCTGTAGAGCCGGCTGAAGCCAACGCACTTTTCAACCATCCGAAAGTGATCTGTACCCCGCACCTTGGCGCTTCGACGACCGAAGCACAGGTCAATGTGGCGCTGCAGGTTGCCGAGCAGATGGCCGAATATCTGATGACTGGCGGTGTGACGAACGCCCTGAACATGCCGTCCGTTTCGGCTGAAGATGCGCCGAAGCTGAAGCCCTATATGGCGCTTGCCGGCCAGATCGGCTCGTTTGCCGGCCAGCTGACTGAGCATGGCCTGAAGAAGATCACGGTCGAGTATGAAGGCCATGTGGCGGAACTGAACACCAAGCCGCTCACCGCTGCTGTGCTGCAAGGCCTGCTGTCGCCGCTGATGTCCAGCGTCAACATGGTCAACGCGCCCGTGATCGCCAAGGAACGCAATATCGACGTGACCGAGACGAAGCATGACCGCGAGGGCGACTATCAGACCCTGATCAAGCTGACGGTCGAGACCGAGCACCAGACCCGCACGGTTTCGGGTACGCTCTTTGCCAACGGCGCACCGCGTATCGTGGAAGTGAACGGTGTCCGTATGGAAGCCGAGCTCGCCCCGAACATGCTCTATGTCATCAATAATGACAAACCGGGCTTCATCGGTGCACTCGGTACGCTTCTCGGCCATAATGGCGTCAATATCGCCACCTTCGCGCTCGGCCGTCGTGTCGAAGGCGAAGAAGCGGTGTGCCTTGTGGCAGTGGACCAGCCGATCAAGGACATTGTGCTTGACCAGCTGACCGCTCTCGCTCATGTACGTCAGGCGAAGAAACTTTCGTTCTGATATAGGGCTTACAGGGAGGCAGGGTCTGTCATGACCGCTCCGAAAGACAAGATGGCGGGTGTTCAATACGCCCGCCTCGCACTTTTGCCGGATGGATTCCGCGACACGCTGGCGCCCGCGGCCGAGCATGAAGCTTCGGTCGTGCGTGCGCTTGTGGACGTATTCCAGACCTATGGATACGCGCGCGTTTCGCCGCCCCTTGTGGAATATGAAGACAGCCTGATCGCCGGGCCGGGTGCCGCCAAGACCAAGGCGATGTTCCGCCTGATGGACCCTGATACCCAGCGCGTGATGGCGATCCGCACCGACATGACCGTGCAGGCCTCGCGCCTTGCCGCCACGCGGCTGGCCGATGCGCCGCGCCCCTTGCGGCTGGCCTATGCCGGCAGCTGCCTGCGCGTGAAGGGCAGCCAGATTCGCCCCGCACGGCAGTTTTTCCAGGCGGGGTTCGAGCTGATCGGTTCGGCAAGCCTTGAAGCCGAGATTGAGGCCCTGGTGTTGGCAGTCGAATCGCTGCATGCCGTTGGCATCAATGAGCTGACGGTTGATCTGACGCTCGCCCCCATCATCGGGGTGCTGGCCGAACAGTTCAAACTGGAAGGCGATGCCCGGGACGCTGCTGTGAGCGCGCTGGACGCCAAGGATATCGGGGCGCTTGACCAGTTCGCAGGTGCCGTGCACGAAACTTTCGCCGGGCTTATCTCGGCTGCCGGCACTGCCGCGCACGCCTTGCCGCGGCTTGAGGCACTGTCCCTTAAAGGGCACGCCGGCAAGCTGACCGCGCGGCTCGCCCGGTTGGTGGACGCGATCCAGACCCGCCTGCCGGATGTGGGCGTCACAGTCGATCCGTGCGAGACCCATGGTTTCGAATACAAGACCGGCATCGGATTCGCGCTTTTCTCGCGTTCGGCACGCGGTGAGCTCGGCCGGGGCGGGCGTTACCTTGTCTCCGCGCCCGATGGCACCACGGAAGAAGCGGTGGGCTTTTCGGTCTATCTTGATGTGCTGATGGCCGCCTTGCCGGCACCGGCGCGGGCGGATCTTGTTTATGTGCCTTACGAGGCAGGCCACGCGGCGGCCGCAAAGCTGCGCGCCGAAGGCTGGCGGGCCATTCAAGGCTTGACAGAAGAGGCCGATCCGCTCAAAGAAGCGCGGCGCCTCGGCTGCACACACGTGCTTGCCGGGGATAAAGTCGTTTCTGTCTGACGTTTCAGCGCGAAATCCGGCCCGGATCGGGCCTTTCCAACGGTGATAAGGGGTATAGTCATGGGCAATGTGGTAGTCGTCGGGTCCCAGTGGGGCGACGAAGGCAAAGGCAAGATTGTCGATTGGCTGTCCGAACGCGCCGACGTGGTTGTGCGCTTCCAGGGCGGGCACAATGCCGGCCACACGCTCGTCATCGATGGCAAGGTCTATAAACTGTCGCTGCTGCCTTCGGGCATCGTGCGCGGTGGCAAGATCAGCGTGATCGGCAACGGTGTTGTCGTTGACCCTTGGGCGCTCCTGAAGGAAATCGAGGCGATCAAGGGGCAGGGTGTGGATGTATCCCCCGCCAACCTGCAGATCGCTGCCAACGCCACCCTTATCATGCCCTACCACCGCGACCTCGATGGTATCCGTGAAGACGCCACCAAAGGCGTGAAGATCGGCACCACCCGCCGCGGCATTGGCCCGGCTTATGAAGATAAGGTCGGCCGCCGCGCCATCCGCGTGTGCGACCTGCAGTCGCGCGAGATCGTGGAAGCCCGCCTTGAAGTCGCACTGACCCACCACAACGCGCTGCTGCGTGGTCTCGGCCATCCGGAGATTGATGCCAAATCCATCGCCGACGAGCTGATGGCGCTGGCGCCGAAAATCCTGCCCTATGTTTCGAACGTATGGCGTACGCTGGATGAAGCCCAGAAGGCCGGCTCGAAAGTCCTGTTCGAGGGCGCGCAAGGTACGCTTCTGGACGTTGACCACGGCACCTATCCTTTCGTCACCTCGTCGAATACGGTTGCGGGGCAGGCATCGGGCGGTTCGGGCATGGGGCCGGGGTCGCTCGGTTACATTCTCGGCATCACCAAGGCCTACACCACCCGCGTGGGCTCGGGCCCGTTCCCGACCGAACTGAACGACGAGATCGGCCAGTATATCGGCGAAAAGGGCCGCGAGTTCGGCACCGTCACCGGTCGTGCCCGCCGCTGTGGCTGGTTCGATGCCGTGCTGGTGCGCCAGTCGCTGACCATTTCGGGCGTGCATGGCATTGCGCTTACCAAGCTTGATGTGCTTGACGGCCTTGATGAACTCAAGGTTTGCGTCGGTTACAAGCACAAGGGCGAAATTGTCGATTACCTGCCGTATGGCATGGAAGACCAAGCGGCTGTCGAGCCCGTTTATGAAGTGCTCGAAGGCTGGAAAGACAGCACCTACGGCGCCCGCTCGTGGGCCCAGCTGCCGGCCACGGCGATCAAGTATATTCGCCGGATCGAGGAGCTGATTGGTGTGCCCGTGGCGCTTCTGTCGACCAGCCCCGAGCGCGACGACACGATCCTCGTGCGGGATCCCTTCCTCGGCTGAGGCTCATAGGGCAGCCCTATTAACCAATTGCATCGTCTCGGCGTTTCCGCCAAAGTACCGACCATGTTTGGACATCGGTTTACTGGCGGCGGGGGGCGCCGGCGGAAACCGCTGTCTGGCGCAGCGGAGATGGCGTGGTGAGTAGCGAACAGGTTCCGGTGCCAAACGAGGCGAACGCGTTTAGCGAACGCTTCCGCATCGATACATCGAAGCCGCTGCCCGAGTTTTCAACCCCGGGCGGTGACGCCTATATGGTTGTGGACGGTGAGCATTCTGACCGGCCCTATTATGCGCTGGTCCACAATCCCACGGTTTCCGTCCGCAATACAGTTTTCAAGCACCTTTCCGACGATCCGATCGCATCGCTCATTTGCCCCATAGAACGCGGGCTCATGAATGTTGACCTGCCGGGGGGGATCAAGCAGCGCCTTGTTACCATCTTTGAGCGCCCGACCGGCGGCCCGCTTCTTGGGCAGAAGGGGGAGGCGCACCCGAAGCTGAATACGGGCCGTCTGCGCCAGAGCATCGCCCTGCAGCTGTTGAAGGCGCTTGCCGGTCTTCACAAGCGCGGGGTCTATCACCGCTGCATCCGCCCGACGTCCATCTATTTCGCCAACAAGGATAGCGAAGATATCGTGCTTGGCGAATGCTACAGCACTCCCGCCGGCTACAAGCAACCGATGGGGCTTGAACCCTTGGAACTTGCGTTCGCACAGGATGCCGGGCGCGGGCAGGGCAGCGAGGCCGCGGACTATTACCAGCTTGGTGCTACGCTGCAGTGTCTCTATTTCGGGGAAATGCTCTGGAATGGCAGGGACCGGGACAGCCTGCTAACCGCAAGGGTCAACCAGGGTTCCTTCTGGGCGCTCTCTGGCGGCCGGGATGTGCCGGGTACGCTCGGCGTGTTACTGCGCGGCCTGATGGCGGATGAGCCCGAAGCGCGCTGGGTCGCGTCCGACGTGATCGCCTGGTACGAAGGCAATACCGCGCCGAAGCGCACGCCGATGAAATCATGGGCAATGAACCGGCCGTCGAAATTCGAAGGCACGGCCTATGTGGATCGCCGCCTGATGGCCGATGCCTTCGGGCGCAATCCGGTGGCGGCCGCCAAGTTTCTTCGCAAGCTCGACTTCCCCATGTGGGTTCAGCAAAGCCTGCGCGATGTGATCTTCACCGAAAAGCTGGACCGCGCGCTTGCCGTGCGCCCCGGTGATACGATGGGTGCGGGCCGCAATGCCGACTTCGAGATGGTGGCGCGGGTCTGCATGTTCCTCGATCCGACGGGGCCGATCCGCTACAAGTCGCTTTCGCTGTTCCTTGATGCCTTCCCTGCCGTTATCGCCGATGCCTTTGCGCGGGACGACAAGGACGCACTTGCAGCCCTTGATGAACTGCTGGAATCCCCTTTCATCGCGACGCTTGTCGATATTTCAGCGGACAAGAGCGGTCGTCTGCTCGGCCATTCAACGGCGCTGCGCAAATATTTCGACATGTCGAGCAGCCGCCAGCTCGGGAAGGGGATGGAGCGGGTTCTGTATGAGCTGAATTCCGCCTTGCCCTGCCAGTCCTCGCGTTTCAAGAGCGTCTGGATCGGGTCGGTCAGGCAGCTGATCATGGCGCTCGACCGGTTGGCCGGCACTGGCGGGGGGGATACCGCCATGTATGACCGGCATATCGCGGCCTTCTGCGCCGTACACGGGCTGGATCTTGAACGCTATATCAACCAGATGGCAGCGGCACAGGGTGACCCGGCGCGGTTCAACACGATTGTGGCCGAGTTTTTTGGAACCCTGCAGGCGCAGCTCAAGATACCGTCCCTGCCCAACCTGACGGCAAAGGTGACCGAGGGGCTGGGTGCCGCGATCAAGAAGCTGCGGAGCAAGGCGCGGCGCGAAGGGGTCGAGAAGCTGGTCGAGAAGGTCAAGAAAAGCGGCGATATCGCCCGCCTTGTCCGCGAGGTGAATGTCAGTCGCCTGAGCCACGAGGATGCCGCCGAGTTTGCGCAGGTGCGTCAGGTGATGGTCCAGATCGAGCGGGACCGCATGCGGCTTGCCCGCAAGATGACAGCGGCCGACCCCGAAGCCCAGATGAAGGGGCTGAAGGCCGCGCGCATGATTGCCACGGGCCTAGCGGTCTTCGGCATGACGCTGATTGTGTTGTAAGGAGTTAGGCCGAAGATGCGCAGAGGCGGCAACAAGCAGATAAGGATGCGACGGGCACCGAGCGTGGGTGCACGGCTGATGCCGCTTTTCATGCTGCTGGTGGCCGGGCTTGCCGTCTTCAACATGCCCGTTGCAGCACTGCTGTGCTTCGGCATGATCCCGACGATCGTGATTGTTTACACTGCCACTGGCATATACGCGGGCCTCAAGGCGCAGATCGTCGGCCTGTCGAACCTTGCCGGTGTTCTGGCGGCGATTGCAGGCCCCAGCCAGCAAGTGATGAATCCGCCGGTCTTCGACACCTATGGTCTCGCGCTTGCCTTTGCCGGCGCCGCCTTCGGCTATGGCCTCGTTTTCATGGGACCGATCGTGGCGGCGGTTGTCCTGCAAAGTTTCTCGCAGGAACGGCTGCGGCAACTGACGAAACAGCGCCAGACGCTGATCGAGCAGTGGGGTGGGGAAATACTAGTCAGTCCCGTAGAAACGAAACCCGACCACGAAGGGTCGGGTTCCTGACTATCTGAAATTTGGATGTGCCGTTCAGGCGTCGACAAGATTGCCGGCGCCAGTTGCCTCAGCGGCTGTCCGGATCGCCTTCTGGACCTTCTCAAACGCGCGTACCTCGATCTGGCGGACCCGCTCGCGGCTGATGCCGTATTCCTGGCTGAGGTCTTCAAGTGTGGTTGCGGGTTCCGTCAGGCGGCGGGCGGTCAGGATGTGCCGCTCGCGCTCATTCAGGTCCTTCATGGCGTCCACGAGAAGTGCACGGCGCTGGTCCATTTCCTCGGCTTCGGCCACGACCGTTTCCTGATCGGGACTTTCATCCACCAGCCAGTCCTGCCATTCACCTTCGGTATCTGCCTTCAACGGCGCATTCAGCGAATGATCCATTGCCGACAGGCGGCCGTTCATGGTGATGACATCGTCTTCGGAAACGGCAAGCTCGGTCGCGATCTTGGTGATCTGTTCGGGCTTCAGCGTGCTGTCGCTTTCGTCCAGTGCCAGAATTTTGCCTTTCAGGCGACGCAGGTTGAAGAACAGTTTCTTCTGTGCGGCGGTGGTGCCGATTTTCACGAGCGACCAGCTGCGCAGGATATATTCCTGAATGGCGGCGCGGATCCACCACATGGCGTAAGTGGAAAGGCGGAAGCCTTTTTCGGGGTCAAAGCGCTTCACCGCCTGCATCATGCCGACGTTGCCTTCGGAGATAAGGTCGGCAATCGGCAGGCCGTAGCCGCGATAGCCCATGGCGATCTTTGCCACCAGCCGCAGGTGCGAGGTAACGAGCTTGTGGGCGGCCTTGCTGTCCTCATGCTCGGCCCAGGCTTTGGCAAGCATATATTCCTCGCCCGCTTCCAGCATGGGGAAACGGCGGATTTCCTGCAGATACTGGCTGAGGCTTCCTTCCGGGGACAGGGTCGGCAGATTGCTCTGAATCGCTGTCATGCTTGGTTCCTCTCTTGTCGCAAACGCTTCGGTTTCTGACCGAATTTCTTCTCATGACCATGCAACAAGCCACCGTCTCCGTCAAATCACCTTCCGATGATCGGCGGGCGGGGGTGGCTTCTTTCAGGTGTCGCCGAGGCGCATGGGATCAAGCGCGTTCAGGAGCGACGTCATGTCATGTGGGAGTTCGCTTTCAAATCTCAAGGTCTCGCCGGTCACCGGATGCACAAATCCCAGAACGCGGGCATGCAGCGCCTGCCGGGTGAAGCCGAGAATGGCCCCGCGCGCCGCTGCCGGCGTGGTGGAGGGCAGCTTGTGGTTGCGGCCATAAACGGGGTCGCCGACAAGCGGATGGCCGATATGGGTCATGTGCACCCGCACCTGATGGGTGCGGCCGGTCTCGAGCTTGCATTCGATGAGGGCAGCCACCGGATGGCCATTATGGGCGAAGGCATGGATGGTGCGATAGTGGGTGGCGGCCCATTTGCCGCCTGTGGGTGTCACGGCCATGCGTTTGCGGTCCACCGGGTGGCGCGCGATATTGCCTTCGATGCGGCCGGCGACCGGCGAAGGGATGCCCCGGCAAACGGCGGCATAGAGCCGTTCGATACTATGGTCGGCAAACTGCACGGCAAGGCCCGTATGCGCCTTGTCATGCTTTGCCATCACCAGAAGGCCGGAGGTGTCCTTGTCGATCCGGTGCACGATGCCCGGGCGCTTCACCCCGCCGATGCCGGATAGGCTGTCGCCGCAATGGTAGAGAAGCGCATTCACAAGCGTGCCATTGGGGCTGCCGGCTGCGGGATGCACCACCATGCCCGGCGCCTTGTTGATGACGATCAGGTGCGCGTCCTCGTAAACTACATCCAGCGGGATATCCTCGGGCAGCGGCAAGGGCGCCTCGGGCGGCGGGATCAGCACAGAGAAGCTCTCGCCGGGTTTGACCGCGCGCGAGGCGCTGAGTATGGTGCCGGGGGCTTTGGCGCTATTCAGGCGCACATTGCCTTCCTCGATGAGGGCCTTGATCCGCGAGCGCGACAGGTCGGCAAAGGCTTCGGCCAGAAACCGGTCCAGCCGCCCGCCGGTGCCTTCGGGCACCGTGGCGCTCAGGCTGCTCGCGGCGCTATCTGCGCCGTCAAGCTCCTCATCGTCGATTTCGTCGTTCGGCTTCTCGTTCATGGAGACACTATATGGCTGCTGCCGACCCAAAAGTCACGCCCGGTGAGGATGTTGAGTATGACCGTCCGCCCATGTGGCTGAAGGTCCTCGTCATCGTGCTGGGCATTGCCATTGTCGGTATGCTCGTTGCCATCGTGACGAAGATCATGACGGGGCTCGGGGATGAGCCGCAGCCGGTGGAAACCGCCGAGGTGGCTGTCGCCGCCCCCGTGCCCATGGTTGCCGGCGAAATCAGCATCAAGCGTCCCGATGGCGCTACGCTTGTTTCGACCTCGCTTTCGGGCAACCGGCTGGTGCTGACCTTCCGGGGCGATGACGGCGACCATATCCTTGTGCTTGATCAGGCGACCGGCACCGAGCGCTGGGTGCATATCCCCAAATGAGCGTGACGCTGGCGCCGGGGCTTCTGGATGCACTGGAGGCGCTGGCCCTGGAGGCTGCCCCGCATGAAGCCTGCGCCATGCTGTTGGGCACACGGGATCATATTGCCGGCTATGTACCAAGCCGCAACGTGACCGACGCCGACCCCGCCCGTAATTTCGAGATCGATCCCGCCCTTCTCCTGCGCCTGCACCGTGAAGCGCGCGAGGGCGGCCCGGCGATTGCGGGGGTGTGGCACAGCCATCCAAACGGCAGGCCTGAGCCTTCTGATGAAGACCGTGCCCGCTCGGTCGAGCCCGGTTGGATATGGCTCATCACTGCCGTAACCGGAGAGGAAACGGTAACCGGTTGCTGGCGTGCCGATGACAATGACGCGCATCGTCTCGCTGCAGTCTCATACAGTATTGAAACCGGTTGAATTTCAGTAGATTGACAAAAACATGAAACCCGTTCTCAAATCGTGTTTTCGGTTCGAGTTTGGGGGTATGCAATCATGAAAAATCGGTTTTCAAAGATCATTCTGACGGCGGGGCTCGGTGTCAGCCTCTGGGCTGCGCCAGCAACGGCACAGTCGAAATATGAATTCTATAATCAGGCGGTCGTTGCCCATAAGGCAGGCGACATGACGAAAGCAATGGAGCTTTATCGTAAGGCCGCTGACGCCGGCGTCGGTGAAGCTGCCTATACGCTCGCCACTGCCTATCTGAACGGTGCCGGAGTGGCGCTGGACAAGAAAGCCGCTCTCACCTGGTTCGAGAAGGCGGCAAGTCTCGGCTATGAGAAGGGCTATTACGGAGCTGCGACCATTCTCTTGGGGCAGGACGAAGCGCTGCGCGATTTGCCGCGGGGGCTTGGCTATCTCTGGCGACTTGACGGCGTGAAAGTGCCGGAGGCGAGCTATATGTTGGCCGGCATCTATATGGGCGACATCCCGGTCGAAGGTGTCAAAAAGGATTCGGCGAAGGCGATCGAGTATCTGGTGACGGCCTCTGACGGCGATCTCGCCGCCGCGTCCTGGATGCTCGGGCGCTATTACTATTACGGCCATGAAGTCGAGGAGAACAAGGACCAGGGGATTGCCTGGTATGTTCTTGCCACCGAGCAGGGCAGTAAAGAGGCGCGCGAGGCGCTGGAAGCCCTGACGGAGCCCAGGGAAATGTTCGCGGCGGGTATCTTCTATTACGATAGCGACTATGCAGCCCGTGACCAGGCCAAGGCCCTGAGCTGGTTTGAAAAAGCAGGAGAGGCCGGGTACGCAGATGCCCAGTTCTCTGCCGGCATCGTGCTGAATGAGGCGGACGCTCAGCGGCACGAAATTGTTGCAGGATTGCTGGGCGATCCCCGCGAAGAGCAGGGTGACAATGTCGATCAGGATCAGGCGCGGGCCAATGGCTGGTTCGAACGTGCGGCCGGCCAAGGCCATAAGGGCGCACAAAGCACACTCGCCAACAATCTGTTCAACGGGTTCGGGCAGGACGCCGACCGTACGGCGGCCATTGCATGGGCACGAAAGGCAGCAGCAGGTGGTGACGCAGATGCGCTCACAGACCTTGCGACCTACCTGTGGGACGATGGCAAAGGTAGTGCCACGGAAATGGCCGAAGCCCGTTCCTATTTCATCACAGCGGACGCCGCGGGGGTAAAGGCTGCGCGCTATCTGCTTGGCTACATGCAGGTGGAAGGGCACGGTGGTGCTCGGGACTTGAAGGCGGGCATTGCCAGCCTGAAGGAAGTGGCGGCCGACTTCCCCTATGCCTACGACAAGCTATACGATCTGGCCATTCACGGGCAGGGCATGAACCGCGGTGAGGCCGAGGAATGGCTCGTCAAGGGTAGCGAGTCCGCCGAAATGGACCTTACCCAATACAAGACGGAGCTTGCCGATGTCTTTTTCGAAGGCACTTCCCTTTTCAAGCAGGATGTAGAGCTGGCAGTTCGCCTTTATACCGAGGCGGCAGAGGCAATGAATGCAACGGCACGCGCAAAGCTCGGGCTTCTCTATTACTACGGAAAAGATGTTCGGCAGGACTATACCAAGGCAGCCGACTATCTTTCTGGGTTCAGCTCTTTTGGCGCAGGCTGGAACTTCGGCAAGGATGTGGGCTTCAGCTATCAGGAAGTCTGCTACGCAAAAGCCATCATGTATGCCGAAGGCAAGGGCTATGCCCGGGATATGGATGAAGCCGTAACCCTTATGAAAGGGGCCGCATTCGGAAACGAAAAGTGGAAGGCTGCCGCCGAGGCGTGGGCCCGGAAAAACGGCAAATCGCTGAAATGACGGTTAGACAAATAAAAAGGCCCGGACATCGCTGCCGGACCTTTTCTTATACGTGTCGTTCGGGGTGCCTCAGAACGGAACCCAGCGACGCTTTTCGGTGATGTTGAGATAGCCGAGCGAGGCTTGCGCCCGGAGGCCCACGCCGACCCGCACCATGGCGATGGTGAAATCCTTGTTGCCATACATGCTGATGCCAAGGCCGCCGACATAATAGAAACTGCCTTCCATGGCGCTGATGCGGCGGTAGATTTCCTGCGTGTCATAAAGGCCGTAAACAAGCGCGAAGACCTTCACGGCGTCTGCACCGGCATCCAGCCCGATTGACGGACCGGTCCAGTGTACCTTGCGCTGGCCTTCGATCTTGTGATTGAGCATGCCGTCGCCGTAGCGGAGGCCGACAATCAGGCCGCCGCCTGCTTCCGAGCCTTCGATATAGGCGTTCGGGCGACCGTTCTTCTTGAAGATGCCTTCAAGTGTCTTGGCCATCACTTCGGCACCTTCGCCGAGGTAGGCGGAGCCTTTCTCAACGATGGTGGCTTCGTCATAGGTGTTTTCATCGGTCGATTGCGCCGCTGCTGCAATCGATGCGACGAGGACGGCGATGAAGCCGATCATCAGAAGGGCCAGCCAATGACCCTGATGGTGCCACGAGCGAGGTGACGTGCCTGACATGCTTGAATACCCCCGATTCTGTTCCGAACCTTTCGGTGCCCGGATTTCGGTGGCGAGCATAACGCTCTTTCCCCGCACCGGGCAACTGTCAGTCATGGCTAATAGGCCGCTGTGGCAGGATTAGGGCAATCAAGTTTCTGTCATGTCGCTTTCTCTTGAAAGCCCACGGCCTGTATCTCAATATCTCGTCGGGGAAAATATGCACGAAGGGAGGTATGACTGGCGATGCTCGGTCTTATGCAAAACTGGCCGCTTCTGGTCTCAAAAATTCTTACACACGCGGAAATCAATCACCCGGAACGCGAGGTGATCAGCATGCAGCCCGAAGGCGGGCAGGTGCGGATGACCTGGGGCGATATCGCCCGTCGCTCGCGCCAGTGCGCCGAGGCGCTCGCGAAGCTTGGCGTGAAACAAGGTGACCGCGTGGCGACGCTCGCCTGGAACACCAACCGCCATGTGGAAGCCTGGTATGCCTCCTCGGGAATGGGGGCGGTGAACCATACGATCAACCCGCGGCTTTTCCCGGAGCAGATCGTCTATATCGCCAATCATGCCGAGGACAAGGTCCTCATGTTCGATATCACCTTCCTGCCGCTCATCGAGAAGCTGGCGCCGACGATGAAGTCGATCGAACATTACATCATCATGGTCGGCCACGAGCATATGCCGCAGACGAGCCTGCCGAACGTGCATTCCTATGAAGCGCTGCTCGCCGCCGAGCCGGGCACCTTCGAATGGCCGGAACTTGATGAAAACACCGCGTGCGGCCTTTGTTACACATCCGGAACGACGGGTCACCCGAAGGGCGTGCTTTATAGCCACCGGTCGAACTTCCTGCATACCCTTGTCTGCCTTTCGACCGACACGCTGAAGATCAGCGCAACCTCGACCGTGCTCCCTGTGGTTCCGATGTTCCATGCGAACGCGTGGGCGATCCCTTATGCAACGGCGGCGGCAGGCTCCAAGCTCGTGCTCAACGGCCCGCACCATGATCCTGAAACGCTGCACAAGCTGATCAAGGACGAGGGCATCACGGTGACGGCGGCGGTGCCGACCATCTGGAACGGCATGCTTGCCTATATCAAGGCGAACAATCTGGATATGAAACCGCTTGAGCTTGTCACCATCGGTGGCTCGGCGGTGCCGCGCTCGATGATCGAAACCTTCCAGAAGGATTATGGCGTGCGCGTCAACCATGCCTGGGGCATGACGGAAATGAGCCCGCTTGGCTCCGTCGGTTCCGAAAACGGCGCGATCATGGATCTTTCGGCGCAGGACAAGCTCGACTATCAGGTCAAGCAGGGCCGTCCGCCCATCGGTGTGGAGCTGTGCATCAAGGATGACGACGGCAACATGCTGGCGCGCGACGGCAAGACCGCCGGCCGCCTGATGGCGCGCGGCCCGTGGGTGATCGACAGCTATTACCGCGCCGACGAAACCGCGCTCGATGAGGACGGCTGGTTCGACACTGGCGACGTGGCCGCCCTTGACCCGGCGAGCTATATCCAGATCACTGACCGCTCTAAAGACGTGATCAAATCGGGCGGCGAATGGATCAGCTCGATCGATCTTGAAAACGAGGCTGTGGCGCATCCGGATGTGACCGAAGCCGCCGTTATCGGTGTGCGCCATCCGAAGTGGGAAGAACGCCCGCTGATGATCATCACGGTGAAGGAAGGCAAGACGGTCAGCCGCGACAATATGCTCGAATTCCTCGAACCCCGCTGCGCCAAATGGTGGCTGCCGGATGATGTGGTGACGGTTGAAAGCATTCCCCACACCGCCACCGGCAAGATTTCGAAGAAGGACCTTCGCGATCAGTTCAAGGATTACAAGCTGCCAACGGCTTGAGGGAGAAACAGCATGAGTGCCGGCTTCAAGGATCATTTCTCAGGTTCTGCCGGCACTTATGCCGAAGCACGACCGGATTATCCGGATATCCTGTTCGAATGGCTTGCCGCCCAGTGCCGCGCGCATGACCGCGTGTGGGACTGCGCCACGGGAAACGGGCAGGCGGCTGTGGCGCTTGCCCGCCATTTCGGACAGGTCGTGGCGACGGACGCCAGCGCCAAACAGATCGAAGCCGCGAAACAGGCGCCGAACATCAGCTACCGGGTGGCCCCGGCGGAAGCGAGCGGCCTTGAGGATGCGTGCTGCGACCTTGTCACTGTCGCGCAGGCCTTGCACTGGTTTGATCTTGATGCCTTTTACAGGGAAGCCCGCCGGGTGCTGAAGCCGGGCGGCGTGCTGGCTGTCTGGACCTATGCGCCGCTCCATGCGCCCGAAGACCCGGCGGTGGATGAAGCCTTCCGGCATTTTCAGGATGTCACGCTCGGCCCCTGGTGGCCGATGGAGCATGACCATTGCCGCAACGGATATGCTGATCTCGACTTCCCGTTCGAGCGTATAACAGCACCGAAACTGGTGATCGAACGCCACTGGGGAACCCGGGAACTGGCTGCCTATGCTGCCAGCTGGTCGTCAACGGCGGCCTTCCGGAAGTCCGAAGGGCACGATCCGATCCCCGAACTGGTGACCGCCCTTGAGGCCGCGTGGGGTGAACCCGAAAAACGCTGCCGCATCCTCTGGGATATCACCATCCACGCCACGAGGCTTTGAAAGGACCGCCCCGATGCTCACTGTCCATCACCTGAACAACAGCCGGTCCCAGCGTGTCCTCTGGATGCTTGAGGAACTGGAGGAACCGTACGAGATCGTCCATCACGCTCGTGACGCGAAAACCAACCGGGCGCCCGCCGCCCTGCGCGCCGTGCATCCGCTCGGAAAGGCGCCGGTGCTGGTGGATGGTGACCGGGTGGTTGCCGAAACCGGCTCGATCATCGCCTATCTGCTGCATAGCCGCGCGGGCGACCGGATGAAGGGCGACAGCCCCGAAAACCTCACCTACTGGCTGCACTATGCCGAAGGTTCGGCGATGCCGCCCCTTGTGATGAAGCTCATTTTCTCGATGGTATCGACCCGCAGCCCGGCGCTCATTCGCCCGCTTGCCCGCAAGCTGATCAGCGGCCCGATGAAAGGCTATATTGACCCCGAAATCCGGCTGCATGCCGATTATTGGGAAAAGGCGCTGGATAGCACCGGCTGGTTTGCCGGGCCTGAAATCAGTGCGGCCGATATCATGATGAGCTTCCCGCTCGAGGCCGCGTCGTCACGCGGCTCCATCGGCCCGCGTGCCCATGATTTTCTGGATCGCATCCACGCGCGGCCTGCCTACCGTCGCGCGCTCGAAAACGGCGGGCCTTACGCCTACGCCTGAGCCCAGGCCGCTTCGACCGCCGTGCGGAAAGCGCGAACGGTGGCAGGGTCGGTGATGTTGCGGACATAGCCCGCGTCCTTGGCCATCAGGGGCACATCGGGGCCATAGGCGGACGCCTGCACCGCCTTGCAGGAGGCGTGAATATCGGTGACCCCCGGAAGGCGGGCAAAGGCCGCGACATTCGCGGCGGTCACACCCGCCCCCGGCATGATGGCGATGCGGCCTTCAGCCGCTGCCGCCACTGCCGTCAAACGGTCAATCCCTGCCATGGCAGTGAAAGCACCGCCCGAGGTGAGGATACGCTCGAACCCCAGTCCGATAGCGGTCTCCAGCGCTTCCATTGTGTCCGGCATCACATCGAAGGCGCGGTGCAGGGTGACGCCCAGCCCTTCGCATTCAGCGATCAGGCTTTCCATCGCCTTCACGTCCGCCGCCCCCGTGGCTGTGGTAACCCCGAAAACGACGCCATGGAGGCCGGCCTTGCGGGTGGCTTCGATATCGCGCTTCATCTGGTCAAGCTCGGCCGCCGTATAGATGAAGTCCCCGCCGCGCGGGCGGATCATGGTGTAAACTTGGCCCTTCAGGCCCCGGCACATTTCCATGGCACCGGGTGTAGGCGTCAGGCCGCCCGCTTCAAGCGCGGCGCAAAGCTCGATCCGGTCGGCGCCGTTTTCAAGGGCCGCGAAGGCGCCGTCGATCGTATCGACACAGACTTCGATTGTGGGCAGGCGGGTCATGATCAGACATTGCTCCGGATAAGGTCGAGGAAGGCGTCACCATATTTGTCGGCCTTCTTCTCGCCAACGCCGTTGACGCCAAGCAGTTCGCGGCGGGTCGAAGGCCGCAGCCGGGCCATGTCGGCCAGCGTCTTGTCGGCGAAAATCACATAGGCCGGTACGTCGGCGGCGTCGGCCAGGTCTCGGCGCAGGGCCTTCAGCGCCATATAAAGCTCGCCGTCCCCTGCCGACAGTTCAACCGGCGTGGCGGTCGATTTCATCTTGGGCGTCGCCCGGCGCGGCAGGCTGTCTTTCAACGACACCTCGACACCGCCTGCAAGGATCGCGCGACCGCGTTTCGTCAGTTTCAGGGCGCCGTAACCTTCAAGGTCAAGGCTCAGGTAGCCAGCGGCCAGCATCTGGCGCAGGTAACTTTGCCACTGGTGGCGGTCACGCGGGCGCCCGGCGCCGAAGGCGGGCAGTTCATGATGGCCTGCCGATTTGATCTTGGCGGTTGCGGCCCCCATCAGGATATCCAGAAGGTGGGCCTGCCCGTAGCGCTCATCCGTGGCGATCAGCATCTCGGCGACGATCTCGGCTTCCTGCGTGCCATCGAATACGCTCGGCGGGCTGTCGCACACATCGCAGTTGCCGCAGGGCTCGGACGCTTCCCCGAAATAGGAAAGGATCATCTGGCGGCGGCAGGTGACGGCTTCGGCATAGCCCAGAAGCACATTCAGCCGCTGCCATTCCACCCGTTTGCGTTCGTCGCCCGCATTGCCGCTGTCGATCATCGCGCGGCGGCGCCCGATATCGCCAAGGCCGTATAGCATCACGGCGCGGGCCGGGTTGCCGTCGCGCCCTGCGCGGCCGATTTCCTGATAATAGGCTTCCATATTGGCGGGCAGGTCAGCATGCACCACGAAGCGCACGTCCGGCTTGTCGATCCCCATGCCGAAGGCGATGGTGGCGGTCATGACAAGATCAGGTTCCGACAGGAAACGGTTCTGGTGAATATGCCGCGTGTGGGCATCCATCCCGGCATGATAGGGAATGGCCTTGATGCCGGCAGCGTTCAGCCGTTCGGCAGTTTCCTCCACCCCCTTGCGCGACAGGCAATAGACAATGCCTTGTGCGCCACCGGCGGCGAGTTCACCCACCAGCTTCACAAGCTGCGCCGGGCCGCCGGCCTTTTCACGCACGTCCAGATGGATGTTCGGGCGGTCGAAGCCGAAGGTAAAAGTCTCGCCGTCGCCGCCGAACAGTTTGTCGCCGATATCGCCTTGGGTCACCGTATCAGCGGTGGCCGTGAAGGCACCGATGGCAGCCTGCGGGAAGGTCTCGCGCAAGGTGCCAAGGGTCAGATATTCAGGCCGAAAATCGTGACCCCACTGCGAAACGCAGTGCGCTTCATCAATCACGATCAGCCGGACCGGTAGCTTGGCAAGGGCCGACAGCATCCTGTCCGTTGTCAGGCGTTCGGGCGACAGATACAGGAACCCCGAATGGCCGCCGGCGATGCGCCGCCAGGCATCGGCGTTCGTCTGCCAGTCCCGGCCGCTATGGATCGCTTCGGCTGCCACACCATTGGCGGTCAGCGCTGCCACCTGATCATTCATCAGGGCAATGAGCGGCGACACAACGATGGTGATCCCGCCCCGAAGCATCCCGGCAAGCTGGTAGCACAGGCTTTTACCGGCACCCGTCGGCATCACGGCAAGCAGCTTGCCGCCCGCGGTCAGCCGGTCGACAATATCTTCCTGACCCCGCCGGAAGGCAGAAAAGCCGAAAACGGAGGCGAGGATTTCGTGTTTGTCGGGGCGGGTGCCGGCAGCGGTGTCCGGCATCGTCACACCTGCCGGGTCGGCATCAGGTCGTGAAAGTCGGGCACTTCATGCATGGCCGCCACATGCAGGGCCGTCATCAGGAACATGAAGGCCCCGCCGACGATCATCGATACCGGCAGCTCGATGGCAGCGGGCGCCAGCGCCACGATCAGCGTGCCGATGGTCATGTTGCAGAAGGTGACCATAACGGCGATGAAGGCGAAGCTTGAAACGATGGGGCCGCCGAACAGGCGCCCGCGCCGCCATGCGGAAAGGAAGCTCTCGGTGCGGTCGCGCGCCGCAGCCGCGTTCGCGAGATTGACGATAGCCGCCACCATCATGACGCTGCCAAGCATCAGGACAGCGATCACCAGCTGCACAAAGGCCGCCGGGATGAACTGCGCGATGGTCACCAGCACGATGATCAGCGAAAGGCTGACGCCCGCGCCCGTGATCATATGGCCGAAAAGGCGGAAGCCGCGCCGGGCGCTGTCGCCGTAACTGAGGCCAAGCGGCGCCGGGGCATCGGGCGCCACAGCGCGCGCCCACGGGGCGATCAGCTGTGCCGTTGCCGCCATCACCAGTATATGGCAGATGATGACCGTGAAGAAGCCGTCGCCGAGAATCGCTGCCATGCGTTCGCTGCGTTCGGGGTCAGGCATCGTCTGGTCGGCCATCACGGTGAAAAGGTCCGAAACCACAGGCCACGCGGGCGCATAAAGAAGCCCGGAAACGGCCCCGCACATCAGCGACAGCAGGAACAGCAGCATGGCGCGGGCGCGGGCAGCGCGGAAGGCGGCCTTCAGGAGGCTGAGGGTCGTCGGCGTGCGGAAAGTCATTGGCATCCAAATCTCTCTGGGTGGCGATTGGGCCACCTTGTGCCCCCTCATGTGTCCTCTTGCCGCACATCGTGTCAAGCCGCTTGCACTTCAATTGGCTTTGGTGCTTTCTCGGGGCAGCCACAATCAAGGGAGGATCGGATGGCAGGGCCGCTTGCGGGTGTGAAAGTGCTGGATCTGTCGCGCGTGCTCGCGGGGCCGTGGGCGGGGCAGCTTCTGGCCGACCTTGGCGCCGATGTCATCAAGGTGGAACGCCCCGGTGCCGGCGACGACACACGCGGCTGGGGTCCGCCGTACCTCAAGGACAAGGACGGCAACGAGACCGGCGAGGCGGGTTATTATCTTTCCGCCAACCGCGGCAAGCGTTCTATCGCCATCGATATCTCGAAGCCTGAAGGGCAGGCGGTGATCCATAAACTCGCCCGCCGCGCCGATGTGCTTCTCGAAAACTACAAGGTCGGCGGCCTGAAAAAATACGGGCTCGACTTTGAAAGCCTGAAGGCCGAGTGCCCGGGGCTTGTTTACTGCTCCGTCACGGGCTTCGGGCAAACCGGGCCTTATGCAGATCGTGCGGGCTATGATTTCATGATCCAGGCGATGGGCGGGCTGATGTCCATCACTGGCGAGCGTGACGACAAGCCGGGCGGCGGCCCGCAGAAGGTAGGGGTCGCGGTGTCCGACCTCACCACGGGGCTTTACGGCGTGATCGGCATTCTGGCCGCCCTTCGCCACCGCGACCTGACGGGCGAGGGCCAGCATATCGATATGGCGCTGCTGGACGTGACGCTCGGCCTACTTGGCAACCAGAATATGAACTGGTTCATCGGCGGCAATGTGCCGAAGCGCGCGGGCAACGCCCACGCCAATATCGTGCCCTATCAGGATTTCGCGACCGCCGACGGGCATATCATTCTGGCCGCCGGCAATGACCGCCAGTTCAAGGCCTTCTGCGAGGTCGCGGGTGATCCTGCCCTTGCCGAAAATCCACGTTTCGCCACCAACCGTGCCCGCGTTGAAAACCGCGAGGCAGTGGTGCCGCTGGTGGCAGCACTGATTGCCAAAAAAACGACCGCAGAATGGATCGCCATTCTTGAGGATGTGGCGGTGCCGTGCGGCCCGATCAACACGATTCCGCAGGCTTTCGCTGACCCGCAGGTGGTGTCGCGCGGGCTGGCGTTCGAACTGGACCATCCGCTTTCCGGCAAGGTGCCGCAGGTGGCATGCCCCATCAAATTTTCGGGCACACCCATCGTCTATGAGAAGGCGCCGCCGATGCTTGGCCAACATTCGGATGAAATCCTTGGCGAACTGGGCTTTAATGCTGAGGAAATCGGCGCCCTGAAATCCGGTGGCGCCATCGGCTGATACGTGCATTTCGGGGGAGGAAAGCCATGTTCAGGGATCAGACTGTCTGGATCACCGGGGCGTCGTCGGGGATCGGCGAAGCCGTTGCCAAGGAAATCGCCAAGGAAGGCGGGGCGCTGGTCCTGTCGGCCCGTCGCGCGGATGAACTGGAGCGCGTGAAGGCCGCCTGCCTTGCCAATGGGGCCGCCAAGGTGCTTGCCCTGCCGCTGGATGTGACCGACGAAGCCGCTATCGAAATGGCGACCGCCGAGGCCCATGCCTTTACCGGCCGCATTGATATGCTCTTCAATAATGCCGGTATCTCGCAGCGCGCGCTGGCCATCGATACCACGATGGCGACCTACCGGAAGCTTTTCGAGGTCGATGTGTTTGGCCAGATGGCGCTGACCAAAGCCGTGTTGCCGCTGATGATCAAGGCAGGCGGCGGGCATATCGCGGTGACCGCGTCGGTCGCCGGCAAGCTCGGCGCGCCACTCCGCACCGGTTACTGCGCCGCCAAGCACGCGGTGATGGGTTTCTTCGATGCGCTGCGTGCTGAAACGGCGGACCAGAATATCCGGGTGACGACCGTGACCCCCGGCTTCATCCGCACCAATATCTCGAACGTGGCCCTGAAGGGCGACGGCACCGAGTTCGGCAAGATGGACAATAATATCGCCGGCGGCATGGATGTGGACGCGGCGGCCCGCGTTATCGTCAGGGGCTTCCACAAGGGCACGCCCGAAATTGCCGTGGGGCAGGGCATGGAGATGAATGCCCTGTGGCTGAAGCGCCTGTTCCCACGCCTTGCCTTCAAAATGGCTGCCAAGATGAAAGCGCGGGCGAGCTGAAGCCCGCCCGGCAATCGCTTATAGGGAAGCTTCCACCGTCGCCGGGTCCATGAAGCGTTCCTTCAGGCCAGTGCCCCTGATGCGCGTCATGGGCTCGAATGCCACGCTCGGTTTGCCCTGCCCGATATCGAAGAAGCGGACAGCCGCAATGGCGGATGGTGTGGGCACTAACTTTTCCCGGAGCGAGCGGTGCGCTGCCGGCCGGTCGCTTACCGAGCAGCCCATGATATAGGTCGCGCGGTCCTGCCGGTCGGTGAGTGGCAGGTATAGCGTGGAGACGGTGGCTTCGCCGCCGCCCATGGCTTCGACTTTCTCTTCGACCCACGCGCCGGCGGGCTGCGAAAGGATGGCGTCGCAGAAGCGGGCGATATTCTCGCGCATGTCGCTGTCGGCAATATCGAAGGCGTTAAACCCGGCCATCCCTTCCGACCAGTGTGCGTCGAAGGGGGTTTCCACGATCCCGACCTGGATGTCATAGCGGTCACGCCGCTGCATCAGGGCAACACGCGGCAGGGCGCGTGCAAGATCGCGGGGGTTAAGTGCACGGCGGCAGGGCAACAAGGCGCCCGCTTTACGGGGCAGGGCCCGCCAGATGCCGATGATCTCGTCGAGTGCAGAAGGCAGTGCCATGGTGCTCTCCTCAACCATCTGTCCCATCGTGGGACAAGGAAAGCATGACGCGCCTTTGTTACTGCATCAAGACTTTGAAAAAATTGTCACTTTTCCTGCGCTGCAGCATTTTTTTCAAAGGTTTGAATTTCTTCGGTGAATCGTTTGGCGAGGTCATTTGGCATCGGGAATGTCAAATGATACTGAACGATCTTCCAGCCCGAATCGCCCCGAATCAGTGCGCCGGTCCCGCGGCTGACGCCATAGGCATCGTTCCACAGAAGTTCATCAAACCAGGCGGCATTGCCATCGGCGGAAAGATCAATGTGCCGTTCCGTCATCGTGTATTTCCAGCCCTTCGTCTGGGCCGCGTAAGACTTGAAAGTAGGCATGTCCCAGCGCTCGGTCTTGTCGGTGCCAAGGAAGGTGGCGTCGTCGGCATAAAGGCCGAAATATTCCGGCCAGTCGGCATTGGCGGCGGCTGCATGCAGGTGATTGAGCATGGCATTGATGAGCGCCTTGTCCTTGGCAGAGTCGTTCGCGTTTGTTACCGGTGCGGCCATCAGCACGAGGGTGAAGCAGGCAAGGATAAAGGCGCGCATCAGGCAATCTCCGTTTCAGGGAAGCCCGGCAGCGCGGGCAGGGTCACTTGGCGTCGCGGCCAAGCTGGCGGGTAGCAGGCGGACGGGCATCGCCATTGGCGCGGGCGACCTGCACATCTTCATCGAAATGCTCAAGACCGGGCCATTTGCCGGCGGCAAGCGCATCAAGGCTTGCGGTCGTCTGGCCCATTTTCATCCGGTACATCCAGAGGTTCGCCATCACCTTCTCGATATAATCGCGGGTCTGGTGGAAGGTCAGCGATTCAACGAACAGCAGCGGATCGTTCTGGAAGCGTACCTCGCCGACCCAGCGCTTCAGCGTGCCGGGGCCGCCGTTATAGGCCGCCAGCAGCTTCAGAAGGTCACCGCCGACCACGTCGTTATCATGCAGATATTCGACATAATATTGGCCAACCGCGATATTGAACTCGGGCTCATACAGGCGGTGCTGATTGCGCTTGAAAAGCGTCTTGTCGCGGGTCAGGTAGCTGGCGGTCGCCGGCATCACCTGCATCAGGCCGCGCGCACCGGCATAGCTTTGCGCCTGGATGCGGAAGTCGCTTTCCTGTCGGACCATCGCATAGATCAGTGCCCGGTCGATCCGGAAGCCGTCCACGGGCTCCCAGTCAGGCAGCGGGAACCGCGCCCCTGTCGGCACTTTCACCTTGCCGCCGCCCGCGCGGCTGAGGCGCATCTGCAGGTTCGGCAGGTTGATCTGGGCGGTGAGCGCCAGCAGGTCGTCCTGCACAGCGGTACCCTGACGGCCCCACAGAAGGCGCAGTTCCTCGTCCGCCATGTCGTCGCGGCCAAGCTCGCGCAGCGCAAGCGCGCGGTGGGTGGACGGGAAGCGGCTCAGGTTTTCAAGCCCGCTCGGGGTCAGGGGCGGCAGGGACCAGTCGAACTTCGGCTGGATGCCAAGCTGGCGTGCCGCCAGCAGCCCGTAGAAGGTTTCGGGATATTCAAGCGCTGCGCTCCTGAGGAATTCCTCGGCCTTGTCGTCACGCCCGGTGCGATAGGCCGCGCGCGCCGCCCAGAAACGGCCACCGGCAGCAAGCCAGCTGGAAAGCCGCTTCGACGAGCCCTTCATTTCGGCGAAATGCTTGTAGGCGCTTTCATAATCGCCAAGGCGCCAGCTGGCGAGGCCGGCCGTCCAGTCGGCGGTCGGTTCGTTCTTGCGGTCGGTCTTGGCGGCAAGCCCGGCCGTGAATTTGGCGCGTTTGTCGTTGCCTTGATAATAATAGCTGGCGGCGATCCGCTCCAGCAGGGCGGCGCGTTCGTGGCCCGCCATGATCTTCTTGTCGTCGGTAACCCAGAAAAGCTTCTCGGCGCGTTCCGGCTGGCCGGATTTCACATAGGTGCGCACCTGCGATTTCAGGAGGGCGACCTCGCGGCTCGATGCCTTGGACCGCTTCGGTACAGGCAGGCCCTTGTTGCCGGTGTGGCCGGTTACGTTCGGATATTGCGGATCGACCGGCAGGCGTGGCGGCTTGGCCTTGCCTTGCCGCCGCTTGGCGAGCTTGTAGATAAGCCATGCGTTCGGATGATCGGGATACATCTCAAGCCAGCCGGAAAGATCGGCATAGGTAGATCGGTATCCGGTCGGGTGCATCAGCTTGCCGTAAAGCACATGCCCCATCAGGGACTTGTCTTTCAGCTTGGCGACTTCGGCGTCCATCGCCTTCCAGTTGGCGGCATTGACGAGCGCGAAGATACGTTCATACCGCGCGCGGTCTTCATCCGACAGGGCCTTCGGGACCGCTACAGTGATCGGCATGCTGGCTGCGGGCGCCGTGCTCGCGGCAGCGACGGCCACGGGGGCTGGCGCGTCCGCACCCAGTGCCGGCTGCACAAGGGCGGCGGCGAGGGTCAGGCCGAGACAGCTATTCCGCCATTTGCCGATACGCCACGTCTTCAAAGTGTCAGCCTTTCCCGAATGGTCAGAAGATCGCGCCACGCCTGGCCTTTCTGGGCGGGCTGGCGCAAAAGGAAGGCCGGATGGTATGTGGGCATGGCAGGCAGCGTCAAGCCCCCGGCGGTGATGTCGCGCATCTTCCCGCGCAGGCGGGTAATGCCATCGTCGCTGCCAAAAAGTGCGCCTGTCGGGACTTTGCCAACAAGGAGAAGGGCTTGCGGTTTTGCAAGCTCGATATGCCGCATCAGGAAGGGCAGGCACATGGCGATCACCGCCGGGTCCGGCGTGCGGTTGCCCAAGGGGCGCCACGGTACAACATTCGATATATAGACGTTCGATTGGCGCGAAAGTCCGGCGGCGGCCAGCATGCGATCCAGAAACTGGCCGGAGGCACCCACGAAGGGGCGGCCTTCACGGTCCTCGTCCGCACCCGGCGCTTCGCCGACGACCATCAGTGGCGCGCCCGGCACGCCATCGGCAAAGACGGTGCATTTGGCGCCGCGCTTCAAGGTGCCGCCATCGAAAGCCTCGATAGCGGCGCGAAGTTCCTCAAGATTGTTGCAGCTGGCGGCAACGCGGACGGCTTCAGCCGGGCCCGCGCCGATCACGCTTTGCACAGGGCGCGCCTCGATCACACGCGGGCCAGCCACGGGCACAGTCGGGGCGACGATATCGGCCACGGTGCGCGGGGCGCCGTCGGCAGCGGCCGGGCGCGGTGCAGCAGGCATGCGGATTTCGGGGGCAGAAGGGGCTGTGAAGCGGTCTACAGGATCGAAACCGATAGCTTCATCCGCGCCCATTTCCACATGCCAGGCAAGCAGGAAGGCGGGGTCCATATCGGACGTGATCTCGTTGCCCCGGTTCATCATCGAGTTGGGCGGTCCCTGTCGTTCACTGTTACAAATCGCAGGACCTGCCCCCACGGCGTTGTCCACGGCAATCACTATATAGCGGCCCTGTCCAGCCACGCACCGCTTTTTTCGAGACCCGCCCGTTCACATAAACACAGATTTCGCTGCAACCGTTTGACCTTGCTGCCGGGGCGGGGCATAAACACTGAAAATCAAAGGGACAGGGCCGGACACAAACGCGCCGGAATGGGTCAACAGAGGCAGGCTTGCCGAGATTTTTTATTGCCGTTCGGCGCGCCGCCGTTAGTCATTCAGGGGAGTAAAACATGGAACGCGAATCCATGGAATTTGATGTTGTGATCGTAGGAGGCGGCCCGTCCGGCCTGTCTGCGGCGATCCGGCTGATGCAGCTTGCAAACGAGAAGGGTCAGGAACTGACCGTCTGCGTGCTCGAAAAGGGCTCGGAGATTGGCGCGCATATCCTTTCCGGCGCCGTGGTGGACCCCATCGCGCTTAACGAACTGATCCCTGACTGGAAAGACAAGGGCGCACCGCTCAACACACCTGTCACCGACAACCATCACTGGATTCTGTCAGAAACCGGCCATATTGATTTCCCGCACTTCTTGCTGCCGCCCCTGATGTCCAACAAGGGCATGTACACACTGTCGCTGGGCAATTTCACCCGCTGGCTGGGCGAGCAGGCCGAGGCGCTGGGCGTTGAGGTTTACCCCGGCTTCGCCGCCGCCGAAGTGCTGTTCCATGAGGATGGCCGCGTGAAAGGCGTGGCGACCGGCGACATGGGCGTGGGCCGCGATGGCACCCACAAGGATGGCTACGAGCCGGGCATGGAACTGCATGCCAAATATACGCTGTTCGCTGAAGGCTGCCGGGGCTCGCTCTCCAAGCAGCTCGAGAAGCATTTCAACCTGCGTGAGGGTGTCGAGCACCAGACATACGGCATCGGCATCAAGGAACTGTGGGATATCGACCCCGCCAAGCACAAGGCAGGCACCGTGATTCACACGCAGGGCTGGCCGCTTTCGGATGTGGCCGGCGGTGGCTTCATCTATCATCAGGAAAACAATCAGGTCGCCATCGGCTTTGTCGTGACGCTTGATTACGCGAACCCTTATCTTTCGCCGTTCGACGAGATGCAGCGCTTCAAGACGCACCCCGCCGTGAAAGCGATCTTAGAGGGTGGTCGCCGCGTGGCATACGGCGCACGGGCGATCAATGAGGGCGGCTTGCAATCGATCCCGAAACTGCATTTCCCGGGCGGTGCGCTTATCGGCTGTGCGGCCGGTTTCGTGAACGTGCCGCGCATCAAGGGCACCCACAATGCCATGAAGTCGGCCATGCTGGCGGCTGAAGCGGCCTTCGACGCCCTCGTTGAAGGCTCGGAAGGCGAGAAGGAGCTGACCTCCTACGCTGATGCCTTCAAGACAAGCTGGATTTACAGGGACCTGCACAAGGTTCGGAACGCGCGTCCGTCGCTCACCAAATTCGGTGTCACGCTCGGCACGCTCTATTCCGGTTTCGACATGTGGCTCAACAGCCTCGGCCTCGGCGCGCTGATCCCCTGGACCTTCCGTCACGGCCACAAGGATAACGAGGCCACGAAGAAGGCGAAGGATTGCAAGCCGATCGACTATCCGAAGCCGGATGGCGTCTATAGCTTCGACAAGCTGACCAGCGTCTTCCTGTCGAACACCAACCACGAAGAAGACCAGCCCTGCCACCTGACGCTGAAGGACCCGACCGTCCCCGTGAAGATCAACTGGGCAGATTATGCGGGCCCCGAGCAGCGCTTCTGCCCGGCTGGCGTTTATGAATTCGTGGACGGTGAAGGAGGCGGCAAACGCCTCCAGATCAACGCCCAGAACTGCGTGCACTGCAAGACCTGCGACATCAAGGACACGACCCAGAATATCAACTGGGTGGTGCCGGAAGGCGGCGGTGGTCCCAATTACCCGAACATGTAAGAGGACCGGCGGGCCCGCCGGGACAATGATGAAGGCAGTTTTCGTTCCGATGGCCGGGCGCGCATCCGTGCTCGCGATCTCCCTCCTTGTTGCCGCCTGCGCGGGCGGCAGCAGGCCGGAGCTCGCGCCGGCGCCAGCCACCCCGCCGCTCTATAGCGAATTCACGGTCGAGGACGACATGGGCGCCACCGACAGCGGCTTCGGGCCGTTCCTGTCGGCGACGCTCGCGCAGGAGAATTCCGAGAATGCGGCGGCGGCAGCCTTCTATCTGGAGGCACTGGCGCTTGACCCTTCAAGCGCCTTTGTCGCCGAGCGTGCCTTCTATCAGCTGTTGTTTTCGGGCCGGCTGGATGACGCGGCAGCCCTTGCAGCCGAACTGCCGCCTGAACAGGATGACAATATCGTCTTCATGATGCGGGTGGTTGGCGCCTATCGCGGTGCAGATTGGGCGCGGCTCAGGACGCTGCTGACCGAAGGCGAAGACGATGGCTTCGATCTGGTGCTAAACCCCGTCCTCAAGGCCTGGTCCTATGCTGCCGAGAAGGATCTGGTGCAGGCAGAAGCAACCCTCGCGCCCCTTTTGGCAGACGAGCGCATCAAGCCGATCGCCGAAGAACATCTGGCCTATATCCTTGATTATCTGGGCGAGGAAGCCCGCGCAGAGGAAGTCTACAAGCGCCTGACGACCGAAGAACGCCCGGTTTCGATGCAGCCCATTGTGGCCTATGCCCAGCAGCAGATTGCGCTTGGCAACCGCGATGCGGCTCGCCTGATCCTGACGGATGCAACGCAGCGGTTCCGTGGCAACGGTTACCTGATGCGCGAAGCCATGCGCCTCAGCCACCTTGGGGCGCCGAGCCAGACTGCGGCGACCCCCCTTGGTGGTGCCAGCTTGCTACTGTTCCGGCTGGGGTCCGAGTTTGCACAGGCGCGCACCGCGCAGGCAGCGGTCGTCTATCTGCGGCTCGCCAGTTACCTGACGCCCGACGTGGCGGACATCTATCTGCTGCTTGGGGCGCTTTTTGAGCAAGTGAACCGCCCGCAGGATGCGGCGCAGGCTTTTGCGACCGTGCCGCGCGGCGACCCGCTGTGGCGTGCAGCCCAGGCGCGGCGGATTGCTGCCCTGAAGGCCGCTGGCGAGACCGACAATGCTGAGGCTATCCTCAAGGACATGCTGGTGGAAGCACCGGCAGACCGGGGGTACCTTACCTCGCTTGGTGATCTGAAGCGTGAAGCATCCGCCTTCGAGGAAGCCATCGTCTATTACGGTCAGGTGATTGACACGATCACGGCGCCGGTGCCTGCCGACTGGTTCGTCTTTTTCGCGCGCGGCATCTGTTACGAGCAGCTTGGCCGCTGGCTGGAGGCAGAAACCGACCTGATGCTGGCCCACAAGCTGAACCCCGACGAGCCCAATGTGCTGAATTACCTCGGCTACAGCTGGATCGACCGCGGCCAGAATATCGACGAGGCCAAGGCAATGATCGCCAAGGCCATGGCGGCACGCCCGGAGGATGGTTTCATCAGGGACAGCATGGGTTGGGTCTATTATCTGACCGGCGATTATGCGCAGGCGGTTCTGACCCTCGAAGAAGCCGTCGGGATGGAGCCGACCGACGCGACGATCAACGATCATCTGGGCGATGCCTACTGGCGTGCCGGGCGGCTGGCCGAGGCGCGCTTCCAGTGGCGTCATGCGCTCGATGCAAAGCCGAATGACGAATTGAAGGCCAAGCTTCTGGAAAAGCTTGAAAAGGGCTTGCCGCCGCTCGCCAAGCCGGACGCCGGGACGCCCTGACATGGCCCCGGCCCTGATGGTGACGGCGCCAGCCAAGGTCAATCTGTTTCTGGAAATCACCGGGCGCCGCGCCGATGGCTATCATCTGCTCGACAGTCTTTTCGTCTTCACGGCGCACGGCGACACGCTGACCTTCGCGCCAGCCGATGACCTGGCACTCACCATTGATGGCCCGTTCGCGGGCGCGCTTGACGGGGCGGCTGATGACAACCTCGTCCTGCGTGCGGCCCGATTGCTGGCAGCAGAAACAGGGGTTGCCGCGAAGGCGGCGATCCGCCTCACCAAAAACCTGCCGGTGGCCGCCGGGATCGGCGGCGGCTCGGCTGACGCTGCAGCTGCCCTGAGGGGCCTGAATGACCTCTGGGGCGCGGGGCTTGATGATGCCGCCCTTGCTCGCCTTGGTATCCAGCTCGGTGCCGATGTACCGGCTTGCCTCGCCGGGCGGCCTATCCTTGTCGAGGGCGTGGGGGAGGGCTTTATGCCGGTGGTTTATGAGGGGCCGAAGGGTATCCTCCTCGCCAATCCGGGCTTGCCGCTTGAAACGCCGCCAGTTTTCAGGGCCTACAGGGAGGCAAGCAAGGCCTTTGATGCCGGATTGCCACCGGCTGCAGCCTATGACCTTGAAGCCGTGAAGGCGCGCCGGAACAGTCTCGCCGGGCCCGCCATCAACGTGCTGCCGGCAATCGCGGATGTGCTGAAGACGCTTGAAACGCTTCATGGTGTGCGCCTTGCGCGCATGTCCGGCTCCGGCGCCACCTGTTTTGCGCTGTTCGATAGCGAAGCGGAGGCTGGGGCTGCTGCCCGCAGCCTTATCGCCCGTCACCCGGATTGGTGGCTGATGGCGGATAGGATAGGCGCTTAGACGTCGTAATAGTCCTTGTACCAGGCGACGAATTTCTTGAGGCCGACGCTCAGGGGCGTGGTCGGTTTGAAGCCGAGGTCACCTGAAATCGCCGAGATTTCGGCATAGGTTTCCTTCACGTCGCCCGGCTGCATGGGCGCGAATTCCTTTACGGCCTCGCGCCCGAGCTCGGCTTCGAGGATCGAGATCATGTCCATCAGCCGCTCGGGCTCGTTATTGCCGATATTGTAAACCCGGTGCGGGGCCTTGCCGCCGCCGAACAGCGGCTTGCTGTCGCTGGCGGCTGGCGGGTGATCCAGCACGCGCAGGATGCCGTCCACGATATCGTCGATATAGGTGAAATCCCGGCCCATATCGCCGTTGTTGAAGATGCGGATTTTCTCACCCTTCAGGATCGCCTCGGTGAAGAGCCAGTAGGCCATGTCCGGGCGCCCCCATGGCCCGTAAACAGTGAAGAAGCGGAGGCCGGTTTGCGGGATGCCATAGAGGTGGCTGTAGGACTGGCTGAGGATCTCGTTGGAGCGTTTGGTGGCGGCATATAGCGAGACCGGCGTTTCCACGGCGTCATTTTCCGAGAAAGGCAGCTTGGTGTTGCCGCCATAAACGCTGGAAGAACTGGCATAAACCAGATGCTCGATGCCATCCGTGTGCCGGGCGAGCTCGAGGATATTCATGTGCCCGACAAGGTTCGAGCGCACATAGGCGTCCGGATTGTCGATCGAATAGCGGACCCCCGCCTGTGCGCCCAGATGCACGATGGACTTGAACTTGTGTTCGCCAAGGGCGCGAACAAGCCCGCCATCGGTGCCAAGGTCCAGCGGGATGAAATGGAAATCGCCCTTGTCATGGAGCCGCGCGAGGCGGGCGCGTTTCAGGTCGGGGTCGTAATAGCTGTTCATATTGTCGAGGCCGACGATTCGTTCACCGCGCGCCAGAAGTTCCGCCGCCACGTGCGAGCCGATGAAGCCGGCCGCGCCGGTGATGAGTATCGTCATGGATAAGCCTCCGTTTTCTCCCCCACTTTAACCATGCGGGGCAAGCAGGCAAGCGCTTCGGGCAGGGGAAACGCGCGAGGGGCGATACCCGCCCAAAATTTGTTGAAAAGGGGCTTTACAGCGCCGGGTACTTCTAATAAAACCGCGCCACACCGCTGGTGGGGCGTCGCCAAGTGGTAAGGCAGCGGTTTTTGGTACCGCCATTCGCAGGTTCGAATCCTGCCGCCCCAGCCACCACCTTCCCCTGAAAATTCAAAATCGCCCGAAGCTGCAACCTGTGGCCTTGATCGCCTTTTGCTCGTGTGTTCACCGCGACGGTGTTTCAAGGAGCGGAAAGTCAGCCAGCGGCACAGCCAAAAGCTTGGCCAGAATGGCGGGATCGATACCGGCCGGAGCGGCCAGATAGTCGTCTGAACTGTCGAGTGGTGTGATGAAAACGGCGCGCGCCGGATCTTCGCCAAGCGCATCGAAATTGCTTCGCGCGGTGCTTTTATAGGCGATGATGAAATCCACGCGCTGGCGCAGCAGCATCTGCTCGAGTGCTGTCGGCACAGCCGCCGGGACTTCCATGATCCGTTCTTCGGAGACGCCAAGCTTGCGTACCACATCACAGTGCGCGGTCGCTTTCTGGCAGCCGATCAGCGTATTGCCCTTCAGAATTTCCGGCAGCTTCAGCCGGGCTTCCGGGGTGGTGTCGAGCGCGATCAGGTGGAGGGCGTCGCCGTCAAATACCTGCATGATCCAGTGGAAGCGTTCTTCCCGTTCCGGTGTGCGCAGCAACTGGTAGATCAGCGCTTTCGGGTTCTTTTCGATAAGCCGCATGGCGCGCGACCACGGCAGGTATCGCAGCCGGTATCTGAGCCCGGTGCGGTCCATGAAGCGTTTCAGCTTGTCGACCGCTGCAACGGCGTAACGGTCCCGGTCCTTGCGTATGAGGACTTCTGTCCCGCGGTCCAGATAGATATCGACGACCGGCAGCTTATCCTCGGCAGTTGCCGGCAAAGCATAGAGCCAGAGGCTGGCCATCAGGCAGGAAACAATACGCAGCGGTATCCGCATTGCCTGTTTCCTCACTCCTGCGCCGGGCGGCAGGCGATAAGCCCGGCCACGGGCATCACATAGGACCAGCCGGAGGCATCGGCGAAGGTCAGGCGGCCCTCGCGGATGACGGCGCCGCCGCTGAGGTTACCATTCATTTCGGGCACATAGCTGACGCTGACGGTGACCCCACCTGCCTCGTAGCGCATTTCAGGGAAGAAGCGCCCGGCAGCCGTGCCGGAGGCTGACACACGGGTGAGCTGCGCAGGTCTGCCGTCGATCTGCATCCGGGCGTCAGTGCTGGTGGTGTCGGAGACGAACACAAGGCGGCGTCCGACTTCCCGTGCGAAAAGATAAAGCCCGCATGTGCCATCCGCCAGTTCCTGCGGGGGCAGGGTGCCGATACGCCCGGCGGGGCCTTCTTCGGATGGGGCTGCAGGTGCGGCTGGCGCTTGCGCAGCAGGCGGTGTGTTAGTGGTGCCGGTGCAGGCCGAAAGCATGAGGCCGGCGCCTGCTACAACAGCCGTAAACAAACGCATCGTCAATCCCCCTGCCAGCGGCCTTTGATCTCGAGCTTAAAGCTATTCCCGGCCTGAACAAAGCCCATATAGGGGAGAACCCGGCGGATGTCAGCCTCTGTCGTGGCAAGGTCCGCCGTGAGGTGGTAGCCGCCGACGGGGGCAATCCATGCGGCTAACCCGAGATTGGTGCCGCGGGCAGCGCCCTGCAGGCGGAGGACAAGCTGGCCATCCTCGCACGCCGCTGTGCCGCGCAGCGGGGGCAGCAGGCCAGCATTGCCTGCAAGATCAGCAACAAGGCGGACATTGCCCGAGGCCTCGACGCAGCGGTCGCCTTCGATGCGGGCGTTGAAACCGGCCAGCTCAAGGGCACCATCCAGCGGCAAGGGAAGTTGCAGCCCGGCAAGGGCAACGCGGAGCGACGCATCCTGCGCCACGATCCCGTCGCCCGCAGAAACATGGCCCGTGCCATTCAGGAAGCTGCCCCGCACCCGGATGTCACCGCCGATGGCACCGGTCAGCAAGGCGCTTATCGAGGGCTCGATATCGACAGTGCCAACCGGCACGCCTTTGTAACGCACACCCGTAACGCTGCCGCCCTGCCACACCGTGCCGCTTGCCCCGTTATAATGGAGACCATCCTGCCCTGAAGCAGGCAGGAAAAGGGAAAGGGGCAGGCAGGCAACAAGGCCGATGGCGAAAGCTGCGAGGCCGGTGGCGAGGAGTGTCCGCTGGTTCAATACCCCGCCCCTGTCAGCAGCAATTGCACAGTGAGGCCGCCACCATCGGCAGCGCGGGAGATGACGGCGCGGGCCGTACCGATGCCGTAGGTCTTTTCGATTTCGGCAAGCCAGGCATAGAGAAGCGTCGGTGTGACACCTTCAACCCAGACATTGATCCCGCCCGCCGCTTCGGGCTGTAGGCGGCTGATCGGCACACCGCGGGCGAGCGCACTTTCGGAAATGCTGGCGCGCAAATCGCCGGTTGCCACCTTGGGCTGGGTGGTGCCAAGGGTTGCAGCCTCGGCAATCGCGCTTTCAACGAAGGCGGCATCGCGACGGGCGGCATCCAGCGTGTCGATCCCTTCAGCACGCCATGCAAGGAGCGGGGCGGCGATGGCATACCAGAGGATCAGCAACGTGACGATGATGCCAAGGCCGCCAAGCATCAGATGTTCGCGCGGCGACAGGCCGTTCCACCAGCCGGTGACGGGCTTGAGGGCTGCAGTCATGGCCGTTCTCCGATCGTGATTTCGCTGATGATGCGGCCACCTTCCTGCCGGGAAGCGCCTTCGGTGAAGGTGGCGCCGCGCTCGGCCACTGCCGCTTTCAGGCGTTCGATATCGCCGAAGCTCGCAGCACTGATGGCCGCTGAAAGGCGCCCTTCGCTCCGGTCAAAGCGCAGGCCGTTCACCATCACGCCGTCCACCGTTTCAGCAGCCGCGAACAGCCGGGCGGAAAGCGCGAGGAACGGGTCAGCGCCAGTGCCACGCAAGGCTTTGAGCCGCGATTGCAGGTGCGGCAGGCCGCGCACATCGGGGAAGGCATCGCGCAGTGCCGCTTGTGTTGCCGCGTCAGTCTCGTCCGCTAGACTGCGGGCCTTGAAGCCTTCGGCCAGCACCACGGCGCCCGCGAGAACGAGAAGCGCCAAGGCCAGCACCGCAGCGCGTTGCCACACCAGCCAGATTTCACCCCACGCACGGCGCGGCGCGAAGGCACCCTGCCGGAAATCGGGGCCGCTATAACGGGCGATCCCTTCCGCAAGGCGGGAGGCAAGGCCGTCCAGCCGGACGGGCATCAGGGCTTCGGCTGGAAGGTCGGGGTCCAGCAGCGACAAAAGGCCGAGGTCCGCGGCATAGCCTTCGGTCGGCTCCGGCGCCACGCGGATGGCGCGTTCCCCGTCCGCCAGTGCGTAAGGCGTGATGGTGGCGGGCAGGGCGATGAAATCGGCGGTGATCAGGTCCGGCGTCAGGTCGCGGGCTTCAAGGGCCGCCAAGCGCGCCGCGAGCGGGGCTGCTTCCGTCCAGTAAACCGAACGCTCGCCGGCGCCGCCCGTATCCAGCACAAAATGCAGGCTGCGGGCACTGTCACCCAGTTCATCGCCCAGAAGATAAGGGAGGGCCGCGCGGGCCTGCGCGTCGGTTTTGGCAGGAAGGTCGATCCGGCGGCCCCGCACGGCTTCACCCGCCAGCACCAGCACGACACGCTCGTCACCCTTGCCGGGCAGACTGGCGCTATCACCGGTGCCGGAGGCAATCAGGCGACCATCTGCCCCGACCCGCGCCCAGCGCCACGCGCCGGGGTCGGTGGGGTCCGCGATCAGGATCAGGACTGGGTCGGTCATTCTTCGTCTCCGAACCGGCGGCTGACAAGGCGAACATCGTCCTTGCCCGTCGCATCAAAAAGGGCGGTCAGCGTGATGCGGGCATCTGCATGGCTGACGGCAGCAACAAGCATGAAAAAGCGGGAACGCACACTGGTGCGCGCCTTGATCTCGTCCCCGACCGTCAGGCTCCGGAAGGGAGGTAGTCGCCAGAATTCTTCCGGCGCGCCATAGCCAGCCGCCGGGCGCGAGGCGATGGCATCCATGATGCGGCCAAGATCGGGGTCAGTGGGGAACAGGGCGGCGACCACGGGGGCGGCAGCGGGCATCAGCGTATTCACATTGAGGGGCGCGGGGTCGGTCACCGGCAGCGCGCACAGATAGGGGCGCAGCAGGCTATAGACGGCGGGCGTGACCCCCTTCACGGCGCGAAATTCGCTGACATCCGCCATCAGCGTGTTGCCGGCGCGGTGGGGCACACTGGCGGCCATATAGTCATAATCCTCCGCCCCGCGCGGATTGGGGCGGGTATCGCCGTCGATCCAGTCGGCGGCAGCGGCGGCAATCGCTTCGGCTTCGGCCGGGTTGAGGCCGAGGAGCGCCATCAGTCGGGCAAACTCGGCCTGCGCGGCCGGGTTCGATTGCCGGATCGACCCTTCGCCGGAGACGAGGCTATTGAGATTGAAACAATTGCCGCCATCCGAAATCTGGCCGTCGATACGGCCTGCTTCGGTCATGAAATGGGCTGGCCGCGCCCAGGGCGCGTCAAGCGTGGTGCGGTTGTTGTTCAGCGCGAAAGACTGGCGCAGCACGGCTTTTGCCAAGGTCTCGGCAGACAAGGCCGCTTCCCGCGCGGCAGAGCCTGTCTCGATGAGATGTTGGCGGGCGATGAGCGCTGAAACGCGACCCGACAGGCCGACGGCGATGACCGACATCAAGGCCACCATCAGAAGAACAGTGATCAGCACAGCACCGCGGTCGTTTGCCATGGGGGCTTCGGGTTTCATCGCCGCACCTCGCCGCTGACGAGGAAAAGCTGCCGCAAAGAGCCATCCTTGGCGGCATCGGTGACAAGTGCGACGGCAATCGGCAAGCCGCCGGCCGTCAGGTCACCGGCCTTCCAGTTGCCGACCCAGCCCCCGGCGCCGAGTATTTCGAACCTTGCGGCTTCAAGTCCGGTCAGCAGCACGCGGTCGCTCACCGGTGTTTCCGGCGTGGCATCGACGCGGGCACGGGTGCGGCGGACAAGGGCGCCATTTTCGAACCGGTATTCGACATAAAGAAGGCTGGTGCGGTCCTCTGCCATGCCCGGATTGGCGCGGCCCCGGCGCACTAGCGACAGGAGCGGTGCGTCCGCCTCCACGCTGCCAGCAGAGAGGGAAACGGGTGTCGCGCCGCCGAACTTGTCGCGGGCCGGGCGTGCGACGGCAGAAAGAAGATCATCCTTCAATATGGCGCGGGCGAGCGTCAGTTCGGCCTGGGCGTTGGTGGCGTCACCGACCGCGTCACGGGTGCGCAAGCTTTGCCCGATCAGTGTTGTGGTGCCGGCCGCCAGAATGGCAAAGACAGCAAGGGCGACGAGCGTTTCGATGAGCGTGAAACCGGCGTCTGAAGGCTGGCGTGTCACCGCGATACCTCCCGAAGGCCCGACGCGTTGGCGATTACCTGTTCGCTGCCCGCCTCGCGCACCGAAACCTCAACCTGCATCACGCCGAAGCCTTCAAGGGGACGGACCCGTTCGGCCCAATCGTAGCGACGACCGCCGAGATCGACCGTGCCGGTGCGCTGCCCGGCGGTGGCGGGCTCGGGCGCACTCAACACTTCAACCAGCCGGTTGTCGGCCACGATATCGGCGCCAAGGCGGGCATCAAGTGCCACGGCATGGCGCACGCTTTCCCGCGTTGCGGACAGGAGCGCGAGGGCCGCGATCGAAAAGACGGCAAGCCCGACAAGCACTTCGATAAGGGTGAAACCTGATTCCACGTTGCTCCGTTCGGTCTGAGGAGCGGCATGGCCGCGTCTCGAAGACCGGGCAAGCGGCGTGTCCTTCGAGACGCCCCTTACGGGGCTCCTCAGGACGAACGGATTCCAGGAATGGCGGCTCACGGCTTCTCTCCCGTCAGGCGCATCTGCCCCTGTTCGTCGCCCGTGAGGAGTACCGTGTCACCGTCTCGTTCGATACGGAGGCGGAATGATCTGGCATCGCCCGCCGGCGTGAACCAGAGGTCCGGCAGGCGAGGGGTGCCGTCTTCGCCCTTTTCCGCCGGGATGCCTTCAAGGGCGAGGCCTGCCCCTTCGGCGATCCAGCGTGGACCAGCCTCGACCCAGCGGCCGTCGCGGCGATAGAGCGGTGTCAGGCCGTCATGGTCGACCTCCACGCCCATGATCTCGCCGCCGATCACCGCGCGGGCGGCGATATCGGCAAGGCGGTCGCGGGTGGCCTCTGCGGTCGCTTCAGGGCTCGGGTTCAGGCGTGGCAGGGTGAGGACAACAGCCGCCGAGGCAAGCGCCATCAGAGCGACGGTGACCATCACCTCAACGAGCGTGAAGCCCGCGTCACTGGATGCCCGCCTGCCACCCATCAGGGATCATCCCTTCCAGTTGCCGATGTCGGCCGCAAGGTCGGCCCCGCCCATGCGACCATCGGCGCCGAGCGAGAAGATATCGACCGACCCATGCTCGCCGGGGGTGGCATACTGGTAGGCATTGCCCCACGGGTCGTCCGGCAGGCGCTTGATATAGCCGCCGGGGCGGTAGCGTTCGGGGCGCGAGAGGCCGGCGGGCGGGGTGACAAGCGCTTCAAGACCCTGATCCGTGGTCGGATAAGTCAGGTTATCAAGCTTGTACATCTCCAGCGCCTGCTCGAGGATCAGGATATCGGCGCGGGCCTTTTCGACCATTGCCTTGTCCTGACTTGGCAGCACGTTGATGACAACGACCGTGGCCAGAAGCCCGATGATGACGATCACCACCATCACTTCAACAAGGGTGAAACCCTCGTCCTTTGCAGCCTGTTTTCTCAGTTTCTTCAGCAGCGTTTTCAGCATCTTTCGGTTCCTTGTCGCTCAGCCGAAGGCGAGCGTGTTGAGCTGCAGGATGGGCAGAAGGATCGAGAGCACGATCAGCGTGACGATCCCGCCCATGACAATGATGATGGCGGGCTCCAGAAGCCCGAGGACGGTGGAGGTGAAGCGCTCAAACTCGGCTTCCAGATAGTCCGCCGCCTTGGCGAGGAGGGTGTGGAGCGCGCCCGAGTTTTCGCCCGCAGCCGCCATGTGGGTGACGATGGCCGGGAGTACGGCTTCACTCCTGAGGGCAGCCGAAAGGCTGGCGCCATTGGTGATGCGGTCGCGCATGGCGCCCACCGCCTGCCGGATCACACCGTTGCCGATAACAGCTTCTGCCGCTTTCATGCCATCCAACACCGGCACGCCGGAGGCGATAAGGGTGGCAAGCGTGCGGGCAAGGCGGGCGGCGGCGAGCGAGCGGATCAGCTTGCCAACCAGCGGCAGGCGCAACAGGAAGGCATCGACCTTCAGCCGGAAGGCGGAGCTTTTAAGGGCACGGGCGAAAGCGGCGGCGGCGATTACGGCAGCCACCAGCAGGAAGGGGCCAACTTCCCGCATGAAAGCGGAAAGCGCGATCATGACGCGCGTGAGGGCCGGGAGGGTGGCGCCCATGTGGCTGAACTGATCGACCACCTTGGGCACCACGAAACTCATCAGCATGGTGACGACCAGAAAGGCAGTGACAGCAAGGCAGATGGGATAGACGAGTGCGGCTGTCACCTTGCCGCGCATCGCCTGCGCCTTTTCCAGATGATCGGCGAGCCGTTCCATCACGGGGCCGAGGCTGCCGGAGCCTTCCCCGGCGGCCACAAGCGCCACATAGAGCCGGTCGAACCCTGCGTTCGTGGTGGCGAGGGCGGCTGAAAGCTTGCGGCCTTCGCTCACGCCCGTGCGGGCATCCAGAAGCACGCGCTTGACGAGCGGCTTCTCGGCCTGTTCGGCCACGGTCTTCAGCGCTTCCTCAACCGGGGTGGCGGCACCGATCAGCGTCGAAAGCTGGCGGGTGACAAGGGTGATATCCCGGTGCGACAGGCGGCCCGAGCGCAAACCGAAGCTTTTCGCCTCGCCACCGGTTTTGGCGGCGGGCTCGATCTTGACGGGCAACAGGGCGCGGTCCTTCAGCGCCTTCGCGGCCCCCCGCGCGCTATCGGCGGAAAGGACCCCGCGCTTGACGCGGCCATCTGTATCCAGGGCTTCGAAATCGAAGGCAGGCATCAGGCATCCCCATGCGCGCGCACCACGCGCATCACTTCTTCGATGGTCGTCATGCCCTTGCGCACCAGTTTGGCGCCCGCTTCCGAAAGGGTATCGCGGCCCTTGAAGGCATGGGCGGCAATCTCGGCCTCGGTGGCGTCGTCATGGATCAGCTTCTGGATCGTCTCATCAATCGTGATCAGCTCGTAAAGCCCGATCCGGCCCTGATAGCCCGTGTTGTTGCAGGCGCTGCAGCCGCAGGCCTTGTAGAGCGTCAGGTCTTTCTTCTTGGGTTTGCCAACGGCGGCGCGCTCGGCCTTGTCGGCGTCATAGGGGGCCTTGCAATGGTCGCACAGGCGTCTCACCAGCCGCTGGGCGAGGATCGCCTTGACGCTGGTCGCCAGCAGGAAGGGCTCGACCCCCATATCGCGCAGCCGCGTGATGGCGCCGGCGGCACTGTTGGTGTGAACGGTTGATAGCACGAGGTGACCGGTGAGGCTCGCCTGCACCGCAATCTCGGCGGTTTCCATGTCGCGAATTTCGCCGACCATCACCACGTCAGGGTCTTGCCTGAGGATGGCGCGCAGGCCTGCCGCGAAAGTCATGCCGACCTTGGCATTCACCTGCGTCTGCCCGATGCCTTCAAGCGCATATTCGACGGGGTCTTCCACGGTCAGGATATTGCGGCTGGTGTCGTTGAGGAGCGAAAGCCCGGCATAAAGCGTGGTTGTCTTGCCCGAGCCCGTGGGGCCAGTGACAAGGAGGATGCCGTTCGGTTCGGCAAGGGCCGTCTTGAAGCCATCCAGCGTTTCGTCTTCCATGCCCAGTGCCTCGATGTCGAAGCGCGCGGCGGAACGATCCAGCAGGCGCAGCACCACCCGTTCGCCGTGCCGCGAGGGAAGGGTGGAGACCCGCACGTCAATCACCCGGCCGCCGAGGGTCAACGAGATGCGCCCGTCCTGCGGCACCCGTTTCTCGGCGATATCAAGCCGCGCCATGACCTTGAGGCGCGAGGTGAAGCTTGGCGTCAGCCGGGCTGGCAGTTCCATGATTTCAGCGAGTACGCCGTCGATCCTGAAACGGATCGAAAGGCGGCTTTCATAGGGCTCGATATGGATGTCGGAGGCATGGCGCTTGGCCGCTTCGGCGATCATGCTGTTGATCAGCCGGATGAGTGGAGCGTCGTCTTCGCTGTCCAGCAGGTCGGCCACGTCCGGGCGGTCGTCGATAAGGCCATCAAGGCCTGGCGCCTGCTCGCTGCCGAGCTCGTCAGCAAGCGCCGCGCGGGCCATGGTGTCGGCACCATAGAGGTCCGAAAGCCAGCGGTCGAACGCGGTGTCATCGAGCGGTTCCACCTGAAAGGCGCGACCAAGCACCCGGCGGGCCTCGAGAAGGGCTGTGGGGGCTGCCCGCCCGCGCATGCCAAGCCGCATGCCGCCGGTGCCATCATCCGGCAGGCGCACCAGCCCATGCGCCTTCGCGAAGGCGTAGCTGAGGCTTGTGGCGGCCATGTCGGTCATCAGTTCTGCACCCCGCTGCCGATCACATCCTGCATCATGGCATCCAGCGAGGATTCGCCCGTTTTGCTGCGGCTCACCTGCTGGTCGCGCATCAGGCCGTATTTGCGGCTGGTGACGGCGGCAAGGTCGCTGGCGCTGCGCACGATGGTCGGGCGCAGGAAGACCATCAGGTTGGTTTTCTGCTTGCGCTTGCCTTCGCTGCGGAAGGCGCGGCCAAGGACAGGGATATCGCCAAGGAGCGGCACTTTCTCGACCGAGACCCGCTCGTTTTCCTCGATCAGGCCGCCCAGCACGATGATCTCGCCGTTGCGCACCGAGACGGTCGTCTTGATCTCGCGCTTGTTGGTGACAAGCTCGGTCGAGTTGGCGGCGACAGGGCCTGATACGCTCGAGACTTCCTGCTCCAGATTGAGGCGGATTTCATCGCCTTCATTGATCTGGGGGGTGACGGCCAGCTTCACGCCCACTTCCTTGCGGTCGATGGTGCGGAAGGGGTTGGTGTTGGCGCTGCCGAGGGCTTCACCCGTGGTGATCGGGATTTCCTGGCCCACAAGGATCGAGGCTTCGGCATTGTCCATCGTCATCACCGAGGGGGTAGAGAGGATGTTGGAGCCCGTATCCGAGGCCACAGCATTCAGGATCACCCCGAAAAGCGTGCCGTCTTTCGTCTGGCCGGCGATGCCGCCCGCGAAGCCGTTCATGCCGAGGAAGCTGTCAACGGCGGCGGTGCCAAGGGCCTTGATACCGTCCGAGAACGGGCCGTCTTCGTCGTCGCCATATTTTTTGTCGAGGACGAGGGCGCCAGTGGCGGCCAGCACGTTCGGGGCGGTGTTCGAATAGTTGGTGGCCGTGAAGGGGATCCACGATCCTTCACCGCCCGCGAGAATATACTGGAGGCCCAGTTCCTTCGCGGCGTTATCCGAGATTTCCACGATGATGGCTTCCACCAGCACCTGCGCACGCGGGATATCAAGCTGCCGGACAACGCCTTCAAGCGTCTGCTGCATCTCGGGGCTCGCATTGATGACAAGGGCGTTCGTCGCCTTGTGGAAGCTGACGGTGGCGCGCCGCGTGCCGGGCGTTGCTTCGCCTTGTGCCGACGCCAGCGACTGGCTGACTTCGGACAGGATCGGCACCAGCGCCTCGCCGTCCGCGTGGCTCAGATAAACCACCTTCAGGTCACCCTGTGCCTCGTTGCGGTTATCAAGGTCACCAACCAGCGACTTCATGCGCGAGACGACCTCGGCAGGCCCCTTGAGGATCACGCTGTTGGAGGAGGTGACCGGCACGGCGGCAAAAGCGCTGTCCGGGGCCTCGCCGTTCGCACCACCGCGCAGGGTGGCCAGGATATTGACGATCTCGGCCGCCGACGAATGCTTCAGGGGGATGAGTTCGACCACGCTTTTGTCGGCGTCGATCCCGGCGATCAGCTTGGCCACGCGGTCCATGTTCGCGGCATAGTCCACGACAACAAGGAAGTTCTGCGTGCGGTGGCCGATCACCCGGCCTTGCGGGTTCACCACCGGCTTGACGGTATTGAGGGCGCTGATCGTGTCGATATGGCTGAGGCGGAAAATCTGGGTGACCATCTGGTCGCCGGTGCCTTTGCCAACCGGCTGCGCGTCGAAGGCGGCGCCTTCTTCGGGCACGATCTTCCAGGCGCCGTTGGCGGTGGCAAAGGCCGTGAAGCCGTTGGCCTTGAGGGCGGAGAGGAACACGTCGAACACTTCACCTTGCGGCACCGGGGTGCGCGAGATGACGGTAACCTTGCCCTTCACGCGCGGGTCCACGATGAAGGTGCGGCCGGTGATCATGGCGATATCGTCGATCAGGGCACGCACATCCGCATCCCTGAAATTCAACAGATGATCTTCCGCCGCCATCAGGGGCGGGGTCGCCAGCATCAGGGCAGCGAGAAGGGCAGGGCGTGCGAACCGGTGAAGGCGTGTGATCATGCCGGATTGCTTTCTGAACTGAGGGTCAGGGGAATGCGCTTGCCGGCGCGTTCGATTTCAAGGCGGACGCTGCCTGTGCGGTCAATCTCCGAAAGGGCATCCGTGAGGTCTTCGGCACTGCCGAGCGTTTCGCCGTTCAGGCTGGCGAGGACATCGCCGGGCTCGAGGCCATAGGATTTAAGGGCAGCTGCACCTGCCGGGCTTCCGTCGGTATCGATCTGCCAGCCGGTGATGCGCTGGCCCTCGCGGCGGGGCACAAGCCGCACCTGCCTGAGCACCGACTTCAGGTCGTTCGCGGCAATTGCCGGGCCAACTGCGGTAGCAACCTTGGCGGGCGTGTTGCCGCCGAGGATCGGGCCGCTGCCGTCATCCAGCGACAGCGTTTCGATCACACCGGCGCGGCTGAGGCTGACCCGGTTGTCATAAACCCGGTCGAGTCGTACGCCGGAGAGGATTTCGTCACCGGGACGGTATACGCTCTGGTCCTTGCCGCCGGTCTGGATGATGGCGCTGGAATGCGCCGGGTCATCCGAAAGCCGAACCCCGAAAAGCTTGAGATCGAGGCTCGTCTCGGGGGCGGCTTCCGCGCTTTCAGTCACCGGGGCCGCGAGGCTGCGGTTGAAGGGATCGAAGCGGGTAAGGATGCCGAGATCGAGCTTTTCTGCGGGCTTCCGGGTGAAGCTTGCGGCTGATTGCAGGTCCGCAGCAGGGGCAGGCAGGCGACTCGCCGGGGCGACCATGAGCCAGACAAAATGGGCGGCCACGAGGCCGAGCATGACGACAAGGCCAAGCTCCACCAGCCGGCGGAAAAGGCTGGCCGGGGCCGGTTGCCGAAGGGCTGCTGCAGGCGCTGCCGTCTGGTCTGTCATGAATGATAGATCCGGTTGGTATGTCTCATGTCGGCGCCAACCTGACCGGTCCCTGTTTCAAATTCATGACAGTCCCGGTGGAAATGTCATTTTTCCGAAACAAATTTGCCATCAAAGCGGCTACCAGGCTGGCGGTGTCCCATAAAGAAACCCCCCGAAGATTGCTTCGGGGGGCCAGTTCTTCCGATCGTGCTTGGACGCGCGATAGTGATCAGAACGAGTATTTGAAGCCGAGCGAGAAGGCGCGACCGAGGTCATACTGTTCGAAGATACCCTCGCCTTGCGTGCGGCGGTAATCGTCGTTCAGCAGGTTTTCTGCCTTGAAGCTGACTTCGAGCGGGCCGCCGAACACATCGACATTCCGCTTGTAAACGAAGTTCAGGAGGATCGGCGGGTTCTCGTAAACGTCCGGTGCCCCGAAGAGGCCCGTACCGTCGATCCGCTTGCCCTGATAGTTGAGGACGAGCGAGACGCGCTCGCCGGTCTCGAACTCTTCCCAGCCGATCGAAGCGTTGCCGAGCCACTTGGACGTGCCCTGCAGCGGACGCACCAGCGTCGTTGCCTGGGTGTCCTGACCGGTCAGGTCCACTTCCGAATCGATGTAGGAGATGTTGCCGTTGAAGAAGAATTCGCGGTCACCCACGAAGTCCCAGCCGAAAGCCTCGCGAACCGGCAGGTTGATCTGCAGTTCGGCTTCCGCGCCCTTCAGCTTGGCACCGGCGGCATTCTGCAGGCTCTTCAGCGGGCCCTCGCCGAGGATGGTGTAGCTTTCCTCGATGGGGTTGGTGAAGTCCTTGTAGAAGACACCGACCGACGCGAAGTCGGCAGCACCGAAGTACCATTCGATCCGGGCATCATAGTTGTCGATGTCGGCCGTCAGGAGATCGGGGTTGCCGCGAACGTTCTCGCCACGCTCGTTGACGAAGGTAGCGCGCGACAACTCGCGGAGCGTCGGGCGGTTCACCGTCTGCGAGTAGGCAAGACGCAGCTGCAGGTTCTCGGCAAATTCCCAGGTCAGGGTCGCGGCGGGGAGGAAATCCTCTTCCGAGCGGCTGACCGGGTCAGGCTCGCCGGTGACGCGGATGAAGGTCAGAAGATCCTGTTCCGACTTTTCATAGCGGCCACCGACAGCGATCCGAAGCACGTCGGAAAGCTGGGCGTCGATCCCGGCATAAAGCGAGGTGATCTTCTGGTTGCCGGTGAATTCGTCCGACGGGTCGGTATATTCGGCGAGCGTAATGCCAGCCGGATCAAGGTTGACCGGACCGAAGACGATTTCAGGAACAAGCTTGCGAAGCTCGATATTGGCACCCGCCGGGAAGACGAAGCCATAACGCAGCATCGAGGACGTATAGTCCTGATCCGACATATGGGCACCGAGCTTGAAATCGACCGGCGTATCGCCGAGCGTGACGGGCTGGAGGATATCGACGCCGCCCGACCAGGTTTCGCTCTTCAGGGCGCCGTAGGACGTGCGGTTGCCGTCGGTACGGGGCGACAGGAGATCGGCCTGTTCGTTCTCGTCGAAATCGTAGGTGAATTCGCGCCAGAAGGGCAGGTCACGGGTCGACCGGGTATAGTTGGCGAGCCAGTTGACCTGGGTTTCCTGGAACGTGTCGCTATCGTGCGAGAAATGATGCTCGCCCGATACCTGGTTCCACCAGACTTCACGCTCTTCCCACCAGGTTTCGCTGTTGGTGCGGATCGAGCCCGGATCGGAAGCGAACGAACCCTTCTCGATCGAAGCGCGCTTCGTGGACTTGCGCAGGATCACCGAAGTAGCCTTCAGGGCGTGATCGGGGCCGAGCTCGGCACCAACGGTCAGGATACCATTGAGGCTGATATTCTGGTTGGTGACGCGGCGACCGCAATCGGTGGCATCGCCGCTTTCATACTTGGCGCAGGCTTCGGCATTCACTTCGTCGCGGGGCACGAGGCCGGCGTTCGAGGTGGCGTAGGTATTGCGCTCGCCGAACTCGTTGTCCCACTCGTTCTCATAGTTGCCCGAGATGAGGAAACCGTAGGCGTTGTCACCGGATTCGAAGCGGTCGCCGTAGGTGAAATCGACCTTGGCGGCGGGCAGGTTGTCCTCCGCATCGATTGACCATTTGTTCGGCAGGGCTTCGGCTGCTGCGTTACGCTCTTCGGCGGTCATGCCTTCAAGCGTCGGGTTGGCAGCAAGGGCTGCCGGCAGATCGCGCATCTTGCCGCCAAAACCGAAGAATTCAGAGTTCGGACCATCGTAGCTGAGGCCGCCCTTGAAGGTGCTTTCGGTATTGAACTTGGTGCCGATGCCGATCTCAAGGATCTGCTCGTCCGGCACGGCTTTGGTGCGCATGTCGACGACACCGCCGCCGAAGTCGAGCGGATATTCAGGCGAGAAGGTTTTCTGCACGAGGACGGAGCCGACCATGGCGGTCGGGAAGATGTCGAGGGGCACGTCGCGGCGCAGTGGCGACAGCGGCGGCAGGGTCGAGCCGTCGAGCTGGGCGAGCGAGTAGCGTTCGCCAAGACCGCGGACATAGACATATTTGCCGCCGACAACCGAGAGACCGGTGACCCGGGTCAGGGCTACGGCCACGTCGCTGTCACCCGTGCGGGCGAAGGCTTCCGCGTCAAGGATGTTGGAGATTTCCGAGGTCGCACGCTTTTCGTCAGGGATATACTGGCCCTGTACGACGACTTCCTCGATACCGCTGTCCTGCGTTTCCTGCGCAATCGCTGCAGTGGGCAGGGCGAGCACGGTGGAAGCAAGCAGGGCTCCCTTAAGGCTCATGTCGAATGATTTCATCTTTTGCACCATTCAGGTTCGATTAGGTATGGCGATGGCGCTGCCGGGGATTGCGGACAATTTCCGCATGCCGGCAGCGCCACCCGTTCAGGTCCTTACTGGTGGAGCCAGACAGTCCAGCCTTTGGTCCAGTCGCCAGCGTCGTTCTTCACGGCACCGATGAAGTCGGTGTTGTCGAAGAAGCTGTCGACTGCGCTGACGTTGGTGGCCGTTACTGCGGACTGGCTGGTGATGAAGTTCTTGCCACCACCGGCCGGTGCAACGAGGACGGTACCCGTGTCTGCTGCAACGTTGTTGCTTTGGCCAAGGAACCAGGCTTCGAGGTCCGCGTCTTCGGCGCCATCGTCGAAGTTGCCGCTGTCAACGCAGCCCAGCAGGGTCGACTGGATGGTGATGCCGGAGTTCACGTTGTCGCGGTTGGCGTAGGTCGGTGCATCATCGATGTCGAGGCACTCTTCACCGAAGTTGGCGGCAACCGTGTTCCAGATACGGGCGCCTGTACCAGCGCGGAGCAGGATGCCGATGTCACCGATGCTGCTGTCGCCAGCGCCGTAGAGGGTGATGTTCGACAGGAACGGACGTGCACGCGGGGTGAAGTCCATGCCATCGCCGAAGTTGTCGGCTTCGATGCCCTGGTCCGAGTTCGGCTGGTTCGGGTTCTGTACGATTACGGCGTACTGAACCTTGCCGCGCCAGCCCTGGGTCCAGTCGAGGCTGTCATCGTCAGCGCCGGTCAGAACAAGGTGCTTCGCATTGACGGTGCCGCCGAAGAATTCGACCGCGTCGTCTGCGCCGTTGTGGACTTGCAGATAGTCAACAGTGGTGCCCGAGCCAACGCCCTGGAAGGCAACGCCGTTCAGTTCGTCATCGGCAGTGATCGGGTTGCCGGCGTATTTCACGACGGTGTAGAGGATCTGGCCGCTGTCGTCGTCGGAGACGTTGCCGCCATAGAGGCCGCTGTCGCCTTCGCCTTCTGCTTCGCAGATGCCCGAACCGTTACAGGTGTTGATCGGGGCACGGCCGTTGATCACGAGACCGCCCCAGAGCGAGGTATCGGTGTCGAGGTTGGCAGTGGCATCATTCACCGAGGTGAAGGTCACGGGCGACGATTTGGTGCCGTTCGATACAAGCTTCGAACCGCGCGAAACGACGAGGTAGGATTGCTTGTCTTCACCCATCACGGTGACGCCAGCGTCGATCGTGAGGGTTGCCTGAGCGGCGGTGGCCGACGGGCTGTTGCCGTTGCCGCCGATATCTTCACCAACAACGACTTTCCCTTTCAGGATATAGTCGAAACCGGCGATCAGGCGGACGTTCTCGGTGAGCGTGCCTTCAAGGACACAAGCATCATCGCCTTCGGCGGTGGTGCCATCCGGGCAGCCGGCAGCGTCGTTGATGCCGTAGGACCAGCCGAGGGTCCAGTTGTCAGCCGTGGCGGCCGAGCGCACTGCACCGGCGTAACCGGCGTTGTCGAAGAAGGTGTTGACGCTGCGGACGTTCGTTGCAACGACGGCATTTTCCTGCGTGCCGTTGATGAAGCCCGAAAGCGACGAGGTGCCGACCTTGTTGTTCGACTGGCCGAGGAACCAGCTTTCCAGATCGCCGTCTTCAGCACCATTGTCGAAGTTGCCGCTGGTGCAAGCCAGGAAGGTCGACTGGATGGTGATGCCGGTCGTGGCATTGTCACGGTTTGCATAGGTCGGTGCGTCATCGATATCGAGGCACTCTTCACCGAAGTTGGTGACAACCGTGTTCCAGATGCGGGCGCCGGTACCAGCGCGGAGCAGCATGCCGATGTCGCCGATGCTCTTGTCGCCAGCGCCGATGATGGTCATGTTCGACAGGAGCGGACGTGCACGCGGGGTGAAGTCCATGCCGTCGCCGAAGTTGTCGGCTTCGATGCCCTGGTCCGAGTTCGGCTGGTTCGAGTTCTGCATGATGAGAACATACTGGGCCTTGCCGCGCCAGCCCTGGGTCCAGTCGAGGCTGTCGTCGTCAGCGCCGGTGATCACAAGGTGCTTGATGTTGGCGGTGCCGCCGAAGAACTCGACGCCGTCGTCAGCGCCGTTGTGGACGTGGATATAGTCGAGCTCGGTGCCCGAACCGACGCCCTGGAAGGCGATACCGTTCAGTTCGTCATCAGCGGTAATCGGGTTACCGGCATATTTGACCTGAACATATTTCATCGAACCGCTCGAGTCCGCGTCGTCGTTGCCGCCATAGAGGCCGCTGTCGCCTTCGCCTTCTGCTTCGCAGATGCCCGAACCGTTACAGGTGTTGATCGAGGCGCGACCGTTGATCACGATGCCACCCCATTCAGCGGTGAAGGGCTCTTCAAGCGCCGGGCCGCTGTAGCTCGGACGGGTGTTCGAGATGCCAAGGGCGGAAGCAAGGCCGAGGTCGAGGCCCGAGGTGAAGACGATAGGGTCGCCCGAGTTGCCGTCAGCTTCGATTTTCGAACCGCGCGAGATGACCAGAACGTCGCTCTTGGTCGCGCCGTAGATGGTGACGCCCGGTTCAATGGTGAGGGTGGCCGGATCGCCAGCGCCGGCATTGCCTTCAGCGCCTGCGTCCACGCCGATCACAACCTTGCCGCTCAGCTGGTACAGGTTGCCTTCGGTCAGGGTGATGTCACTGGTGATGGTGCCGGAGAGACGGCAGTGCGTTTGGCTGCCGACGGTTACGCCGGTGGTGCCGGTCGGGCAATCGCCGGTGCTGCCACCGCCATCGCCGCCGCCATCGCCGCCGCCGTTGCCGCCATCGCCGCCGGTGCCCGGGTTCGGGCCTTCATTGCCCGGTGAGGCGAGTTCGGTCGAGCTGTCGCCGCAAGCAGCGATTGCCAGGGCGGCAGTCGCGGCCAATAGCACCGACTTCAGTGATTTCATGCTGGTCATGTTTCTTCCCCGCAAAGGACTTTTGATTAGGTCGGATTGGAACAAATCCATGCGCCGGGCAGCCCGAACGGATCGGAGCCAAGCACCGAAATGCGGCTATAGAGAGCGCCTGTTACAGTTTCTTTGCAGGGGTGAAAGGGGGGTCAAATATTCACAAAACGTTCACACTCGACCCGAAAAACGCCCTATCGGACGAGCCAGAGCGCCCAAAATGATAGCGTAATCGCCGGCCCGAAAGGGATGGCTGCGGACGAGTCGAAACGCTTGCCGATGAGGGGCGGGATGAGGAGGGCGAGAAGCTGCCCGCCGGCCGCGAAAAGCAGCAGAAACGGCAGCGATTGCCAGCCAAGCCACGCGCCCGCCGCCGCGACGAGTTTGGCGTCGCCAAGCCCCAGCCCGTCACGTCCGCGCAGGGCCCGGTATGCAGCGCTGATGCCCCAGAGGATGCCATATCCGGCAGCGGCGCCGATCAGGCTGTCCGCAAACGGATTGTCATATTGGTTAAGGCCAGCGTGCAAAAGGCCGAGGGCAATGAGGGGAAAGGTGACAGCATTTGGCAGGCGCATGTGACGAATGTCATAAAGCGCCAGATAGAGAAGGGCGGTAAGCAGCACGAGGCTGGCGGCCAGCCGGGGCAGGTCCGGCATCATATAGGCGCAGGCCCCGCCGATGATCACCAAACCCGCCGCAAAGGCAGGCCAGTGGATGTCAGCGAGCGAGGCGCGCGGTTCCACCCGTCGCCTCAAAGACTGCGCAGGATGGCGCGAACGGGGCTGCCATCCGCCCCCTCGATCTTCAGGGGCAGGGCGATCAGCTCGTAAACGCCTTCGGGCACGGCGTCCAGCACCAGCCCTTCAAGGATCGCGAGGCCATTGGCCGCCACCCGCCGGTGGGCATCCAGCGTTTTCGATTCCTGCGGATCAAGCGACGGCACATCGGTGCCGATCAGCTTCACCTCGCGCGCCGCCAGCCAGTCGATTGTCTCGGGATGGATGGCCGGGAAGGCCGGGTCCCACCCATCGTGGGGGAAGGTCGGGAAAAGTTTCAGAAGCACACGACCGACGCCGTCCTTGAGCTTGCCGGAGAGGTCGTCGCTGGTGACCAGCGCGCCAACGCTTTGCGAAAGGTCGATCACCTGCGCAGGGCCAAGGTAGGTGTCCAGCGGGGTCGAGGCGCTGTCGAGCCCGTCGAGCGTATAATGGCACGGGGCATCGGCATGGCTGCCGGTGTGGGTGGAAAGCGTGAGGCTTGAGACCTTCACCGGGCAAGTGTCGTTCATTTCCCACGTTTCGGTCATTTCATAGTCGGTGTCACCGGGCCATACCGGGATGCCGGGGCGGAGCGTCTGGCTGATGTCATAGATCACGGGGTGTCTCCCTTGGTCCTGTCGTCACATGCGCGTCCGCGCGGTCCAAAGCTCGGGGAAGAAGCGCAGGTCGAGCGCTTTCTGCAGATAGCTGACCCCACCGGTGCCGCCGGTGCCGGGCTTGTAGCCGATGATCCGTTCCACGGTTTTCATATGGGCGAAGCGCCAAGCGTGGAAATGATGCTCAAGGTCGACCAGCTTTTCAGCTAGTTCGTAAAGATCCCAGTGGTCAGCGGTGTTGCGGTAGATGGCAAGCCACGCGTCTTCAACCTTGGCATTCGCCTTGTAAGGCTGGCGCCAGTCTCGGTTCGTCACCTCGGCCGGGATATCGAAGCCGCGGCGGGCGAGGAGTTGTAGGCACAGATCATAAAAGCTTGGCGCATCCAGCACCGCCTGCAGGCGGGCGTAGCGCGCGGGCACGTCGCGGTGGGCTTCGGCCATCTGGGCATTCTTGTTGCCAAGCCGGTATTCAACTTCGCGGTACTGGAAGGACTGGAAGCCTGACGAATGCCCGAGCTTGTCACGGAAGGCGGCATAGTCGGCAGGTGTCAGTGTCGACAGGATTTCCCACGACTGCTGCAGGTTAGCCTGAATGCGCGAAACGCGCGCCAGCATCTTGAAGACGGGGCCGAGGTCTTCGCCCTGTTCCAAGAGCTTCATGGCGGCGCCAATCTCGTGCACGCACAGCTTCAGCCACAGCTCGGAGGCCTGATGGATGACGATGAACAGCATCTCGTCATGCTCGTCCGATACCGGATTCTGGCAGGCCAGCAGGTTATCGAGATCGAGATAACTGCCGTAGCTCAGATTCTGTTTCCAGTGGATGCCTTCGCCGGTCAGGTCGACGCTGGTTTTCGGGGCTGCGGTGTCGGTCATGCGCGGTCCATCACTAGGGCGTTTCGGGTGGCGCTTTTCAGTCGACCGTGTCGACCACAATGTCGATCGCCCCGGTCGCCACCTTGACCGGTGCGGTAACGATCGCGCAGCCGCCAGCAAACAGGGTCAACAGGAGGGCCAGCGGGATGCGTAACATGGTTTCACTCGCAACTATTATACGGGCACGGTTGGTCTCGCAAGCTATCTGCAGCAGGGGGTGGGTCAAGCTCTAAATCACGGAAGGGCTCCGGGCTTGCCTCTGGCGCCCGCCCTCACTAAGGTTCAGGCGAAACCAACAAGAGGACGCCATGCTCAAGGCCCAGATCATCCCCGTGACCGCTTTCCAGCAGAATTGCAGCCTTGTCTGGTGCGACGAGACGATGGAAGGCGCTTTCGTTGATCCGGGCGGCGAGCCGGAGAAGCTGATCGCTGCCGCCGAAGCGCGTGGTGTGAAGATCGTGAAGCTTCTCCTCACCCACGGGCATCTGGATCACGCTGGCGGGGCAGCTGCCCTGCGCGAGCGGCTTGGTGTGCCGGTGATTGGCCCCCAGAAGGAAGACGCCTTCTGGCTGGAGCGGATCGAAACCGACGCCGCCAATTACGGCCTGCCGGGCCTGCGGTCGGTCGCGCCCGATGAATGGTTGGAAGACGGCGAACAGGTCGGCTTCGGTAATGTGATGTTTGATACCGTTTATTGCCCCGGCCATACGCCGGGCCATGTGGTCTTTTTCGAGCCGAACTCGAAGGTCGCCTTCGTGGGCGATGTGCTGTTCAAGGGTTCCGTCGGGCGGACCGATTTCCCGCGCGGGGACGGGCCGACGCTGATCAAATCGATCACTGAGAAATTGTGGCCGCTCGGCAGTGAAGTGACCTTCGTGCCCGGCCATGGCCCCTTGTCCACCTTCGGGGACGAGCGGCAAAGCAATCCGTTTGTGGCCGACAGGGTGCTTTCGCGCGCATCCTGATCGGGCACATGGCATTCGTCAAAGGGGGCTTTAGGCGATGCAGGCAAGATACAGGCGGTTTCTCGCGAAACTGAGGAAACCTTTCCGCTATCCCGAACGGCGGCGGCGCCGCAAGTTGCGGGACGCGATGACCGAGGTACAGGCACGCGAGCAACGCTGCCTTGATTGCGGCACCTTGATGGAAGGGCCTTACTGCCACGCCTGCGGGCAGAAGGAAGGCACGCTCAAACGCCCGCTCTGGACCTTCATCACCGACGCGTTTGATTACACGCTTTCGTCCGACAGCCGCTTTTACCGCACCATCGTTTCGCTGGTGCTGCGCCCCGGTTTCCTGACCCGCGAATATATGAACGGCCACCGCACCCGGTATTTCCCGCCAGTGCGGCTTTATATCGTTGTCTCCATCGGTTTCTTCCTTCTTCTGACGCTCGCCAATGTGTCGATCCTTGACCTGAAGCTGGTGCCGAAGGACGATGAGCAAACCGAAGAGACAAGCGAAACCGGCGGCGACGCACCGGCGGAAGCGGCCCCTGATACAGAACCCGAAGCCCCACAGAGCGACGGCGTGGCGCCAGCAACGGAGCCAGCACCTGCAGAGACGACACCCGCCAATTCGCCGGAGGTTGAAGCGGTCGTTCAGGATGTCATTTCATCCCTGAATGAAAGCGGCGTGGAACTGAAGCCCGAGGCCAAGGCGGACCTCGAACGTCAGCTGCGGGCAAAGGAAAGCGCCGAGAATGCGGATGACGACGATGTTATAATCGGGGCGGCCGGAGGCACCGGTTTTGACCTGCCCGAAGTGCCCTACCGCCTGACACTGGGTATGTTCGTGCCGGTGAGCGACGCGCCCCGCATCAGCCTGACGCCGGAAGAAACCCAGAAGCTGATCGACAGCAAACAGTTCGATGTGCTCACCGTTGGCGCCATGCATGGGCTCGCACGGTCCTTCGAGGACCCGACGACCTTCAACAGCCTGTTCAACATCTGGATGCCGCGTGCACTCTTGGTGCTGATGCCCATCTTTGCGCTGCTATTGTGGATCACCCATTGGGGCAAGGGGCGGAATTATGTCCACCAGCTGGTCTTTTCGCTGCATTTCCACAGCTTCCTGTTCCTGCTGATGGCGGCGCTGACCGTGGTGGTGCCCATATATGGCGGGGACATCGGTTTCAGCGTCTTCTGGTGGGGCACGTCGCTTTATATCATCGTCGCGCTGAAGGTGGGGCAGATGCAGGGCTGGATCAGGGCTTTCCTGAAGGCCGGCTTTATCTGGGTTACCTATTTTGTTATTCTTCTGGGCGGTATCCTGACCGCCGTATTCCAGGGGCTGCGCGCCTTGTAAGGGGAGGCGGGCACGCAGCCCCCGGGGGCCTTCAGAACGAGGGCCGGAGAAAGGGTCAGGCGGCGCGGCGGGCGGCCACCAGCTCTTCCGCTGCTTTCACGGCACCGGCACGGGCCTTTTCAAGGCTTTCGGCGGCGCGGATCGCCAGCTGGTCAGCAGCAACCACGGTCACATCTTTGATGCCGACAAAGCCGAGCACATGGCGGATATAGGGCGTTGCGAAATCGATGGCGCTTTCAGCCTGCGTGCCGCCCGAGGTGACAAAGATCACCGCTTTCTTGCCTTTGAGCAGGCCCTCCGGGCCATTTTCCGTGTAGCGGAAGGTGACACCGGCGCGGGCGATCAGGTCGATCCAGGTCTTGAAGGCGGCAGGCGTGCCGAAATTGTAGATCGGCGTGCTGATCAGCAGCACATCCTGTGCCTTCACTTCGTCGATCAGGCTGTCGGACAGGGCGAGGGCTTTGGTCTGCTCGTCCGTGCGCTTGTCAGCGGGGGTGAAGTTGGCGCCGATCCAGGTGGCGTCAATCAGCGGCAGGGCGGTCGAAAGATCGCGCGAGGTGAGGGTCACATCGTGGCCATTCGCGGCCAGCGTTTCGAGATACAGGTCAACAAGGGCCTTGGAATTCGAGGTGGCAGGGGTCGCGCTCGTATCGATGCGCAGGATGTTCAGGGCTTGGCTGTTCATGACTTTTCTCCGGGTCAGGGGTTCTGTTGACCTGAAGATAAGCGTTGCAGCGTTGCGGATTTAGCCCGATAAAACGGCACCCGAAGTTGCAAATTCTGCGACACGCCGAAAAGCATGCCACAGAGAGGTGTCAGCCTTCCTTCGGTTCGAAGTCCAGCGACAGGCTGTTGACGCAGTAGCGCAGGCCCGTGGGGCGGGGGCCGTCCGGGAACACGTGGCCAAGGTGGCTTTCGCATTTGGCGCACAGGATTTCGGTGCGGATCATGCCGTGGCTGATGTCGCGCTTTTCGGCCACAACATCGTCCGAAATCGGCGCCCAATAGCTCGGCCAGCCCGAACCGCTGTCATATTTGGTGTCGCTGGAGAAAAGCGGTGTGTGGCAGGCGGCGCAGGCGTAGGTGCCTGCGCGCTTCTCGTCCCAATATTTGCCTGTGAAGGCCCGTTCGGTGCCGCCGCAGCGGCACACGGCATATTGCTCGGGCGTCAGTTCAGCCTGCCATTCGGCGTCCGACTTTTTCCGCGCGTCGTCCATCCTTACCGCACCGAACATTCAAGGCAGAGCGCATAACGGCCCATGGGGTCGTTGAACTTCACGAGCGCCATGGCCTCGGTTTTCAGCATCATCGCCGTTTTGAACATCGGCGACTGGCTGATCAGGCTGAGGTCATCGACCGGCGCCTTGACGGCGAGGCTGTCGAGGATATCGGCGATGATGGTGTCCAGATTGCTCGGCGAGTCACGGTAGAAGACGGGCTCGTAGGAGGTGACACCCGCCTTGGCAGCGGCGGCGGCGATGGCGTCATCCAGCCCGCCGAGATTATCGACAAGGCCGATGGTCTGTGCCACCGAACCGGCCCAGACGCGGCCCTGTGCGATCTTGTCCACGTCCTCGATCGACATGCCACGGCCGGCGGCCACACGGGTGAGGAACTGGCGGTAGCCTTCCTCGATCGACTGCTGCACCACATCCTTCGCGGTTTCGGACATCGGCCGCGAAACATCGAAAGCGCCAGCGAGCGGCGAGGTGCCAACGCCGTCGGTGTGGACGCCGATCTTGTCGAGCGTGTTTTCAAAGGTCGGGATTACCCCGAAGATACCGATGGAGCCGGTGATGGTGGTGGGTTCGGCCCAGATTTCATCCGAGGTGGACGCGATCCAGTAGCCGCCCGATGCCGCCATCGAGGCGAAGGACGAGATGACAGGGATGCCATCGGCCTGTGCAGCCGCCAGTTCCTGACGGATCAGTTCGGACGCGAAGGCCGAACCGCCGGGGCTGTCTACGCGCAGCACGATGGCCGCCACGTTTTCGTCCGTGCGGGCTTCGCGGATATGGCGCACCAGCGTTTCAGCCGCCGCCACATTGATCGGGCCGTCGCCCATCACGATTTCGCCCTGCGCGGTGATCACGGCAATCGCCTTGTCGCCACGCTTCGCCATATTCTGGGTAGCCCCCAGATAGGCCTGATAATGAATCTGGTTGAAGCTCACGCCATCGGGCGTGGTGCCATATTTGTCCATCAGTTCGGCGCGCCAGTCGGACCGCGGCGCCAGCGCGTCGACAAGGCCCTGATCAAGGGCCGCCTGCGCAAAGTTGCCGCCACCGGCTTTCAGCACATTGCTGAAATCGGTGAGCATGCGTGACAGCGCGCCAGCCTCCAGCCCGCGGGCGCGGGTGACGGACGATTCGTAAGATTCCCAAAGCGCGCCAAGGAAAGCCCGGTTGGCGGTTTTGGCCGCTTCCGACATATCGTCGCGCAGATAAGGCTCAACCGCCGACTTGTAGGTGCCAACCCGGAAGACGTTGACGGTGGCGCCGACCTTGTCGAGCAGCTGCTTGAAGTGCGGCACATACTGGCCGTATCCGGTGAGGAGCAGCGAGCCCGCCGGGTTGAGGAACACCTTGGTGGCCTCGGCAGCGATCAGGTAGCTCGCCTGATCATATTCCGAGCTGATGGCGTAAACTTCCTTGCCGGCCTCGCGGAACGAGCGCACGGCCTCGGCAATCTCATGCCCGTGGGCGGGCGACACACCCCACATATTGTCGGTCAGGATCGCCATGGCGGCGATGCGGCTGTCATTCTTGCCGCGCTCGATGGCGGTCAAGATGTCATGCACGCTCGTTTCCGGCGGTTGCTGGTCGAAGCTGTTGAAAATCAGCGACAGCCGGTTCGGATACTGTGCCTGCTCCACCACATTGCCTTCGGGCCACAGCACAAGGACCGAGCCATTGGGCACGCCGGGCAGTTCAACCGTGCGGTTCGCAAACCTGACGACGAGAACAAGCGCCAGGATGACAAGGATACCGGCGACAAAAGTGCCGACCCCCTGAATGGTGTTGATAAGGGCTTTAAGGGCTTTCCAGATGCCTTGCATGCGAACGGGACTCCGGGTCTTGGAATTGCTGGGGCACTATGATTTCATAGCGCCCACTTGTTCAGGTATCAACGTGCGCATCGGCGGGGCTTCCGTCAAGTGCAGCACACCAAAGTTTGTATCCTGAATGAGGCGGAAAAAGGAAACGACAGGAGGAATAACCATGAGCCAGGTTCCAGACGTGCCGGTGCAGCGCCACAAACGCTCGGCCAGCCTTTCGGACGATATCGACTATGTGATCAAGGGCGCCGAGATGCAGTTCGTGGAAATCGAGCTTGATCCGGGCGAGTCGGCCGTGGCCGAAGCCGGCGCCATGATGTACAAAAGCGCCCATGTCGGCATGCATGCCGTGCTTGGCGATGGCTCGGGGCAGGATGCGGGCTTCATGGGCAAGCTTCTTTCTGTCGGCAAGCGGCTCATTACCGGCGAAAGCCTTTTCTCCACGGTTTTCACGCACGAAGGGCAGGGCAAGGCGCATGTGGCGTTCGCGGCCCCTTATCCCGGCAATATTCTGGCGCTCCGGCTGGATGATTACGGCGGACGCCTGATCTGCCAGAAGGACAGCTTCCTTGCGGCCGCACGCGGCGTGCAGATCGGCATCCATTTCCAGAAGCGCGTCCTCACCGCCCTTTTCGGCGGCGAAGGCTTCATCATGCAGAAGCTGGACGGCGACGGCTGGGTGTTTGTCCATATGGGCGGCACGGTGATCGAGCGCGAGCTGAAACCCGGCGAGGAACTGCATGTGGACACTGGCTGTCTGGCCGCCATGACATCCGATGTGGATATGGACCTTGTGGCCGCAGGCGGCATCAAATCCATGATCTTCGGCGGTGAGGGCGTCTTCTTCGTGCGCCTGCGCGGCCCCGGCAAGGTATGGCTGCAAAGCCTGCCCTTCAGCCGTCTGGCCGGCCGCATGTGGGCGGCGATGCCCAAGGGCGGCGGCGCTGACAAGGGTGAAGGCTCGGTGCTTGGTGGTATCGGCCGGGTGCTCGACGGCGACAACAGGTTCTGAGGAATATATATGGCACCGAAAGACGGGACGATCCCCGAAGGTTACAGCATGTGGAGCGGCGAGGACCGCTTTGAAGCCCACGTCGGCCCCTTCTTCATTGCGCGGCGCGCCGATGACAAGGGCTGGAAAGTGGCGTTCCGGGCGGACGAGCGCCATGTCAACGGGCAGGGCGCCATGCACGGCGGCATGCTGATGACCTTCGCCGACGCCGCCCTCTTCGCCATCGCGCGCGACCACAAGGATGGTCCGGGCGTGACGGTGAATTTCCACTGCGATTTCGTCGGCCCCGCCAAGCCGGGGGACTGGATGGAAGCCGAAGGCGAGGTGGTGAAAGCCACACGGAACCTGATCTTCGCACGCGGCATCATGACCGCAAACGGCGAACCGGTGCTGAGCTTCGGCGGGACGATCAAGAAGCTGAAGGCTTTATCTTAGTCTTCCGCTATCTGAGGCTGCCTTCGAGTATTTGGTTGATCGTTTTTGAAGTGGCAAACTCGATTTCGTCTGAGGCTTCTTCTTCTATGCGCCGGAGTTCTATGTGGGCGACGAGTATAGCAGCGCTGATGGCTATTGCTATTGTTGGGATTTCATCAAATATGACAGAAAATTTCTGAGAAGCTCTCTCATTTTTGCTGCAGAACCATAAGGCATTGCCCTTCCACTGCTTCAGCTTGTTGGTATCCATTTTGTCGAAATAAGGCTTCAAATCAGAGTTAATGTGCTCTCGATCATGAGACATTTTATTTCTTATTTCGGAAAGGTTAACGAGGAATTTTTTTTGTTCTTTAGTTAGCAGCCCCAATTTTACAGCGAGATCCGATTTGCTTGAGGTGCCGCCATGAAGGGGTAGTAATTTTATTGTTTCCTTTATGTGTTGATTTTTTTCTTTAGATAATATTGCTAATGTTATTATCGATTCTATTATGGCGTGTGTTTTTATTGTTAAAGACCAATCATCAGTATCGAGTAAATCTATTACTTCGAGCATTGATGAAAAAGGAATGTCAAGCAGACGTTTCTTGAGATCGCTCAGTATATTTTCTGCATCTTCTCTATTTATAATCATGTCAGTCTCATTTGGTGTTTATCACCCCTTGGCCACCTTCACCATTTCGCTGACGTCGGTGAATTTTTCGCGCGGGGCGCCGCCCGTGGCGTGGGCGACTTCGGCGGCTTCGATCTTTTTCCAGTCGCGGAAGGTGACGACCGTGAGGCCGCGGTCGCGGATCAGCTCTTCAAGCCCGGCGCGGCCCGGGCGCAGGCCGGGTTTCACCTCGGTAAGGATGCGGGCGGCGACGTCAAGGCCGTCCGGCTTGTTGGTGCCGATGGTGCCGGTCGGGCCGCGCTTGGCCCAGCCGACGGCATAAAGCCGGTCCGATATCCTGCCGTCATCGTTCCGGAAGCGGCCCTTGGCTTCGTCATAAGGCACATCCTCGATAGGGCTCGACCGGTAGCCGATGGCTGGCACCACAAGGCCGACGGGCAGCACTTCGGTCTGCCCCGTGCCCACAGCTTTGCCGTCCACCACTTTGGTGCGTTCGAGCCGCAGTCCGCAAACGCGTTCGTCGCCGAGCACCGCCATCGGGCGCCAGCAGAATTGCAGATGCAGCCGCACGCGTTTGGCATCCTCCGGCCGGTTCGCGGCCATGGCGCGCAGGATCGGCATGTTCTTCTTTGCCGTTCCTTCAAGGGTGGCGTCGATGCTCGCGTCCGGTAGGTCGGCGGGGTTCACAAGCGCCACGGCTTCCTCAAGCGCGTTCAGTTCACCCAGTTCCTTCGGGGTGAAGCTGGCATCAAGCGGCCCCCGGCGACCGATCAGATAGATATCGCGGATAGGGCTTTTGTGGATGCAGTCGGCAGCGTGGCGGGCAAGATCGGTCGCTTCCATCTCGTGCGGGGTCTTGGCGAGTATCCGGGCCACATCGACCGCCACATTGCCATTGCCGATGACGGCTACCGCCGCCACCTGCAAATCGGGGCAGAGGTCGCGGAAATCGGGGTGGCTGTTATACCAGCCGACAAAGGCGCCGGAGCCGACAACACCGGGGAGATTTTCACCGTCGATCCCGAGCGTGCGATCCTTCGGCGCCCCCGTGGCCAGCACCACGGCATCGTAAAGCTGCATCAGTTCGGCAAGCGTCACATCGCGCCCGAGCCGCATATTGCCGATGAAATGCACATGATCGCGGCCCGCGGTGGCCTCATAGCGCCGCGATACATTCTTGATTGACTGGTGATCGGGGGCGACGCCCGCGCGGATCAGCCCGAAGGGGGTGGGCAGGGCATCGATGATATCGACAAGGACATGGTCGTTCTGGTCCGTCAGCGCCTCGGCGGTGTAATAACCGGCCGGGCCTGCCCCGATGATCGCGACCGACAGATTGCTCAGCCCGTTGCCTGTCTCGGCCATACGGTCCTCCCCACCTTGTCCCCTGGGGTGCAAGGATGCCACGGAATGGCCGCGAAGCAAAGTCGGAGGCTCAGGTACGTTTGCTGCGCATCCCCGGCACCGTTTTGATATCCGCGCGCGAGGTGAGGTCCTTGTATGTTTCGGTGCCCAGCCCGACAAGGGCGATGCGGCCTTCTTCATCATGATGCAGGCCCCAGCCGAATTGTTTCACAAGGGGCGAGGCACGCAGACAGGCCTTGGGCTTCGAGAAAAAAGCCGCTTTCTCGGCGTCCCTGTCACTCGCCGCAATCCCGTTCCTTATCGCGTGTACCTCGAACAACAGGTCGTCGCTCGTAATCGTGTAGGGCCCATTTGCCAGCAGGTCATACTGCAGGGCGGCGATGGTGCCGGGTTTTGCGGGGATTTCGCCTTCCCGGGCGGGGCAGTCGGCGGAACAGGTGATGAAAGACTGGTAGTAATTGGTGCTCATGATCGGTCTCGCTGTTTTGTCTTTTGTTGGTCATACGAGCCTAGAGAGACAGTAGCCAAAAAGCAAAGGACCCCGGATCGGGGTCCTTTGTCGGGCTTGCTATTTCTTCATTTCGTCGGGTGTTTGGTGGTGATGGCCGATCTCTTTGGTCGATTTTGCGACCATGCCATAATAGTCATCCATCAGTTTCATGGCGGCTTCCTTGCCACCATTGAGGTCGGCAAGCGCTTTCATCCATTTCACGTCGTCCGAGCTGGTTTCCCATTCAAGGTCAGCATAGCCGCCTTTGTGGTCCCAGAAATAGGCGGCGTCCCACGGGCCGCTGTCGAAATGCAGGACCCAGGGGCCCGGCGTTCCGGCTTTCTGGCCTGCTGGCACGAAGTATTTATCGATATGTTCCATTGCCTTGCGCCGCATCCCGCCTTTGTATTTCACAAGGACCATGGACATATAGACGGCGTTTTCCTGCTTCATCGGCTTCATCTCCTCCTGCGCGAAGGACGGAAGCGAAATAGCAGAGACAAGCGCTGCGCCGGTGGCGAGCACGATCAGTTTCGATAATGGCATGAATGCCTCCCGATGTTCACAAGTGACTTTGATGAAAAAGCTGCACTACTGGGAACGGGTCAGGGGGCGGACTATATCACAACAGAAGGGGCATTTCGCCCCTTCTGTCACAGTGCCTGTCAGGCGCTGATTTCTTTAACGAAGGCGCGAATGAGGCGCTCGAGATTGACCGCGGCCTTGGCCGCGAATTCAAGCGTATCAACGTGATTGAGCACTTCGTCCACCATGCCGGCACCATAGTTGGTGATCGAGGCAACGCCCACCACCTTCATGCCCGCATGGTTGGCGGTCAGTACTTCGGGGATCGTCGACATGCCAACGCAGCCTGCGCCCCACGTGCGGAAGGCGCGGATTTCAGCGGGCGTTTCGAAGTTCGGGCCCTTCACGCCGATATAAACGCCCTTGTGGAGCTTGATATCGAGCTTTTCGGCGACCTTGGCGAGCTTCTTGCGGAGCTTCTTGTTCCAGGCGTCGCCCATATCGGGGAAGCGCGGCCCGAGGCGGTCGTCATTGACGCCGACAAGCGGGTTCTGGCCCGAGAAATTGATGTGATCGGTGATCATCATCAGGCTGCCGGGGCCGGCATCCACATCAAGGCTGCCCGAAGCGTTCGTGATGAACAGCGTTTCAACACCAAGGGCGGCGAGCACGCGGGTCGGGAAGCCCAGCATCTGCTGGTCATGGCCTTCATAGCCATGCACGCGGCCCTGCATGCAGATGAGCGGCACGCCTTCAAGCTTGCCGATATAGAGCTTGCCGGTGTGGCCGATCACGGTGGTGACCGGGAAGCCCGGCAAGTCGCCGTACGGGAAGATAGCGGCGTCTTCGAGCGCATCCGCCATGCCGGCGAGACCGCTGCCAAGGATCACGGCGATCTTCGGCATCTCGCCTTTGTAGGCTTCCTTGATATGGGCGGCAGCCGCCTGGATCTGATCATACATCATGGTCATTTCGCCTCGATCTTCAGGTCGGGCAGGTCGATGCCCTTGAATTTCTTGATGTCTTCGCGGGAAAGGTCCGAAAGCTCGTGCGGGAACACCAGCCAGTCGTCGGTTTCCTCGACATAATAGTCAGGCGTCAGCTGGGTCACGTTGCGCGCCGGCTTGTAGAAGACGGTGGCGATCTTGATCACCTCGGGCGTGTTGCGGCGGCACTTGGCTTTCAGGCGGTCGACAATCGCCTCGATCGAACGGCCACTGTCGAACACATCGTCAACGATCAGGAGGCTGTCCTCGGCATTGATGTTGGAGATGATATATTCAAGCCCGTGAACCTTCACCTCTTTCTGTTGCTGCATGCCGATATAGCTGGAGGTGCGGATGGCGATATGGTCGGTATGGACGCCGTAATAGTCCATGATTTCCTGAACGGCGATCCCGGTCGGGGTGCCGCCCCGCCACACACCAACGATGAATTTCGGCAGCTCGCCGCTTTTCAGGATACGCAGGCCAAGCTCGAAGCTCTTGTCCAGCAGTTCCTGCGCGGTGACGAAACGCTTCTCAACGGTCATGGGTCAATGATCCTCTGTTCCAAACAGCCGGTCGCCTGCGTCGCCGAGGCCCGGCACAATATAGCCGATATCGTTCAGTTTCTCGTCGATGGCGGCGGTGGTGATCGCCACATCGGGGTGCGCTTCCTGCAGCGCTGCCACGCCTTCGGGGGCAGCCAGAAGGCAGATGAAACGAATGTTGCGGGCGCCCGCTTCCTTGAGGTCCGCGATCGCGCGGATGGCGGAATGCCCGGTTGCCAGCATCGGGTCAAGCACAATCACCAGATTGGTGGTCACATGCGGCGGTACCTTGAAGAGATACTGACTGGGCTGCAGGGTCACCTCGTCGCGCTTCAGGCCGATATGACCCACGCTTGCGCCGGGCACGAGATCGAGAAGCGGGGCAAGCAGCCCTTCGCCGGCGCGCAGGATCGAAATGAAGGTGAGGCGCTTGCCGGAAATCACGGGGGCATTGAAGGCGGTGACCGGCGTATCGATCATCACATGGCCAAGGGGCAGGTCTTTCAGCGCTTCATAGCCGAGAAAGAGGCCGATTTCGTGCAGGAGCTTGCGAAATTCGGCACTTGATGCCTCGCGGCGGCGCATCATGGTCAGCTTGTGCTGGACAAGGGGATGGTCAACGACCTTGACGGAGGCTGTCATAGAGATTGGCCTTTTGCTGGGACTCGAAGTCGCCTTTTTAGCCTGCTGAAAGCCCCTCTGTCGAGCGTCACGGATCAACGGCGAGACTTGCCCTTTTTCACGTCGTCTGTATATCTGCACGAAACGAAAGGGACGAGTTTCTATGGACAAGCGGTTGATCGATGCTGCGATGGCAGCACGCAACAAGGCCTATGCTCCTTATTCCAACCATCCGGTCGGGGCCGCGATCCTCACCGATGACGGACAGGTTTTCTCCGGCTGCAACGTTGAAAATGCCGCTTCGCCGCTTGGCAACTGCGCCGAGACGGGCGCCGTTTCGGCAATGGTCGCTGGTGGCCAGCGCAAGATCGCGGCGGTTGCTATCGTCGGCCCCGATTCCCGTGCCTGCCAGCCGTGCGGCGGCTGCCGTCAGGTGTTGGCTGAATTCGGCGAGGAAGACATGCCCGTATACCTTCTGGACGGCAAAACCGGTGCGGTTCTCGAAGAATACAAGCTCGTTGAACTGCTGCCGCACATTTTCCGGCGCAAGCAATGAGCCGTTTTCTGCCGCAGGAATTGATCCGTGCCAAGCGCGATGGCGCCCGGCTCGATAAAGCCGCCATCGAAGCCTTCGTCGCCGGTGTCACCGACGGCAGCGTGACCGATGCCCAGATCGCGGCTTTCGCCATGGCTGTTTTCTTCCGAGGCATGGAGCCCGAAGAGGGGGCGTCGCTGACGCTTGCCATGCGCTCCTCCGGCGATGTGATCGACTGGAAGAAACACGGCTTCGATGCTGGTGCACCGATTGTGGACAAGCATTCCACCGGCGGCGTGGGCGACAAGGTCAGTTTGCTCCTCGCCCCCATCGTGGCAGCTGCGGGTGGCATCGTGCCGATGATCGCCGGTCGCGGCCTTGGCCACACGGGCGGCACCATCGACAAGCTTGAAGGCATCCCGGGCTATGACGTAACGCCCGCCAATGACCTGTTCGTGAAAACGGTGAAGGAAATCGGCTGTTCGATCATCGGGCAGACGGCCAATCTGGCGCCTGCCGACAAGCGCATCTATGCGGTGCGCGATGTGACGGCGACGGTCGAATCGGTGCCGCTGATCACGGCCTCGATCCTTTCGAAAAAGCTGGCGGCGGGCCTCCATTCGCTGGTGATGGACGTGAAGGTCGGCAACGGCGCTTTCATGACGTCTGTGGAAGACGCCCGCACGCTGGCCTCCAGCATCGTGCGCGTGGCGCGGGCTGCAGGCATGCCGACAACCGCACTTCTCACCGATATGAATGAATGCCTTGGCACCACGGCGGGCAACAATGTGGAAGTGCGCGAAAGCGTGGCGGCCCTCACCGACCCAGCTGCCGCTGACCCGCGCCTCATCGAGATCACGCTGGCCCTGGCTGCAGAGATGCTGGCGCTGACGGGCCTTGCCGCTGACCGCGATGCCGGACTTCAGAAAGCGAAAGAGGCGCTGACCTCTGGCGAGGCCGCCGAGCGGTTTGCCCGGATGGTCGCGGCCCATGGCGGCCCGTCGGACATTCTGGACGCGCCTGACCTGATCCTGCCGGTGGCCAAGATTGTGCGCGATGTGCCGGCACCGAAGCCGGGCCATGTGGGGTCAATCGATACCCGCGCGCTCGGCCTTGCCGTCATCGGGCTTGGCGGCGGGCGGACCGATCCCAAGGCCGCTATTGATCATCGGGTTGGCTTCTCCCATATGATCGGCACTGGTGTTAAACTGGAAGCCGGCGACCCGCTGGCGCGGGTTTACGCCGCTGACGCCGATGCGGCTGACGCCGCGATCAGGGCTGTTCAGAATGCCTACAGCATTGTGGGCGATGCGCCGGCGACCCGGCCGCTCGTTCTGGAAACCATCACGGAGTAAGTGCCATGGCGCGCGCCTTCATCCTCGTACTCGACAGTTTCGGCATCGGTGCTGCACCGGACGCCGCGAAGTTCGGTGATGTTGGCGCCGATACGCTTGGCCATATTGCCGACTGGTGCGCTGCCGGGAATACAGGCAAGGAACGCCCCGAGGCCGGCCCCCTGCATCTGCCAAACCTGACACGGCTGGGCCTTGGCGCTGCCGCCGCCCTCGCCACCGGCAAGGTGCCGACAGGGCTTGAAACCGATGGTTCCGGCCACACCGGTCTTTACGCCGCGCTTGCAGAGCAGTCGTTCGGCAAGGATACGCCGTCCGGCCACTGGGAAATGGCAGGCGTGCCTGTGCGGTTCGACTGGGGCTATTTCGGCCACGACTATCCGAGCTTTCCGAAGGAACTCACCGACGCGCTGATTGAGCGCTGCGGCCTGCCTGGCGTGCTCGGCAACAAGCATGCCTCGGGCACGGTCATCATCGAGGAACTGGGCGACGAGCATGTGAAAACCGGCATGCCCATCGTCTATACCTCCGCCGATAGCGTTTTCCAGATCGCCGCCCACGAGGAAGCTTTCGGGCTCGACCGGCTGTATGAGGTTTGCGATGTGGCGCGCGAACTGGTGGACCCCTACAATATCGGCCGGGTGATCGCGCGGCCATTTGTGGGCACAAGCGGCAATTACGAGCGCACCGGCAACCGCCGCGACCTCGCCGTACCGCCACCGGCTCCGACGCTTCTCGACAAGCTGACCGCCGAGGGCCGCGCGGTGATCTCGGTTGGCAAGATCGCCGACATTTTCGCCCATCAGGGCATCAGCAAGAAGATCAAGGCAACCGGCAATCCGGCCCTTTTCGAAGCGACCTTGAAACAGGTGGCGGAAGCGCCGGAAGGCTCGCTCACCTTCGTCAATTTCGTCGATTTCGACCAGAATTTCGGCCACCGCCGCAATGTGGCGGGCTATGCCGCCGCCCTTGAATATTTCGACAGGCGCCTGCCGGAACTGACCGCCAACATGCGCCCCGGCGATATTGTGGTGATGAGTGCCGATCACGGCTGCGACCCCACCTGGCCGGGCAGCGACCACACGCGCGAGCATGTGCCTTTCATTGCTTTCGGCGCGGGCGTCAAGCCGGGATCGGGCGGGGTGCGCGACAGTTTCGCGGATCTCGGCCAGACGGTTGCGGCGCATCTGGGGATCAAGGCTCTTGATGAAGGTCAGGTCATCCTGCCGCTGCACTAGGGCAGCCTATCCCGTTTCCTGTTTGAATGGTTCAACAACCGGACACAGACCCTGCGTCCGGCACCTTCGTTCATGCCTTCAAGGCTGATTCAACATTCGTTGAGTCGCGCCATCTCATCGTGGTTAACATTTTTAACCTCTGGCAGGCCCCAACATATGCGGCATTTCCGCCACACTTGGAAAAGAAGGCGACAAGCTTCTTTAAACTGTCATCTCGGGCGGTGACAGTGGCGCTGCCTTCGATGTCGATTGAAGAACCGGCCTTTTGCGCCTTTTTTTCAGCGAAACAGCGATTGCGACGTCCGGATTCGACGGCCCGTGACCGGCGGTTTGCGGTGTTGACAAAAAATAATCACCGGTTTGTAACAAAAATGTAACGGAAAGTTTGATATTCGGAACTCTTGGCTTTTTTTCGGCGCCTCCCCGCAAGGGCGTTGGGAGAGAGGCATGCAACAATAATTATAATCTCCCGCAAAACCATGGAGCTTAGGAAATGAAACGCTCAATGAATTATCTGCTGCTTGGCGCAGCAGTGTCGGCCCTGATGCTGGCATCGCCCGCCACCGCACAGGAAACCTCAGCTGATGCACGCGGTGTTGTCACCGCACCCGACGGTTCGCCGCTCGCCGGCCAGACCGTAACCATCCGTGATACCCGCACCGGTACCACCCGTACGGTAACGACTTCATCCAACGGTGGCTGGTCGGCTCGTGGCCTGCGCGTTGGCGGCCCCTACATCATCGAAGTCAAGTCGGATGCCTACGCCAACGAGCGTATCGAAGGTATCACGCTGAACCTCGGCAAGACCTATGAAGCCAACTTCCAGCTGGACGAGATTGCCGGCGGCGTTGAAGAGATCATCGTCAGCGCATCGGCGCTGAAATCGGCGAACGTGGCCATGGGCCCGAGCGCGACCTTCAACCTGACCGACCTCGAGACCGCGCCGTCGATCAACCGCGACATCAAGGACGTGGTTCGTATGGACCCGCGCGTTTACATCGACGAGTCGAACAGCGACGCGATCCAGTGCGTTGGCGCCAACCCGCGCTTCAACAGCCTGACGGTTGACGGTGTTGGCCTCAACGATAACTTCGGCCTCAACTCGAACGGTTATCCGACCGAGTATGTGCCCTTCTCGTTCGACGCAATCCAGCAGGTTGCCGTTGAGATGGCCCCGTTCGATGTCGAGTACGGCTCGTTCACCGGCTGTAACATCAACGCCGTGACCAAGTCGGGCTCGAACGAGCTGCATGGCGGCGCCTTCTTCGATTATTCGAACGACGGCCTGCGCGCCTCGCGCCTTGAAGGCAACCCCAACTATCCGAACGGCGACTACACCTCGAAGCGCTACGGCGCGAACCTTGGTGGCCCGATCATCCAGGACAAGCTCTTCTTCTTCGCTTCCTACGAGAAGCTGGAAGGCGCTGACCTTTTCAACCGTCGCCCGGGTCTTGAAGGGCAGCCGGATCAGGCCACGTTCGACCGCATCGCCCAGATCGCGCAGGACGTTTACGGCTACACCGTTGGGGACATCGTCAACTCGCTGCCGACCGAAGACGAGAAAATCCTCGCCAAGATCGACTGGAACATCAACGACAACCACCGTCTTGCCCTCGTTTACAACTACAACGACGGCTACCACATTTCTGAATCCGATGGTGATGCCGACGAGTTCGAATTCTCGGATCACTATTACGAGCGTGGTGCCAAGCTGAAGTCCTACGTCGGTCACCTGTTCTCTGACTGGACGGACAATTTCTCGACCGAGATTCGCGCTTCTTACACCGACCTCGACAACCGCCAGATTTCGCGCGGCAACAACGAGATCGGGGAAGTCCAGATTTCGACCCCGGAAGGTGTCACCGTTTACCTCGGCACCGACGACAGCCGTCAGTCGAACGATCTGTATTACAAGATCTGGAACTACAAGGCCGCCGGTACCTACCGTCTTGAAGACCACAACATCACCGCCGGTTTCGAGCGCGCTGATCTTGAACTCTTCAACATGTTCGTCCAGCACACCGTTGGTGAATACCGCTTCACCAGCGTCGACAATTTCGAAGCCGGTCTCGCTGACCGCGTCTATTATGGTAACGCTGCTTCGCACAATCCGCTCGATGCCGCTGGCACCGTTGAATATGCGATCAACACCGTTTACCTGCAGGACGAGTTCTCGATCCCGGCTGCCGATCTGACGATCACCGCCGGTGTTCGTTACGACTGGTATGAAAACAGCGGCCTTCCGGCTGAGAACCCCAACTTCGTTGCGCGTAACGGCTTCTCGAACGCTACGAACTTCGATGGCCGTGGCGTCTTCATGCCGCGTCTGGGCTTCACCTGGGATGCGACCGATGCCCTCCGCGTTCATGGCGGCGTCGGCATCTTCTCGGGCGGTAACCCGAACGTCTGGATCGTGAACAACTACCAGAACGACGGTTTCACCCAGCTTCAGGTCAGCGCCCGCAACCTGAACATCCTTGAGGCCGAGCTTTCGGGCAGCGGTCGTCCGCTCGCCGATATCCCGCAGTCGCTTTATGACTCCGTGAGCTCGGGTTCGGCCAACACCGGTGTGAACGCCCTTGATCCCGACTTCAAGATCCCGACGCAGCTCAAGGTCGCTCTTGGCGCTACCTGGGACTTTGATGCCGGTCGCTTTGGCGAAGGCTACCGCCTGACGGCTGACTTCCTGTATTCGAAGATGCGCAACGCTGCCAATATCGTTGACAGCTCGCTCGTCCAGATCGGGACTGCGCCGGATGGTCGTCCGCTCTATGCCAGCACCAACAAGGCGAACCCGGTTTGCGTTGACAACCCGATCGCTTCGGGCTGCGCTCGCTTCGGTAACTCGGACTATATCCTGACCAACACTGATGGCGGCGAACAGAAGGTCTTCTCGGTATCGCTGTCGAAAGACATCGAAGACCTGGGCATCAGCTGGACCCTCGGCTATGCCTACACGGACGCGACCGACGTCAACCCGATGACGGCTTCGGTTGCCTTCTCGAACTTCTCGGGCGTTGCAGTTTCCGACGCCAACAACCCGACGGAAGCAACCACCAACTGGGCGATCAAGCACCGCCTGGTTGGCCGCTTCAACTGGGAACATGAGTTTTGGGACGACAACAAGACGACCCTCAGCCTGTTCGGTAGCCTGCAATCGGGCCGTCCTTACAGCTATACCTACAACGACATGGGTGGTTACTTCGATTTCACCTATAGCTCGTTCGGTGACACGGTTGACGACCGCCACCTGATCTATGTACCGACCGGCAAGAACGATCCGCTTGTCAACTTCACCGGTGCACTGGCTTCGGAAGCTGCTCAGGACGCCTTCTTCTCCTACCTCGAAGAAATGGGCCTGATGAAATATGCTGGCGAAATCGCACCGCGCAACGGCTTCAAGTCGGATTGGTGGGGCAAGGTAGACATGCGTCTCGCTCAGGAAATCCCGCTGCCGTTCGAAGGTCACAAGATCACGGCCTTCATGGTTATCGAGAACCTGACCAACCTCATCGACAGCGACTGGGGCGTTCAGAAGCATGCTGGCTACTTTGGCCACATCAACTTCCTCGATGCCACCATCGACCGTGCGACCAACACCTACAACTACAGCGGCTTCATCGACCGTGACCCGCAGACCCTGCAGGTAACGTCGTCGAAGTGGGAAGTCCGCTTCGGTGTGAACTACAAGTTCTAAGCCATCAGGCTGACTGAAAGCTGGCCCGGAATGCTTCGGCGTTCCGGGCCATTTCTTTTGGATGCGGCGTGATGCTTTTAAGAAGGCATGCGGCCTTTCAGTCTTCCGCGCGCAGGGCCAGATCTTTCGGCAGCTTGCGGCCCCCTTCGAAAAAGAGCCATGCCTTGACGAAGGCGAGCGACACGGCGATGGTCAGCGCTGCCCTGAGGCTTTCTTCGCCGGTGATTTCCCGGAGGGTGTCGCTGATGATGCCAACGACCACAGGTCCCAGGCCGAGCCCGATCAGGTTGAGGATGAAGAACAGGATTGCCGACATCAGCGCGCGCATGTGCGGCGATACCAGCCGGTGCGATACCGAGATGGCAGGCCCCAGATACATGGTCGAAAGGATCGCCGCGATACCGGTGCCGGCAACCATCAGCACGGCATTATCTGTCTGGTAGCCAAACATCGCAAAGGGGATGGCAAGCACACCCGAAAGGCCGGGAATCCAAAGATACCAGCGCGGGTCACGTGCCCCGTATTTATCGGCGAGCACACCCCCGAGATAGGTGCCGATCATGCCGGTGAGGCCGCCAGACAGCGACAGGATCATCCCGACTTCGGATGGGGTAAAGCCATGGTAGCGCACCATCAGCGAGGGCAGGAAGTTGCCGGTGCCATAGGACACGAAGGCCGACATGGCGCAGCCGAAGGCGAAATAGGGGAAGGACTTGAGCCGGGCAATCACCGCCAGCGTTTCCTTCAGGCTGGCCTGCTGTTGGGCCCCGGCCCCACGCAGCGGTTCCTTGATGCTGAAACGCAGGAGAAGGGCAATCGCGATGCCCGGCAGGCCAAGGATCAGGAAAGTTGCCCGCCAGCCGTAGGTCTCGCTGAGGAACCCGCCAAGCAGATAGCCAAGAAGCACCCCGAAATAGAGCCCCGCCGAATAGAAGGAGAGGGCAGAGGCCCTGCGTTTGGGCTCATAGAGGCTCGAGATCATCGAATGCGCGGGCGGGCTGCAGCCGGCTTCGCCAACGCCGACCCCGATCCGGGCCAGCAGCAACTGCACATAATTCTGGGCGAGGCCTGAAAGGGCCGTCATGCCGCTCCATACCGCAAGCGCTGTGGCGATGATGTTGCGGCGATTGGCGCGGTCGGCCAGCCGGGCGATGGGGATGCCGGCGGTGACATAGAAAAGCGCGAAGGAGAAGCCAGTCAGAAGGCCAAGCTCGGTGTCGCTGAGGCTGAGGTCGGCCTTGATGGCTTCCTGCATCACCACCAGAATCTGCCGGTCGATGAAATTCACTGCATAGATGAAGGTCAGCAGCAGCAGGATATAGGTGCGCATGCCGCCTGAAACACCGGCGAAGGTGCGCGCCGCGTTTTCATTGCCCGCTTCCCCGGCGGGTGGTGTGGTCGTCGGCTTCATGGCTCCCCCCCAATCTGTCCGAATTGGAGGGAAGCATTTAGGAAAGTCAGGACCGGGTCAAGCAGAACCGGACGCTCAGGGCTGGGCCGCAGCCTCGACCACACCCCAGACGCGCATCAGGTTGCCGCCAAGGATCTTGGTGATTGCCGCCTCGTCATAGCCGCGCGACAGGAGGCCATCGACAAGGACCGGATAGTCGGACACGTCCTTGAAGCCGATGGGCAGGCTGTCGCCCACTCCGTCGAAATCCGATCCGATGCCAACGGCGTCGATCCCGGCGATTTTCACGACATAGTCGATATGGTCGAGCACGTCATCGAGCGTCGCATAGGGGAAAGGGTGGGTCATGCGGTAGGAGACGCCGAAGGCATCCTCGCCGGTATCCGACTTTTCCTCGCCCGATGCCGCAAGATGGGCTTCATAGGCGGCGTCGCGTTCCTTGCCCCAGTTGTTGGCCGCTTCCGTGAGGAAGGACGAGCCCGCGTTGATCATGATCACGCCGCCCTTTTTGGCGAGCGCCTTGATCATGTCGTCTGCCATGTTGCGCTCGAACCCCGGCGTGAAATGACGGGCAGAGGAGTGCGAGGCGATGGGCGGCACATCGGTCAGCGCCATCACATCCCAGAAGGCTTCGTCAGATACGTGGCTGATATCGACCATGATGCCAAGTTCGTTCATCTTCCTCACGACTTCAGCACCATATTCCGAAAGGCCACCGTTCGGGCGGGCGGGATCATAGCTGCTGTCGGCGATTGTGTTGGCCTTGGCATGGGCGAGCGTGATGTAACGGATACCGCGATTGTAGAAATGGTCGAGAAGATCAAGCTCGGCAATCGGGGAGCCGTTCTCCATGCCAAGCGGCAAGGCGATGACACCGTCTTTCTGCGCGGCTTCCACGTCGGCGACCGACTTGGCCACGCGGAACTTGTCCGGATGCTCGGCGGCGATCTTTTCGACCATCGAGATCAGGTCGTTCGCCAGCACCGTGGCGTCCGGCGTGCCATCAAGCTTTGAAGGCGTGTAGATCGACATGAAGGGGGCATCGAGACCGCCTTCCTTGGCGCGGGGATAATCGAAATCGCCGCCTTCGGTGGCAGCCGATACGTCATCCCACTTTTCCTGCAGGCGGTAGGGCACGTCGATATGGGTATCAACGATCAGGGCTGATTGCGCGATGCGGACGGCATCCTCGCTCGGGCCTTCGGGCTTGGTCACCTTGTCTTCGCACGCGGCAAGGCTGACGCCGGCGAGCAGGGCCAAAAGTACGGTCTTTTTCATGTCTGTCCCCCTTGACTGGATCCGTGCCGCTTCACATCCCGGCCGGTTGGGGCAGAGACTAGCGAGCGGAACAGCCCGAGGGCAAGGGGCAATCCGCCCCTTTTTCCTCAGGCGCTGAAGGCAAGCGCGATCCGGTAGGTGAGGAACGCGGCAAGATAGGCGAGGCCAAACAGGTAACCGAGCATCACAAGCGGCCATTTCCAGCCGCCGGTTTCCCGTTTGGTGACAGCGATGGTCGACAGGCACTGCGGTGCAAAGACGTACCAGGCAAGGAAGGCAAGCGCGGTCGGCAGCGTCCAGCCGGAGGCCAGAAGGCCGACAAGGCTGTCTGCCACCATGTCTTCGTCCCCCGAAAGCGCGTAAACCGTGCCAAGGGCCGCCACAGCCACTTCGCGGGCAGCAAGACCGGGTACAAGCGCGACCGAGATTTCCCAGTTGAAGCCTAGCGGGGCGAAGACGGTGGCGAGGGCCTTGCCGATGATGCCAACATAGCTGTAGGCGATATCGGGTTCCGTGGCACCTTCAGGCGGCAGCGGGTATGAGCCCAGCACCCAAAGGATGATCATGGCCGTCAGGATGATCGTACCGGCGCGGCGCAGGAAGACCTTGGTCCGCTCCAGAAGGCCGACGAAAATATAGCGCAGGTGCGGCACCTGATATTTCGGCAGTTCCAGCAGGAACGGCTGGCGCTGGCCGTCTGACAGCAACCGCTTGAACACGAAGGCCGCCAGAAGCGCGAAAACGATACCCGAAAGATACAGGCCGAACATCACAAGGCCCTGCAGGCCGACCATACCGCCCCAAACGCTCTCGTTGGGGATGAAGGCGGCGATGACAAGCGTATAGACCGGCAGGCGAGCCGAACAGGTCATCAGCGGCGCAATCAGGATGGTCGTCAGCCGGTCCTTGGGGTCGGCGATGGTGCGGGCAGCCATGATGCCGGGAATGGCGCAGGCAAAGCTCGACAGAAGCGGAATGAAGGCCCGGCCATTGAGGCCCACGGATGACATCAGCCGGTCCATCAGATAGGCGGCGCGGACAAGATAGCCCGACGATTCCAGCGCCAGAATGAAGGTGAAGAGGATCAGGATCTGCGGCAGGAAGATCACCACACTGCCAACACCCGCCAGAATGCCGTCGTTGAGGAGGCTGAGGACCCAGCCGTCCGGCAAGGTATCAGCGAGCCATCCTTGCAGGCCCGCAACACCGCCGTCGATCATGTCCATCGGGGCTTCCGCCCACGAGAAGACGGCCTGGAACATTACAAACAGCAGCGAGAAAAGGATGATCGGACCCGCGACCGGATGCAGGAACAGGGCATCGAGCTGACGGGTGATCTTGTGGCCGCTGCCTTCCGCGAGGGTCACATCGCGCGCCATGGCGCGGGCGTCGCGCTGCAGTTGGCGCAAGGGCGGCAGGTCGGTCGGGGCATGCTCGGCTGCTGTGCCAAGCACGCCGATGGCGGCCTTGATCTCGGCGATCCCGGTTTTGCGCACGGCAACGGTTTCGATCACCGGCACGCCAAGGCGCTTCGCGAGGCCCTCGACATCGATCTCGATACCTTCGCGGCGGGCGAGGTCGGTCATATTCAGTGCCACGACCATTGGCAGGCCGGTGGCCTTCAGTTCAAGCGCGAAACGCAGGTGCTGGCCAAGGTTGGTGGCATCCAGCACGCAGACGATACCATCAGGCCGTGCCTCAAGGGTCGACCGCCCGAAAAGCGCGTCGCAGGTGACGGCTTCGTCGGGGCTTTTGGGCGTCAGGCTATAGGTGCCGGGCAGGTCGATCAGCTCGATATGCGAAGCGCCGGTCATGCGGCCGCTGTGACGCTCGACCGTGGCGCCGGGATAGTTGGCGACCTTCTGCCGAAGCCCGGTCAGCGTGTTGAAAAGGGCGGACTTGCCGCAGTTGGGGTTGCCGACAAGGGCGATCCGCAGCGTCTTCACGGTTTCGGGGGCATTCATTGAGATTTCACCACAATCAGGTTGGCTTCGGCGCGGCGCAGGGCAACGGTCATGGACCCGACGGCAACCACAATGGGATCGCGACCGAAGGGGCTCTGGTGCAGCACGGTCGCGTCCAGTTCTTCGGCGAAACCAAGTTCGCGCAGGCGTTCGGCATTTTCCGCAGCGTTCGGCGTGTCTGCCTCTTCGATTGCGACAATCCGGCCCCCTTGGCCGGGCGCCAGTGTGCCCAGTCGCATCGTTTCACCTGTCTGTTGCAGCATGGATAAGCCTTATATTGAGAACCGTTCTCAAGTCAGGCGATAGCACGCGCGCAATCCCGCTTCAAGGTGAAACGGGATTGTCCGACAGCACTTTCCGGAGAGTGGCGAGATTGTGATGGCACGACAGGACTTCGGGGCTCGCCGGGCCGAGGGCGGCTTCAAGGATCGGCAGGGCGCGCTTGAGGCTCTCTTCCGCCTTGGCATATTCGCCGGACCGGATGTAGGAAAGCCCCATATTGTTGATCGTGCGGCCGATATTGACGTCATCCGCCGGCAGTGTTGCCTCGAAAACCGGAAGGGCTTTGGCGTAATAGTGACGGGCGAGTTCGCTTTCACCGCGCCGGTCGGCAATGAGGCCCATATTGTTGAGCGTCACGCCGAACGTGGCGAACGGGCCTTCGGGTGAGGCTTTGAAAATGGCCAGCGCCTGTTTGTAAAAGTGGAAAGCAGTATCGGGGCTGTCGCGTTCCAGTTCCACATCGCCGAGGTTTGAAAGCGTCACCGCAACGGAAGGGTGTCCGCGTCCGCGTTCCATCCGCGCCAGCTCCAAGGCTTCCTGAAGTGTTTCTCTGGCCAGATCATATTGCCGCATCAGCAGAAGCCCCTTGGCCTCCTGCATCATGGCATCCCATTCGTCGCCGGCTGTTTGCGCCTGCGCGGGCAGGGCGGGCGCGGTGACCAGCAGGCAAAGGGCGAAAAACTTGCGGGCGCGCATCGGGGTCATGCCGCGCGGGTCGGCAGGGATTGCACCGATTTCCGCTTGCTGAAAGCTTCGAAAAAGTCGGCAAGCGCGGTGCGGCCCGAGCGCCAGTCGAGATGATCGAACCGGAAATCGAGATAATCGAGCGCGGCGTAGGCAGAAATTTCGGCGACTGTGATGCCGCTTTCATAAAGGGCTTCGCGCTGCAGGGCATCCAGCGCCGCAACGATCTTGCCCGTTTGGGCGTCCACCCATTGCTGCCATTGCAGCGGGGCCGGCCGCAGCGCTGTTTCGTAGCGCGCCGCAACGGCGGCATCCAGAAGCCCGTCCGACAGTGCTTGCAGGCGCAGCGCCCGCCAGTGGGCATTGCCGCCGGTCGGGATCAGCGTGCCTTTGCCGACGGTGTTCAGATATTCAAGGATTACCCGGCTGTCATAAAGGACGGTGCCATCGTCGATTTGCAGCGCCGGAATCTTGCCGAGTGGATTGATGGCAATGATCACCGGGTCCTGCTTGGTGGGCAGGGTGTTGACAGTGACGAGTTGCAGCTTGTCGGCAAGACCCAGTTCAATGGCGGCGATCAGGACTTTGCGGACGTAAGGCGAGGTAGGCGATACAAAAAGCTTCATCAGAACAATCCTCCGGGACGAACGGAGATTAAGTATCTGATCCGGAACGCGCAAGTGACGAACGTGTGACGGGCGTCATGGCCCGCTCGCGTATAGCCCGAAAACGGCACCCACAAAGCCGCCCGCCACCGCGGTCGAAAGGATCGTGCCGTCAGCATCTTTCACGAGAACTTGCCAGGGCGCGTCCGGCCCTTCGGCATACAGGAAGCTGTAGCGGCCGCCGTCTGCCTCTATCTTCAGGCGGACGGGCGCGTCTGCATCACCCTTGAGCGGGGCACTCGCTAGCGCGGTACCGTCCGGTGCATGTGCTTCGCCGGTGCGGCGACGCAGCTCAACGATCCTGTTGCCGGTGTCATCCAGCGTTACAGCAAGCGCATAGAAAAAGGCGTCATTCTGGAATGCCGCGATCCCTGCACTCTGGTTGATGCCCGGCTCGAAAGTGACGGCGGTGGAGGCGCTCGCGGTCATATGTTGCTGGCGCCGTGCGACGAAAGACGGGTTCCGGCCGCTGCCCAGCGGCAGCATTTGGGGCGTCAGGACAAGCGAACCGGCCTCAAGCTTCGCCCAGTTTTCGTGGCCTTCGCGCAGCGATATCCAGTGGCCATCAAGTGTGGCGCCATCAAATTCCTCGCGGTAGCTGAAGTTGCCATTGGTCGGCAGGCTTGGCGGCGCGGCTTTCGGCAGGCTCGGGCGTTCATCCAGATAAGGCACCTTGGCATCACGCTTCAGGATGATCGGCCAGCCATCCGGCGTCCAGCGTACGGGCAGAAGGTAGGTCTCCCGCCCTGTATTGTAATGGTCCTCGGTGTCATAGGGGCGCACACCAAGGAAAGTGGCCCACCAGTTACCGGCATCATCCTGCACATAATCGGCGTGCCCGACCGAGGTAACCGGGAAGGGCCGGTTTTCGCTGAGGTCGCGCTGGGTGAGGATCGGATTCCCCTCATATGGCGTGTAAGGCCCCGCGACGGTGCGGGAGCGGAGGATCACCTGCGAGTGCCCGCGTGCGGTGCCGCCTTCTGCTGCACTCAGATAATACCAGCCGTCACGTTTATAGATGTGCGGGCCTTCGATCCATATCGGCTTTTCTTCGGGCCGAACGCCGCCATCGATGATGACATGGGCGTCCGAAATCGGCTGGAAGGTCTTGGGATCAATCTCGCGCAGCCAGATGGCGCGGTGGCCTTCATAGCGGGGCTCGCCTTCGGGGGCATCATTGTTCATCAGCCACACCCGGCCATCGTCATCAAAAAACAGCGAGGGGTCGATGCCGCCCACATCGGGCAGCCAGACGGGGTCGGACCACGGCCCCGCCGGATCCTTCGCCGTGACGATGAAATTGCCGCGGCAATCGACGCAGGTGTTGGCGATATAATAGGTGCCGTCGCGGTAGGAAATGGTCGGCGCGAACACCCCGCGTGACAGGCCAAGGCCTGAAAAATCAAGCATGCCAGGCCGGTCGATGGCGTGGCCGATCAGCGACCAGCTGACAAGATCGGTGCTGCGATAGACGGGTAAGCCCGGAAACCAGCCGAAGGTGGATGTCACCAGATAATAGGCGCCGTCACCGCCGCGCACGATGCCGGGGTCGGGGTGGAAGCCCGAAAGGATCGGGTTCAGATACTGGCTTTCGGTAGGCTTCACGAAACGATAGATCGTGTCGTTGCCCTGATAATCGAACCAGTCGAACCGGGCGTCACCGGCGCTTGCGGCACTCGTGGCCATCATGAGGGCAGCGCCCAGAAGTCCCTTGAAGATCATCCCTTTTCCTCCGTTGCTGCTGAAAATGGCAGCGCTACCATTTTTCGGCAACAGGAAAGGGTATATGGCGTTCAGGAAAGTCTCAGGCTTGCACAGTCGGCGGGGCGCCGGGGCCTTTGCGCGAGGGCGGCGTGGTGCGGTGGGCGATGCGGCGCAGGAAGGCCGGCAGGTGCGGAACAATCGCCCCGATGCGGCGGCTGGCTTCCGGGTGACGACCGCGCCAGCGCCGGAACGCGCGCAGCATCAGGGGATGCAGGGCGAGCACAGCAAGGCCGATCACCATCAGCGGGATGCCAAGCGGAATGGGCAATGGAAACAGGATCGCCCCGATCACGAAGATCAGGGCCCCAAGCGGCAGGGCCATCCAGCGTTTGATCGACTTCATCGCGTCGGTCCGTTCCAAATCAGGCGGCGCCGGGGCGACCGCTCTATCTTGTGATCGTCACATCTAAAGATGAATTTTGACTTTATGGTGTCAAATACGTTCAAATTGAACGATCACACCTGACCGGAGAGTTTCCCCATGGCCGAATTCTTTGACGAGATCAGCGACAAGCTCGCCGATTTCATCGCCGACCAGCCCATGTTCTTCACCGCCACGGCCTGCGCCACAGGGCGGATCAACCTCAGCCCCAAGGGGATGGACACCTTCCGGGTGCTTGGCCCCAAGCTCTGCGGCTATCTCGATCTCACCGGCAGCGGTAACGAAACGGCGGCCCACCTGAAGCATGACGGGCGGCTGACCTTCATGTTCAACAGCTTCACCCGCAACCCCATGATCCTGCGCCTGTATGGCCGGGGCCGGGTGGTGCGCCCGCATCATACGGAATTCGCAGCCCTCGCCGCGCAGTTCCCGGCGGATATGGCGGGTGCGCGCCAGATTGTGCTGATGGATGTGGAAAGCGTGCAAACAAGCTGCGGTTATGCGGTGCCGGAGATGGAGCTGAAAACTGTACGCCCGACGCTTGTCAAATGGGCCGAAACGAAGGGCGCTGAAACCGTGACTGAATATCAGGCCCGCAAGAATGTAACCTCGATCGACGGCTTCCCGACCGGGCTGATGGACTGACAGATATGCCTGCCCAGACTGAAGAACCGATTGCCCCCGATGAACTCTTGCCGCTGCGCACGGGCCTGGACCCCATGGAAGCGCAGGTGATGAAAAGCGTGCTGGCATCCGAAGGGATCGACTGTTTCCTGTCGAACGAGAATATGGGCACGCTTGGCTATGGTGTCCGGATCGACCTTCTGGTGAAGGCGGTGGACAAGGTGCGGGCCGAGCTGGCGCTGCGGAAAGTCGCCGTCCTGCCGCGCCGGGTGCATGCGTTGCCGCCTTCGGTGGACGAAGACGATATCGCCTGCCCGCAGTGCGGCTCCACCCGCGTTGGCATCCATACCGGCCCGGTGCCGACGCTGATACCGGGGCTGAAGACGAAGCAGAAGCCGGGCGAACGCTGGCGGCACTGCATCGAATGCGGCACCTATTATCCCGAAGGCGCCCGCCGCCATTTCGATTCCTTCTTTCTCGCCATCATGTGGGGTGCCACGCTCGCCGGCGCCACGCTTGGCCTCATGTGGCTGATCAGGTGGCTCAGGTGGCTTTGAAGCCGCTCCATTCCGTCAAGACGGTTATCCGCACGGGCCGGTTCGATGAGGCGCGCGCCTTTTATGCCGATATCCTTGGCCTGAAGGTGGCGGAGGAATGGGACGAGGCCACCGACAAGGGCTGTATTTTTGCGCTTGAAGGACCGGGCGGTTTTATCGAGCTTGCCGCGACCTCGCAGGATGCCGAGAAGCGCCATCTTCACGCCGAGCGGGCGACCGGCAAGGTCGAACTGCAGATCAGGACGGAAGACCTGCAGGCATGGGCTGCGCATTTCGCCCGCCTTGGGGTGCCCTGCACCGGCCCTGTAGCGCGCCCGTGGGGCAACAGCTACCTGTGGGTGGAAGACCCCGACGGCGTGCGTGTCACCCTCTTTGAAGGCGGGCTGTAGATTGACGCGGCACCGCGCATGCTCGATTTCGGTGATCTTGTAACGCTACTCGCCCTATTGGTGGCTGGGGCTGCAGGCATTTCAGCCGGCCCTACGCCACACTAACACGGGCGCGCTTGTACACGCTTCGATCTCTCCTATCTATCATAGGTAGAGATAATTTTCCGGAGCGGGGAAATGTTGGATTTCAGCGATTGGATTGCTGTCTTAGCCCTTCTGGTCTCAACTCTAAGCGCATATTGGGCTGTGTCGGTGAAGAGACTTGATCTGAGGGTCGAAGTGAGAAAATGCCGAGCCGAGCTCGGTGCCAAGGTGATTTCGTGCCGTTCGGTAGCTGAAAGCAACAGGCTAATGCTGAACGACCTTTTCGCCATAAATGGCATGTTTGGGTCTTCCAATATGCAAGCCGAACTTGAGAAGCTTGAAGCAAAGCTTCGACGCATTGACACGTTTCAACGAGATGCTCATGGAGCAAAGCAGCTGATCAACTGGCGTGCTAAATTCAATCTGGAAAAAGAACTGAGCGAAATCCACGATGATTTGGCCGAGATTGGACAGCTCCTCGATGAGTTGAGCCGACAGGGGGCTAGCCTAGCGGCGGAGTTGACAGAGACTAGGTCTCGAATGCAGGCAAAGCCACTCTAACGCCTCGGCTTCGCCCTCGCGGTCGGCTCGGCATCCAGCGGATTGTCTGGCCAGTAATGCTTGGGGTAGCGGCCTTTCATATCGGCCTTCACATGCGCATAGGCGCCGTTCCAGAAACTGACAAGATCCTGCGTCACCGCGAGCGGCCGATGGGCGGGAGACAGCAGATGCAACAGCACGGGCACGCGGCCGTCCATGATGGTGGGCGTTTCGGTGGCGCCGAACATTTCCTGAAGGCGGCAAGCAAGGACGGGCACGTCGCCCGCGTCATAATCGAGCGGGTGGCGGTTGCCGGTCGGCACTGTCAGATGCGTCGGCACCAGCCGGTCGAGCGCCTGGGCCGCGTTCCAGTCGATCAGCCCTTTGAGTGCTGATGAAAGATCAATACCGGCAAGGTGCGCCTTGCGGCTGACGCCGGTCAGGTAAGGCGCGAGCCAGTCTTCAAGGCTGGCAAGCAGGGCTTCGTCCGAAAGGTCGGGCCAGTCGTCGGGCGCGTGCTTCGCGGCGAAGCGCACACGGGCGCGCCATGCGGCCAGTTCCTTCGTCCAGGGCAGGGCATTCAGCCCCATCGCCCGGATGCCTTCGACCATCGCCGCCACTTTGGCGTCGGGGGAGGCATCCTTCAGCGGCTTTTCCTCAAGTTCCAGCGACCACAGCCGCTTCACACGCCGCGCGACAACCGTTTCGGTGCGGCCATCCCAATGGACTTCTTCAGCGCTCGTGACGGCATCCGCAAAATCAGCCTCGATATCGGCAAGATTGATGGGTGCGGCCAGAAAGATGCGGGCATTCTGCTTGTCGCCGTCCAGATGCGCGACGGCGAGGAAATCTTCGCGGGCGAGGGCATCGGTGGCGGGCAGCAAGGCGCCCCGGCCGTTCGACAGGCGGAAATCACCCTGTTTGCCGCGCTTCATGGCAAGGCGGTCGGGGTAAGCGAGCGCCAGCACGCGGCCAGCCTCCGATGGGTCTGCGATGGTATTCACGCCGTCCCCCAGTTGCCGCCGCCAGTCACGGGCGGACTGTTTTGCCCGCTCGAACGCACCGCGATCAAGGCTGAGGCCGGCGGGGATGCGTTCCTTGCCGGACAAAAGCTCCAGCCGCAGCCGCAGGTCGGCGTCGCGGGCGTCCGGCGGGCCTTTCAGGAAATCGCGTTCCGACAGGATCGCCGCGATATCGGCGGCAAGGGCACCGAGGCCATCATGCCCGGCACGCGCCATCATATGGGCGAGGCGCGGATGGGTGCCAAGCGCGGCCATCTGCCGCCCATGGACTGTGGCGCGGCCATCCGCGTCCACCGCGCCCAGCCGCATCAGCAGGTCGCGCGCTTGCGCCAGCGGGGCGGCAGGAGGCGGATCAAGGAGGGCGAGGCCTGTGCCTTCCGGGTCACCCCAGACGGCAAGCTCCAGCGCGAGGCCGGCAAGGTCGGCCTCCATGATTTCAGGCGGTGTGTGGGGGCTGAGGGCGCGGTTCGCCGCTTCGCTCCAAAGCCGCCAGCAGGTGCCGGGGGCGGTTCGACCGGCCCGTCCTGCGCGCTGGGCGGCGGCGGCGGCAGAAACGCGCACGGTTTTCAGGGCCGTCATGCCGCTTGCCGGGTCAAACGCCGGGCTCCGCCGGTAGCCGCTGTCTATCACGATGGTGACGCCGTCAATCGTCAGGCTGGTTTCGGCAATCGCTGTGGCGAGCACGATCTTGCGGCGGCCCTGTGCGTCCGGCCGCACCGCACGGGTCTGGTCCTCAAGTTTCAGGTCGCCGTATAGCGGCAGGATGATGCAATCGCCCGCGAAACCCGCTTCCGCGATCAGCCGTTCGGTACGGCGGATTTCGGCTTGGCCGGGCAGGAAAACGAGGGCGTCGCCCGGCTGTTCCTTCAAGGCCTGCCGAAGGGCAGAGACAATGCCCGTTTCCATCCATTGGCCTGCGGGCTGGTCCAGATATTTCAGTGCGACCGGGAAGCTGCGGCCTTCGCTCGTCAGCCGCTTGGCCCCCGGTAGCAGGCCCATCACCCGCTCGCCGTCGAGGGTTGCTGACATCACGACAAGCTTCAGGTCGTCGCGCAGGCCCTGCTGTGCCTCGATGGCAAAGGCAAGGGCGAGGTCGCTATCGAGGCTGCGTTCGTGGAACTCGTCGAAAAGGACAGTGGCCACCCCTTCAAGCGAAGGGTCGGCCTGTATCTGGCGCAGGAACAAACCGGTGGTGACGACCTCGACAATCGTCTCCTTGCCGATCTTTCTGTCCTGCCGCACGCGGTAGCCCACGCGCCCGCCCACGGGCTCGCCAAGGGTTGCGGCCATGCGCTCGGCGGCGGTGCGGGCGGCGATCCGGCGGGGCTCCAGAAGGATGATCTTGCCTGCTTTGCCGAGCGTGTCCATCAGCGCCAGCGGCACCCGCGTTGTCTTGCCCGCGCCCGGTGGGGCCTCGAGCACAAGCGACGGCGCTGCCGCGAGCGAGGCGGCAATCTCCGGCAGCAGGGGATCGATGGGCAGCGTGTCTTTCATGCTCTGGCTCATACCGGCTTGGCGGCGCCAAGTCCATGTGTCTAAATACCGGCGGGAAATGTGGGAGAGATATATGGACAAGCCGCTGAAGGGCGTTCGCGTGATCGAAATGGCAGGGATCGGCCCCGGCCCCTTCGCCGGCATGTGGCTGGCTGATCAGGGGGCTGAGGTGATCCGTGTCGAGCGACCGGGCGGTTCGCCGGGGGCGGAACGCGATGTCCTGTTGCGCGGTCGCCGTGTCGTTCAGGTAAACCTGAAAGCACCCGAAGGTGTGGCGCTAGTGAAGCAACTGGTGGCCAGCGCTGACGCGATCCTTGAAGGCTTTCGCCCCGGCGTGATGGAACGGCTGGGCCTTGGGGCCGATGCGCTGCTCGCGGTGAACGACAAGCTTGTTTACGGCCGCATGACCGGCTGGGGCCAGTCCGGCCCGTGGGCGCCCACTGCAGGGCACGATATGAATTATATCGCGCTCACCGGGGCCCTCCATGCCATCGGGCGCGCAGGGGAACGGCCGGTGCCGCCCCTCAACCTCGTTGGGGATTTCGGCGGCGGTGCCATGTTCCTTGTGGCCGGCATGCTGGCCGCACTTCTCGCCGTCAAGAACGGCGCCAAGGGCCGGGTGGTGGATGCCGCGATGGTGGATGGTGCCGCCCTCCTGATGGCCATGATGTACAGCTTCAAGGGCATGGGCCTGTGGCGCGACGCGGCGGGCTACAATCTCCTTGATGGCGGTGCGCACTTCTATGACACCTACGAATGCGCCGACGGAAAATGGCTCTCGGTTGCGCCCATCGAGCCGCAGTTTTATGCCGAGTTCCGCCGCCTGACCGGGCTTGATGCCGATCCGGTCCTTGATGCCCAGATGGATGCCAAGGGCTGGCCAGCGCTCAAGGAACGGGTAGGGGCTGCCTTGAAAACCCGGACACGCGACGAATGGATGGCGGTTTTCGAAGGCACCGACGCCTGCGTGGCGCCCGTCCTTTCGATGACCGAAGCCCCGGCCCATCCGCATATGGCCGCGCGCGGCGTGTTCGCGGAAAATGGCGGCGTGATGCAGCCGAGACCGGCGCCGCGTTATAGTGACGGCGCGCCCGAAACCCCGCCGATGATGGCACGCGGGCAGAATGACACGCGTGCGGTGCTCGAAAGCCTCGGGATTGATGGCGCGCGTATCGACGCGCTTGCCGCCGCCAAGGCCGTGGCCCTGTGACAGGACGGGCCGGCATACCGCGCTGGATGACGGCGGAGCGGCTGACGGCCTATCCCGCCATGCTGATCGCCTTCTATGTGGTGGCGCTTGCCGCGTGGATATTGCTTGCGGACGGGATCATCGACCGCAACGGCAAGCCCCTTGGCACCGATTTCATCAGCTTCCACGCCGCAGCCACGCTGGCCGTGGACGGCACGCCGGAGCTTGCCTACGAGGCCAAGGCGCATCATGCGCGCGAAACGGCCATCGCCGGCGAGGACGTGGGCTATTACAGCTTCAGCTACCCGCCGGGCTTCCTGATGTTGCTGGCACCGTTCGGGCTGCTGCCCTATCCGCTGGCGCTTCTGCTGTGGCTGGGATTGACACTTGCGGCCCTCCTGTATGTCGTCCGGCAAATGACACCCGACAAGGCGGCGATTCTGCTGCTTCTCGCTTTTCCCGCTACCTTCGTCACCTTCGGGCACGGGCAAAATGCCTTCCTGACGGCCGCACTGATGGGGGCCGCCCTTGTCACACTCGACAAGCGGCCATGGCTCGCGGGCATCTTCATCGGGCTTCTGACCATCAAGCCGCATCTGGGCCTTCTGTGGCCGCTTGCGCTGCTCGCCGGGGGGCATTGGCGGACGATCATGGCGGCAGGTGTCACCACGATTGCTCTGCAAGGGGCAAGCTGGCTTGCCTTCGGGACCGCCACATGGATCGGCTTTCTGGAAGGGGGCACGCTCGCCACCCGGGTGCTTGCCGAAGGACTTGTGCCCTGGTCAAAGATGCAAAGCCTTTATACCGGCCTGCGCCTTGTCGGGGTACCGCACATGGCGGCGATGGTGGCGCATGGTATCGCGGCGGTCATCGCAGCTTTTGCTGTCTGGCAGATCTGGCGGCGGGGTGCGCCACTCGGTGTGCGCGCTGCAGCACTTGTGACAGGTGCCCTGATCGTCACGCCCTTTGTGCTGGATTATGACCTGATGATCCTTGCGCCCGGGCTTCTGCTGTTCGCGTTGCATGGCCGCGAGCATGGCTTCCAACGAAGAGAGGCGACGATGGTTGCCGTCCTTTTCGTGTGGCCGCTGGTGGCGCGCGGGGTTGCAGGGGCGACGCATCTGGGCCTCACGCCGCTGCTACTCCTCGGTTTTCTCGCCCTTTTGTGGCTGCAAGCCCAAAATAAGAAATAAAGTTTCAAAAAAAACTGATGCACCGCAACAAAAGACGCGCTAGTGTCCGACCTCCGCCGCGACCGGCCCGCGGCATTATAAAAATACTATAAAGGTCGCCGGGGCCCCGAAAATCGTCATCGCCGTGCAACAGTTGGGAATGAGAGCCAATGACCGACCGAACCTTGTCTGCCGTCCTGATGCCGGTCGCCCCCGAAGCCAGGGATGATCGCAACACCTTTCTGGCGCCCGCCCGCGCGCTTGCTGCCCGCATGATTGACGGCAAAACCGGCATCGCCGATGTGCATGCCGAACTGCGCGGCCTTGGCCGCCAGCTTCTGAAAGACCGGCTGGACCGCCTGAAAGGCCAGTGGACCGCCAACGGCCGCAGCGCCAACGAGAAGCGCGTCAAGGATCTGATCCGCGGCCTTGCGCATGATGCTGACGGCAAACTGCTGCCCTATGATGCCTTCCAGAGCCTCCTTGAGCGCGAGCTTGGTGGCTTTGTCATCACCGCGCACCCGACCTTCAACCTGTCGGCCGAGGCCGCCCGCGCGGCTGTGCGCTACCTGAAAGGCGAGGCCGACGATATCCCGCGGCTTGATCGCTACCGTTCGCAGCGCAGTCCTTCCCTTGACGAGGAACTGGCTGCGTCCGAGCGCGCCAGTCTTTCTATCCGCCGGGCGATCCGCCGGGTCAACCGGCTGGCGCTTGGTGTGGCGGCAGAGCTTTATCCCGGTGACGCCCGCCTCTTGGCGCCATCCTTCGTCTCGGTTGCCAGCTGGGTCGGGTTCGACCTTGATGGCCGCACCGATATCGGCTGGTCGACGAGCCTGAAATTCCGCTGCCGCTCGGCAGTTGCCGGGATTGATGAACTGACCACCTATTTCGGCAGCGTCGAACAGGAAATCGGCGCCGGCGCTGAAAAGCCGGTGGCGGCTGCCATCGCGGCGGTCAAGAAAGGCCTGGGCGACTTCCGGGGCTGTTTCGCAGACGGGATCGAAAAGCTTGAAACCCTGAAGGACGACATGCCGGCGCTCAACCGCGCTGCGCTCGGCCGCCGGGCTATCAAGGAAGCGGCGCTTTCGTCGATCAATGCAGCACTTGAGGTGCTGGTGGCGGCGGACCTGCCGGCCAAGGCACATCTCGAGATCGCAACCTTCCGGGCTGAATGGCGCCATGTGGGCCTTGGCCTCACGCATATCCATTTCCGCCTGAATGCCGAACAGCTGCACAACGCCATCCGCAGCGAAATCGGGCTCGACCGTGCGCCGGACCGCAGTGGTACGCGGCGCCATTATCTTTCGGCGATCGCCGGGCTTCTTGAATCCATCGAGCCCGCCAATGTTCATTACGGAACCGTAGCGGCCGAGCAAACGACAGCCAAACGCCTGTTCATGCTGGCCGCCCAGTTCAAGAAACATTTCGATGGCCGCACCCCGATCCGCCTGCTGATCGCGGAATCGGACACACCCTTCACGCTCCTGACTGCGCTTTATTATGCGCGCCGCTACGGCGTGGAAGATCATGTGGAAATCTCGCCGCTGTTTGAAACCGCCATCGGCCTGCAGCGCGGCGACCGGGTGATTGCCGAAGTGCTCGATAACCCGCACTTCGTGGACTATATCCGCGCGCAAGGGCGCTTCTGCGTGCAGCTCGGATTCTCCGATTCGGGCCGATTCATCGGGCAGCCGGCGGCGTGCCTTGCCATCGAGCGTTTCAAGCTGCGCCTTGTGCGCCTGTGGAAACGCCGGGGCCTCGGCGACGTGCAGCTACTGTTCTTCGATACTCACGGCGAATCCATCGGCCGGGGCGCGCACCCGGCGTCGCTGAAGGACCGGTTCCTTTATACTCAGCCGCCGCGCGTGCGGGAGTTCCTTGAAGATCTTGATGTACCGCACAAGCACGAAGTCAGCTTCCAGGGGGGGGACGGTTATCTGTGGTTCGTGGATGAAGACACCGCCTTCAACACGCTCACCGATTTCCTTGATGTGCGCCTGTCCCCTGTGAAAGCCGAGGGAGATCCCTTCTATGATGACAGCGGCTGGGCGCTCGATTTCTTCCTGACGCTGAAGGAATATCAGGATCATCTGGTGGAGCATCCGGGCTATGTCCGCCTGTTGGACCAGATGGGGCCGAACCTCCTGTTCCCTACGGGCTCGCGCGCTACAAAACGGCAGGCCGCCGAGGGGCAGGTGCCCCGACTCGAATCGGTTTCGCAGATTCGCGCGATTCCGCACAATGCCATGCTGCAACAGCTTGGCTATATGGTGAACAGCGTGGCGGGCTTCGGTATCGCCGTATCGCGGTCGGCCAGCCGTTTTGCGGAACTGCATGAGAAATCGGACCGGCTGCAGCGCGTAACAGCGCTCGTGGTAGCGGCCCTTGACCGCTCCAACGTGCATGCGCTCGATGCTTACCTGTCGCTTTATGATCCGGGCTACTGGCTCGATGTCGCAGACGGTGAGGCGGGCGAGCATGGCGGCGAGCGTCGACTGTCCCGGGCGCTTGAAGGCATGGGCGGCGGCCCCCACATCGGGGCGCTGATCCGCCGGTTGCGCCGCGACGAGGGCGAACTGCGCGATGCCCTGCCGATGTTCGAAGGGCATTCGGCGAACCCGCAAACCACGATGGCGCAGCTTCACATGCTGCGGCTTGCGCTGATGCATTTCGTGTTCCTGAAAGCGATGGAAGTGCCGCGCTTCTCGACGCGGCTCAATGTCTCGCTCGACGAACTGGTCGAACGCCTGCTGCATATGGATGTGCCGGCCACGATCCAGATGCTGAAGGATATCTTCCCTGCCACCACGAACGGCGACAGCGATGCCGATTTCGGCGAGCCCTCGACCGACAGCAGCGAACGCGCGGGCTACAAGAAGGAACGCGCGACGATCTTCGAGCCCATGCGCGAGGCCTACGAGCTGATGCTCGATATCACCGGCCTTATCGGCCTCGAGATCGGCGCCATCGGCTGACCCTTAAAAGACTGACGCCGGGGATTGCCCGGCGTCAGTGTCTTGATCTCAGTGATTGCAGTTCGGCCCGTGCACATGGCCATGATCGTGGTCATGGTCGTGATCATGGTCATGGTCATGCCCGCAGCCGGGGCCGTGCACATGGGAACCGCGCGCCAGACGCTTCATATATTTCTGCATGCGGGTGATCAGCAAGTTGCGCTTCACCGGCTTCAGGAGGTCAAGGTAGGACTTGCCTTCCAGATAATCCATCTCGTGCTGGATCACGGTTGCAAGGAAGCCGTCAGTTTCTTCCACGACCATTTCACCATCGAGGTTCGTGTAGGCGATCTTGATGGCCTTGGGGCGCGCGATGGGGGCTTCGATGCCGGGATAGGAAAGCGAGGCTTCCACCACTTCCTGAAGCTCGTCCGAGGCCCAGACGACTTCGGGGTTGATGTAGGTTTTGGGTGCTTTCACGCCGTCGTCCTGCAGGTCGATCACGAAGATGCGCTCCGAGCGGCCAACCATGGGGCCGGCAAGGCCGAGGCCGCGGGCGTCATACATGGTCTCCAGCATGTCGGCGGCAAGCGCCTTCACGGCGTCATCCACCACCTGAATGGTGGCCGCAGGCTTTTTCAGGACCGGGTTCGGGTAGAAGGCAAGTTCAAGAAGTGCCATGGGGGAAACTCCGTATGCGATGCGCGTGGGCGCAGGCGTGTTCGAATTTCCCCCTCCTGTACGCGCAATGGCGGGCGCGTGCAATGGCTATAAGCGTCAGTCGCGGTAGTTCAGGGCCGGCGGACGGTCCCCGAGGAGGGCTTCATATTTGAAGTCCTCGCCGCGTTGTTTTTCAAACTCGGCCTTCGCCTTCTCGCGAAGTTCCGGGTTGGTGTAAAGTTCAGCCGCGACCTTGGCGAGTGTGCGGGCGGCAACCGTGGCACCCTTGTAGCCGATCGACATGCCGCTTGCGGCAATCGCCTGCCACGAGTGCGCCGGCGTGCCCGGAACCCAGGTTGCGGTGCGGATGCCAACGGTCGGCACGGCCATCGAAACGTCACCAACGTCCGTCGATCCGCTCGACCGGGTGGTGCCGTAGGGCAGCACGTCGCGGGCGCTGTCGATGGTGATGTCGGCGCCTTTCAGCGTCGCATAAAGGGTTTTGGCGAAGGCCTGTTCCTCGGCATCGTAGGTGACACCGCCAACTTCACGCATCTTCTCGTCAGCGACTTGCGCCAGCGTATCGTTGATCAGAAGGGCATGGGTGCCGCCAACGATTTCATAGTCAACGGTGGTGCCGGTGCCCATGGCCGCGCCGTTTGCAGCCGACACAACGCGGTCAAAGATATCTTTCACCACCTCGGCATCCGGGTTGCGGACATAATAATAAACCTCGGCAAAGTCCGGGACCACGTTCGGGGCCGAGCCGCCACGGGTGATCACATAATGGATGCGGCTTTCCTCGGGCACATGCTCGCGCATCATATTGACCATCATGTTCATGGCTTCGATGCCATCAAGCGCCGAACGGCCTTTTTCCGGGGCAGCTGCAGCGTGGGCAGACAGGCCGTGGAAGCGGAACTTGGCCGACTTGTTGGCGAGGTTCGAACTTGCCGAGGTCATGTTGCGGTCGCCAGCGTGCCAGTGCAGCACGAAATCGACATCGTTAAAGAGGCCGGCGCGCACCATATAAACCTTGCCGGAGCCACCTTCTTCAGCCGGGGTGCCGTAAAGGCGGATGGTGCCGGGCGTGCCCGTTGCCTTCAGCCATTTGGCAACCGAGATCGCAGCTTCCACCGAACCCGCACCAAAGAGGTTATGCCCGCAAGCATGGCCCGCTTTCTTTTCTTCCAGAATGTGGCGCTCGGGGCTCGCATCCTGGCTGATGCCGGGCAGGGCGTCGAATTCGGCGAGGATGGCGATCACCGGGCCGCCGGAGCCATAGGTGGCTTCAAAGGCGGTCGGGATATCGGCCACACCGGCCTCGACCTTGAAACCGGCCTTTTTCAGCGTGTCCTGCAGCAGTTTGCTGCTTTTGGTTTCCTTGTAGCCTACCTCGGCATAGTCCCAGATCGAGCGCGACATCTTGGCGATATGGTCATAGCTGACGGCACCATCGGGTGTGGCATCTGCGGCCATGCAAGGTGCGGTGAAAACGCTGGCGGCGAGCGCCCATGCGGTCAGTTTTCTCATTCGGTTTGTCCCCCATTGGATCGGTTTTTGGATTGCGCCATCCACAGGAACAGGCGGCGGACCGGGAAGATCCACAGGATGCCTGCGATGGCATAGTAGATAAACTGGATGGCGACATGCCAGTCGTTGATCAGGTCGCCGATGGCGGCGGCGCCAAACGCATAAAGCATCAGGCCGAAGATCAGGATAAGCACGCCGATAGCGTTACGGCTGCTGGGGCGGGATGGTTCCATCAGGCTGCCTCATTCTCGAAACCGGCAGGCAGGGCGAGACCCCGGCGCCGGGCGGCGAGTGCAATCACGCGCCGCGTTTCAGTCCATTTCAGCCGCCGGAAAGCTTCGTCGAGCGGCAGGAAGGCCGCTTCGACGGCATCGTCGCCGGCGGTTGGTTCGCCCGCCAGTACCTCGGCCATATAGTCGACAAGGGTATAGTGGAAGCGTGGCCTGCCGCCGTCGCCGGGTTCGATGAAATCGACAACGTCAATCAGCTCGCCAACCGCGACATCAAGGCCGGTTTCTTCCTGCACTTCGCGGGCGGCTGTTGCGCGGGTGCCTTCGCCCAGCTGCTGGCGGCCGCCTGGAATGCTCCAGTCGCCTTCCTTCGGCGGTTTGCCGCGCCGGATTAGCAGGACTTCGCTGCCGCGGAAGGCCACAACGCCCACCGCAACCACCGGCCGGTCGGGATTTTCCCGTGCATCTGTCAAAGCTTGTCTTCCCCTCGTCTCAGGTCGGGCCCTATACTGGTTCGCGATTGATAAGGAGGCAAGGCTGATGTGCGGCCGTTATCTGATGACATCGCCGCTTGACGCCATGCGCGCCGTTTTCAAGGTGAAGGCGGACGCCAATTTCCCTGCGCGCTACAATATCGCCCCGAAGCAGCCTGTGCTGGTGGTGCGGCATGACGACGCGGGAATTCCCGAGCTCGTGGCCGTCGAATGGGGCTTTGTGCCGGAATGGATCAAGGACCCGGCGAAGGAGCCGGTGATCAATGCCCGGATCGAAACGGTTGAAGCCAAGCCCTATTTCCGTGCCTCCATCAAGCGCAAGCGCTGCCTTGTACCAATGAACGGCTGGTATGAATGGAAAACCGAGGGCGGGCGCAAGCAGCCCTATCTGATCAGCCCATCCGACGGCAGCCTGATGGCGTTTGCGGGCGTCTGGTCTACATGGCATGGCCCCGGGGGCGAACACTGGCTGGAGACAATGGCAATCCTGACAGCACCCGCAACCGGCCCCTTGTCCAGCGTGCATCACCGCCGCCCGATGGTGGTGGCAAATGCCGACCATGATGCATGGCTGACGACCCATGATCCGCTGCCACGCCGTTTTCTGGAAGACTTTCCCTTTGTGGGCGAGCGGGCGTTCGATGCGCGGCCGGTTTCCACCCGTGTTGGCAATGTCCGCTTCGATGGCCCTGAATGCCTTGACCCGCCCGAGCATGAACGCCAGACGAGCCTTTTCTAGGTGACATATGATGAACCTGAACGACCCCGCTTCCCCGATCCATATCCGCGCTGATGGGCCGATTGGCTGGTTGATGATCAACCGGCCGGACAAACGCAACGCCATGACGCAGGCGATGTGGGAAGCCGTGCCGAAGGCCGCGGCGGCACTTGATGCGGACCCCGATGTCCGCGCGATTGTGGTGGCCAGCACGTGTGAGATGGCGTTTGCATCGGGCGCTGATCTTGCCGAACTCAAGGATATTGCCGAGCATCCCGAACGGCGCGAGGCCAACCGGCAGGCAATCCGCAATGCGCAGCGGAGCCTTGCCCGTACGAGCAAGCCTACCATCGCCATGGTGCGGGGGGCGGCGATGGGCGGCGGCTGCGGGCTTGCCATCCACTGCGATTTCCGCTTTGCCGGGATGGGGGCGCGTTTTGGCATTCCACCCGCAAAGCTCGGCCTTGTCTATCCGCTGAATGACACGCGGGAACTCGTCAATCTTGTCGGTTTTTCAGCGGCGCGCCGCATGCTGATGACCGCCGAGGTGATCGATGCGCGCACCGCACTTGCCATCGGGCTTGTCGATAGCGTGCAGGATGATGAGGAGCTGGAAGGTGCCGTGCTCGCGTTCGCCGGCCGGATCGCGGCCAACGCAGCGTCGTCGGTGCGGGGTATCAAGAAGACGCTGCGGCTGATCGCAGACGGGCAGGTGGATGACGACGCTGTCACCGCCACCATGTTTCTGGACGCGCACGATAGCGCCGATGCCGCCGAAGGGATTGGCGCCTTCCTCGAAAAGCGCCAACCCGATTTCAAATGGAACGGCTGAGGCTCAGCCGCCGACGCGTTTCAGAAGATCGTACCAATATGCGTTCGACTTGATGAAGGACTGCACCGGCACACGCTCATCCAGCCCATGGGAGCGGTCGTCATCAGGCCCGAGGAACAGGCCGGACACGCCGTAGGTCGGGATACCGGCCAGGCGGGACCATTTGCCGTCGGTCGCATAAGGCGCCATGTAGGGTGTGATCTTCACCCCCGGATATTGGGTATGCAGCGACGCCGTAATCATACCCATCACATCGTCGCGCAGCGGCGAGACGGGGCTTGGCGCGGGCTTGTCGAGGACCGTCACTTCGATGGTGCCATTGTCGATAGCCTTTTCGATGCGGCCCTTCACTTCAGCGACCGTTTCGCCGGGAAAGACCCGGCAATTGACAGTGCCGACCGCTGATTGCGGTAGCGCGTTTTCGGCGTGGCCGCCCTTCAACAGCGTCGGGATACAGGTGGTGCGGGTGATGCCGACATAGGACGGGTATTTCCAGATCACGTCGGCGGCCTTCCTGTCGCTCGGGTCGCTGGCGAAGGCAGCAAGTGCCTTGCCCAGTTCACCGCTTTCGCGGGTGGCCATTTCCTTCATGAAGGCGACGGTCGTGTCGTTATGCTTCAGCGGGAAGCGGTAGGCCTTCAGTTTCATGATCGCGGCGGCGAGATCGTAGATCGCATTGTCGTCGCGCGGCTGCGAGCTGTGGCCGCCCGGATTGCGGGCGGTGAGCGAGAAGCTCATGTAGGTTTTTTCGCCGGTCTGGACGCCGGCGCCGAGTGGGTTGCCAGCAGCATCCATCGTGCCGCCGCCGCCATCCGTGTTGAGGGCAAACTCGGCGTTCGTGAGGTCGAGATGTTTTGTATATAGCGCCTCGGTCGTCGCCATATGGGTTTCCTCGTCGCCCGAGAAGGCGATGATCAGCGTGCGGTCGGGCGTATAGCCCTCTGCCTTCAGGCGCAGGAAATTGTGGGTAAGGACAGTGACGCCTTCCTTGTTGTCCATCGTGCCACGGCCATAGAAATAGCCGTCTTCTTCAATGAGCGTATAGGGATCGCGCTGCCAGTCTTCCGGCAGGGCCTCAACCACATCCATATGCGCCATCAGCACAACCGGCTTCTGCGTGGCGTCGCTGCCTTCATAGCGGACAACAAGGGCTGCCGTATCGTTCGGCATTTCGAGATAATGAACGCTACCCGCCGGGAAGCCGCCCTTCACAAAGCGGTCAGCCAGCATTTTGGCAAGCGGGCGCATGCCGCCCCGGCCTTCGACCGAGCGGAAACCGACCACTTCCTTGTAGAGATCCACCGCCGCCTGTTCGTTCGCATTGCGGTCAGCCGCCAGCGCGAGCGGCGATGTGGCGGCCATCAGCAGTGCGGAAATCAGAATTCGTTTCATTTTTTCACTCCCATCCGTTAGGCGTGACTATAGGCTGTGGCCAACGCGGGGGAAGCGGAAGTTTCAGCAGTTCGAATGTCGAACGTAGGGGGATGGGATGGGGAGTGAAGCGCTGGATAGCGTAGAGGTTGCCGTTGTCGGCACCGGCTTTGGCGGCATCGGCATGGCCGTGCAGCTGCTGGAGGCCGGATACCGGGATATCGCGGTCTTTGAAAAGGCCGACAGGGTGGGCGGCACCTGGCGGGAAAACACCTATCCGGGCTGCGCCTGCGACGTGCCTTCGCACCTTTATTCCTTCTCCTTCGCGCCCAATCCGAACTGGTCCCGCATGTTTTCGGGCTGGCGGGAAATCCGCGACTATATCGAGGATGTGGCCCGCCGCTATGGCGTGATGGACCGCATCTGGTTTGGCCACGAGCTGACCGCCGCCCGTTTCGATGAGGCAACCAGCCTGTGGCATCTGAATTTCAGCAACGGGGCAACCGTGAAGGCGCGCTATGTGGTCGCCGGCCTTGGGCCGCTGCATGAACCCGTGGTGCCCGATCTGCCGGGCCTGAAGGATTTCAAGGGGCCAGCCTTCCACTCGGCCCAGTGGCGCCATGATGTGGACCTTGCGGGCAAACGGATTGCGGTGATCGGCACGGGGGCGAGCGCCATCCAGTTTGTGCCGCAGATCGCGCCGGCGGCAGGGCAGGTTGACCTTTACCAGCGCACACCGCCGTGGGTGATGCCGAAACCGGACCGCGACGTAACGGCCTTCGAGAAATGGATGTTCCGCACGCTGCCCTTCACCCAGCGCCTGTGGCGTTACTGGCAATACTGGACCTATGAGATGCGCGGTATCGGCTTCGTGCGTCGCCCGAGCTTCATGGAACGCGCCCGAAAGATGGGGGTGGAGCATATCGCCGAGCATATCGGTGACCCCGAACTTCGCGCAAAAGTCACGCCCGATTATCTGCCGGGCTGCAAGCGTATCCTGATTGCCAACGACTATTATCCCGCCCTCGCGCGCGACAATGTTTCGCTTGTCACGGAAGGGATCGACCGGATCACGGCGGAGGGAATCATCGGCAAGGACGGCGTGCTGCGGCCTGCTGATGTGATCATCTTCGGTACCGGCTTTGAAGCCGCCGAGCCCTTCCATAGAGGCCTGTTCGCCGGTGTCGGCGGGCGCGATATCAAGGATGTGTGGGCCGAAAAGGGCGGAGCGGAGGCCTACAAGGGCGTCGCTGTTGCAGGCTTCCCGAACCTATTCCTGCTCGCGGGGCCGAACACAGGCCTCGGCAACAATTCGATCGTCTTCATTCTGGAAGCCCAGATTGGCTATATCCTCGATTGTCTGGCGGAGGCTAAGGCCCGCCGGGCAGGACGTATCGAGGTTACCGATACGCGGCAGACCGTCTATAACGCAGAAATCCAGGAAATGATGAAGCGCACCATCTGGATGACCGGCTGCAACAGCTGGTATCTGAATGCGAACGGCAAGAATACGACGATCTGGCCCGGATTCAGCCTGCAATACCATCTCAGGATGAAAGAATTCGAGGCCGCCGACTATCGCTGGTCATAGGCCTTGGGCAGATAGTTACAATTTTAGGAAATTTACACTCTATTAACGCTCGCTCGCAGATACTCGGGAACAGGGTCGAATAGGGTGAGTTTTCGTGGCAGTGCTGAGCCATTTCAGAGAGTTCATCGCCTACTGGCAGGAACTGCGGGGGGACAAGCTGGTGCCGAGTCGCGCCGACTTCCGTCCTGTCCGTGTCCGCCACCTGTTGCCCCGCATGATCATCGTTGAACGTGACGACGCCGACGAGTTTGTCGTGCGGCTTGCCGGCACTGAAATTGTCGATCGGCTTGGCGAAGAAATCACCCATCGCAACTTCTTTAAAAACGGCAGCCATCTTGAGGAAGATATCGATCTTCTGAAAGACCTTTACGCCAGCATGCTCAGTTGGCCCATGGGGCTGACGGGCACCCGTGAATGGGTCACCGAGAGCGAGGCTTATGACAGCCATTTCCTCCACCTTCCCTTCTCGCACAAAGATGGGAAGCCAAACGAGCTGATGGTCCTCCTGCATTTCGATATCCCCTACAACAACGCGCTGACCAATCCGGTTGCCCGGATCGGGGAAGTGCGCGAGCGGATGCTGGTGGACCTCGGGCAGGGCATCGATCCCGCCTACGCATCGATCCCGTCCGTGCAACTTATCCCCGCCTGAAGCTTTTCACATTGCTGCTAGGGGCTGGACGAACCGGCCTTGACCGCTATCATGCGGCAACTTGCCCATGATGAAATTTGTTCCCCGGGGGAAATCCATGTCTTTGCTGCGCGTCCTTTTTGTCCTGCTTCTCCTGCCGTTCTGGTCGGTTGCCGCGATGGCGGCAGACGGCGATACGCCGATCATCGACTATACAAGTCGGTTCCATCCCGTTCTGGCCGAACGTGGCATGGTGGTGTCGCAGGAAGGGCACGCGAGCGAAGCGGGGCTTGAAATCCTGAAGGCGGGCGGAAATGCGGTGGACGCCGCAGTTGCCACCGGGTTTGCGCTTGCAGTCACGCATCCGCAGGCAGGCAATATCGGCGGTGGCGGCTTCATGATGGTTTACCTGAAAAAGGAAAACCGCGTGATTGCCATCGACTACCGCGAAATGGCGCCGGCGAGCGCGCACCGCGACATGTTCCTGAATGCGGCGGGTGACGTCGATACGCAGCTCACCTGGTTCAGCAACAAGGCATCGGGCGTGCCCGGCACCGTGATGGGCATGACCGAGGCGCTCGCCAAATATGGCACCATGCCGCTGAAGAAGGTGATGGCCCCGGCGATCCGGCTGGCGGAAGAAGGCTTCCCGGTGAGCTATGCACTGGCGGATTCAATGGCACGCTACCAGAAACGCCTGACCGCCGATCCGGTGACCGCCCGCTATTTCTTCAAGGCGGATGGCAGCCCCTACCGCGCGGGTGAAATCCTGCGCCAGAAGGATCTGGCAAAAACACTGAAAACCATCGCCGACAAGGGCGCTGCCGGATTCTATGAAGGTGCGGTTGCCGACAAGATGGTTGCCACCATGGAAGCAGGCGGCGGTATTATCACCCATGATGACCTCAAGAATTACAAGGCCATCGAGCGCACGCCGGTGCGCGGCACCTACAAGGGCTATGAGGTGGTTTCCATGCCGCCGCCGTCATCGGGCGGGGTGCACGTCATCCAAATCCTCAATATCCTTGAAGGCTATGACCTGAAGTCGATGGGCCATGGCAGTGCGGCCTATATCCACCGCCTGACCGAGGCTTTCAAATATGCCTATGCGGACCGGTCCAAATATCTTGGCGATCCCGACTTCTTCGATGTGCCGGTAGATGCGCTGACCGACAAGGCCTATGCCGCCGCGATCCGCGCAAAGATCGACCCCGACCACGCGACGCCGTCGAGTGAAATTCTGCCGGCCGAGAGGCTGCCCTATGAAAGCCCGCAGACGACGCATTATTCGACGGCCGACCGCTGGGGCAACATGGTCTCGAACACCTATACGCTGAACTTCAGCTACGGCAATGGTCGCTCGGTCGATGGTGCCGGGTTCCTGCTGAACAACGAGATGGACGACTTCTCCTCCAAGCCCGGCGTGCCGAACGCCTTCGGGCTTCTAGGCGGGGAGGCTAACGCCATCGAGCCCGGCAAGCGGCCGCTGTCCTCGATGACGCCGACGCTGGTGCTCAAGAACGGCGAGCCCTTCATGGCGACGGGCAGCCCCGGCGGTTCCACCATCATCACGGTGACGCTGGAGACCATGCTGAATGTTCTGGAGTTCGACATGAACATGATGGAAGCGACCGCCATGCCGCGCATTCACCACCAATGGTATCCCGACCGCCTGCTGATGGAGCCCGGCCATTCGATCGACACGGCCCGTATCCTCGGCACCATGGGGCATCAGGTGAAGGGCGTGCTGGACGAAACCGAAAGCTGGGACCGCGTTCTCGGCTCAACCCAGTCGATCCTGCGCCGCCCGGACGGCGTGCTGGAGGGGGCGGCCGATCCGCGCCGCCCGGGTTCGCTCGCCGCCGGTTTCTGAGTGTCAGATGCCGGGCGGGTTTCTCAGCCGCTCGGCAAACCACCAGAGATGGCCTTCGGGGTCTAGTACCCCGTAGGCCTTGTCGGACCAGTATTCAGGGCCATAGTCACTGATTGCCGGTTCAGCGAGGATGTTCGCGCCGGCGGCCTTGGCTGTCGCATGATGCGCTTCAATGTCGGGCACATATAGCATCAGGGACTGGGTGCAGCCGCCTGCTTCGCGGGGGCTGAGATATGACGTGCCGAACCGTTCGCCGACAAGTTTGCTGTGGCTTCCGACCATGATGATGGCCTCACCGTAGGTCAGCTCGGCATGCATGATCACACCCGGCGTTTCACCTTCCACCCTGATCTTCAGCTTGAAGTCGAAAGCCTTCATCAGCCAGTCGATCATGATCGGCGCATCCTCATAGAAGATGGATGACGACAGGCGCGGCCAATCCTTCGGTGCAGGTTTCATGTCCGGTCTCCCCCTTGATCGCTGCGGCGCAAGCCTAGCATGGGGCAGATAAAAGAAAAACCGCCGCGTCCGGGCGGGCGCGGCGGTTCATTGTGTTGTTCGGAATGCAGGCTTATTCAGCCTGAACCGGATCCTGGGCTTCGGTTGCCGGTTTGCGACCGATCAGCATGAAGAACAGGGCCTTCAGCTTGCGGCCAATCCAGCGGAAGCCGGCCTTCACGTCTTCCCCGATGATGAGGAGCGCCGGCACGCAGAAGAGCGTGACGAAGAAGGCGATGGCGACACCGAAGACGAGGGCGATCACCACCGGCTTCAGGAACAGGGCCTGGATCGATTCCTCCAGCATCATGGGCGCAAGGCCGATGATGGTGGTCAGCGTCGTCAGCAGGATCGGACGGAAGCGCGAGACAGCGGCTTCCACGATGGCCTGTGCGGGCTTCATGCCACGTTCAACGAGCTTGTTGAAATAGTCCAGCAGCACGAGGTTGTCGTTCACCACCACGCCGGCGGCAGCGGCAATCCCGAAGTAGCTGAAGATCGCCATGGTGGTTCCCGTTGCCATGTGGCCGACGATGGCGCCGACGACGGCAAAGGGAATGGCGATCATGATCACCACCGGCTGGAAATAGCTGCGGAACACCACGGCGAGCAGCATATACATGCCGAAGAGTGCCATAGTGTAGAGGCTCATCACCTCTTCCATGAAGCGCGCTTCACCTTCGGCCTGGCCGACAGCACCGGTTTTGATCCCCGGATAGCGCTTTTGCCAGTCTGGATAGAAGTTCTTCTCTAGGTCTTCCATGATCTGGCCGCGGATATCCTCGGTCAGGTCACCGCTGATGCGGGAGGCACGGCGGCGGTCCCGGCGGTTGATCTGGCTGATGCCGGGCGCAAACTCGAGGTCGGCAATCGCCAGCAGCGGCAGTTCGCGGCCATCCATGGTCCGTACACGGAAATCCTTCAGGCTTTCCATGTTGCGGCGGCTGGTCAGCGGATAGCGGACCATCACCCGCACGTCCTGACCGTCACGCGGCAGGCGCTGGACTTCCTCGCCATAGTAAGCCTGACGTACCTGACGCGAGACATCGGCAAGGGTGAGGCCGAGCTTTTCGGTGCCAGGCTTCAGGTGAACGCGGATTTCCTCGCTCGAGTCCCGGAGGTTATCGCGCAGGTTCACAAGGGCCGAGTAGCGACGCAGGTAGGTCACGAGGTCGGACGTTGCTTCCCGCAGGATATCGAGATCCGGGTGGCTGACCGAGATTTCGAAATCCGGGTCGTTGTTGCCGAGCGTGAACTGCACCGACACGGCTTCAGCGTCCGGAATCTCGCCGATCAGTTCCTGCAGGCGTTCAGCGGCTTGCTTGGCCGACATATCGCGCTTTTCAGGCGGTGCCAGCTTCACGATGGCGATCACGTTGTCGCGGCGAGACCGGGTGTACCAGTTTTCCACGATTTCCTTTTCGCCGCCCGAAGCTTTTTCCACTTCGTCGACAAGTGCCTGTTCAGCTGTTTGCAGCTTGGCAAGGATTTCGAGGGCGCGGCTGTAGGGCGTGCCATCGGGCAGGTCCACATTCACGACCACTTCCTCGGCCTCGATATCGGGCATGAAGCTGGTTTTTACCCAGCCGGTTGCCAGAAGGCCGAAGCCGACCATCACAACGACGACAAAGGCGGAGAAGGTGACATAGCGGTTGCGCACGGCCCAGTCGCCGATCGGGCGATAGAAGGTGTGGGCGCTTGCAATGATGCCATCCGAAATGCGCTTCTGCATCAGGCTGAAGCCTGCCGCATGTTCGCGCGGCTTCAGTTTCGAAAGGTGCGCCGGCAGGATGAACAAGGCCTCAACCAGCGAGAAGGTCAGCGCCAGGATCACCACCCAGGTGATGTGACGGGTAAATTCGCTGGTGCCGCCCGAGAGGAAGATCCACGGCAGGAAGGCGATGATGGTGGTGAGAACCGCACAGATCACCGGCTTGGCAACAAGCTGGGCGCCAAGGACGGCAGCGGTGATGCCGCCACCGGTGCGGTGCGATTCCGTGTGGATGCTCTCGCCCACCACGATCGCATCGTCAACGACGATACCGATCACCAGCAGGAAGGCGAAGGTGGAGAGCATGTTGAGCGAGATGCCGACCGTCGGCAGCAGCACGAAGGCCCCTGCATAGGCGGTGGCGATGCCGACGGTCACCCAGAAGGCCACAATGGGCCGCAGGGTCAGCAGCAACACGATCATCACCAGTGCAAGGCCCTGCATGGCCGAATTGACGATGGTGGTCATGCGGCCGTTGAAGTCTTCGGCAGCATCGGTCCAAAGCGTCATTTTCATGCCGGCAGGCAGGCTGTCGGAGCGGTCTTTGAGCCACTTGTTCACCGATGCAGACGCTTTCACCACGTCCATCGTCTCGGTGGTCATCACTTGCAGCAGAACGGCAGGCTCGCCGTTGAGGGTGGCGAGGATTTCCTCTTCCTCGAACCCGTCGATCACCTTGGCAACGTCGCCAACGCGAATGATACCGCCATCTTCTGTCTGGCGGATAATGATTTTGTCGAAGTCATGCTCGGTGTCCGCCATGTTGCGGGTGCGGAGCGAGTTGGAGCCTGCCTCGGTGCGAACCGAACCGAGCGACAAGTTGATCGAGTTGCCACGCACAGCATCGGCAACCTGGGCAAAGCTCAGGTTGTAGCGGCGCAGGGCTTCCTCGCTGACCTCGATCGACACTTCCTCGCGGCGTGTGCCAAAGAGCTCAACCAGCGAAAGGCCGGGCAGGCCTGCCATTTCACGGCGCAGTTTTTCAGCGGTACGCTTCAGTTCGCGCTCGCTGACGTTGCCATGCAGGGCGACGCGGATGAATTCGTTGCGGTTCACCCACTGGCGTACCTGCACCTGATCCATGTCGCGCGGGAAGGTGGCGATGGAATCAAGCCGCAGCTTCACGTCATTCATGAACTGGGTGAAGTCCACTTTGCTGTCGGCGAGGATATAGATGCCCCCGAAGCCTTCACTGGCCCTGGACTGGACCCATTCGATATTGTCGAGGTCGCTGATCGCTTCCTCGATGCGCATGACAATCTGTTCCTCGACCTCTTGCGGCGCAGCGCCCGGCCAGGAAACTTCGATCTCAAGCCCGGAGAACAGGACCGTGGGGTCCAGTTCCCGTTCCATACGGTTGTAACCAAGGATGCCGGCAATAACGAGGCCGATCATCAGGAGATTGGAGGCTACCGGGTTGCGGGCCCACCATTCGATCAATCCATTCATGATGCGGTCCCCCTATCAGCGCGACGCAACAGTGGCGGATTCTGCGGCCGACTCGTTTTCCACGGTGCGGATGATGGGCACAACATGCATGCCATCGAAGGCCGAATGCACGGGCGACACGACAACGCGTTCACCGGCTGCAACGCCTTCGGAGACAAGCAGCGTGTCGACCGACGTGGAAACGATCTCCACCGGGCGGATTTCAAGCTTGTCATCCTTGTTGATGACATAGACCTTGTCTTCACCACGGAGCGCCACGCGGGGCATCACAAGGGCTGCCCGCGAGCTGGTGCCGGCGATTTCAGCGTTCACGAAAAGGCCAACCGCAAGCGGCATGCCCATATCGGCGCTTTTGCCATAAGGGTCCTGAACTTCAGCGACCGCGTAGATCAGGCGGGTGTCTTTGTCGACGTCGGCAAGCGTGCGGACAAGCGAGCCTTCCCAGACATGCTGGCGACCGCCAAGCGTTGCCGAAAGGGTAACAACCGGCGCGGGGTTGTTGGTGTTGGCGTTGAAGCCGATCGGCAGGCCGAGTTCGGCAATCTGGCTGTCGGTCAGCGGCAGCTTGATTTCGACAACATCGGTCGCGAACACGCGGCCGATCGAGGTGCCGGCATTCACCACCTGGCCAACGCCGATGTTGCGGGCAACCACACGGCCATTGAAGGGCACGGTGATGCGGGTACGGCTGAGGGCAAGCTGCGCTTCGGCCAGATCGGCTTCAGCAGCGCGGAGCTTGGCTTCGGCTTCAGCGACCTGCGGCTTGTTCAGCGCCAGCGGGGTCGGCTCGCCGTCCTTCACCCAGTCTTTCCACTGCTTCTGCTTGATTTCGGCGTCGGCCAGTTCCTGATCGAGCTTCACGCGCGCTTCGGCGATGCGGGCGCGGGCGCGGGTCACCGCCAGCTCATAGTCCGCGGGGTCGATCTGGACCAGAACATCGCCCGGACGGAAGGTGCCGCCAGCCGCGAACGCGTCCGAAACCTTCACAATACGGCCTGAAACCTGCGGGATCAGGTCGATCTGCGTTTTTGCGCTGACTTCGCCTTGCGTTTTCACGCCGACGGTCACGGTTTCAGAGCGCACTTCATCGACATAAAGTGACGTCGGGCGGGGCTTGTCTTCGTTTTTTTCGGGTTGCGGCTTGGTGGCATCCAGAATCTGGAATGCTGCCACACCAGCCACCAGCACCGCGATAGGTGCTGCGACTTTGAGAATCTTCCTCACTGTGTCCTCGCTTTCGCTGTTTGCGGGCTCTTTTTCGAGCCCTGTTGTTTATGTCAGCAGGTATATATCAAATCTATATACATGTCACGGCTAAATGTCGGGGCGGGACTATATCAGTCCGATGTATGCCCTATCGTAACCGTTGTCATGTTCGTGCTTCCCTTAAACCCCAAGTCTTTCTATGATGTTGCACTGGGCGGTTCCGAATTTTCAAACCGCTCCTGCGCCAACCCTTTCCGGGGGAGTATTGTGTCGATCGAGCTGGAATTCAGGGACGGTCTCGCCGTCCTTCTCGATTCACTTGCTGAAGGCATTCTGGTCGTATCGGAAGATGCGGTGCTTTTTGCCAATGGGCGCCTCTATGAAATTCTCGGGCTGCAGGCCGGTGGACGGAAGCTGGCGGACGTCGATCTGCGCCGCTGGGTCCATCCTGAAGACGCCGACGGGTTAGATGCGATCCTGTCACCTGATGGTTGTGATGCTGGTGCCGGCTTCCATGAAATCAGGGTGATCGACGGCGAGAATCGCCTGCGCTGGCTTTCTTGTGGCCCCCGCGCCACGCTGTGGGGTGGTCGCAAGGCTGTTGTCTGCAGCATCACGGATGTAACTGAGACAGTGCAGGAGCGCGAAGGGCGGGCACGTTCGGAAGCCTTGTTCCGTAATGTCTTTCGCCTGATGCCCGATGCCATGTCGCTATCCAGCCTCAAGGACGGTCGCTTCCTTGATGTTAACCCCAGTTTCCTCAATGTCCTTGGCCGCCGGCGCGACGACGTGATCGGCAAGACGGCCGAGGAAATCTGCATGTGGGCAGATCCCATGTTCAACAGCCGCTTCTCGGAAGAGCTGAAGATGACGGCTTCGATGACCGATGTGCCAGCCACCGTGCTGGCGCGTGGCAATGTGATCCGCCATTTCCGCCTCTTCGCCCAGAAGATCGAAACCGCGCCGGAACCGGTGCTGTTGCTGATCGGTCGCGACGTGACCGAAGACATCGTGCAGGCGCAGGAACTGGCCCGCAGCCGCGACACGGCCGAGATCGCCAATCGCGCGAAATCCGAGTTCCTGGCGAACATGAGCCATGAGCTCAGGACGCCGCTCAATGCCATTCTCGGCTTCTCGGAGATTCTGGCCGAACAGATGTTGGGGCCGATTGGCATGGCCCGCTATGCCGAATATGCCCGCGATATCCACAACAGCGGCACGCACCTCCTGTCCATCATCAACGATATCCTCGATCTGTCGAAGGTGGAGGCCGGCCGACTGGAAGCTTCGCTTACCTGGATCGATCCGGTTGAAAGCTTCGATCTGGTCACGCACCTGATGGAGCAGCGCGCCGAAAACGGCGGCGTCACGCTGGTGCGCGATATCGACGACAGCATCTATGTGGAAGCGGACGAACGCCTGTTCCGGCAGATATGCCTCAACCTGCTGTCGAACGCCGTGAAATTCACCGAAGCCGGCGGCACGGTAACCCTGAAGTTCGAACGCACCCTCGGCCGCGGTGCGGCGCTGATTGTGGAAGATACCGGCATCGGCATGACGGCGGATGAAATCCGTGTCGCCAAGCGGCCCTTCGGGCAAGTGGACAGTGGCCTTGCCCGCAACCATGAAGGCTCGGGCCTCGGCCTGCCGCTGGTGATCGCCTTTGCTGACAAGATGGGGGCAACGGTCGGGATCGACAGCGTGCCGCGTGTCGGCACCTCGATCAGCGTTGTTTTCCCGGGCGACAAGGTGAAGCCCAAGAAATCCAAGCACGAACAGCAGTAGGCGGCGGGTCAAGCCTCTTCGGGACGGCGAGGGGTCAGTGCGCGGCTCCAGATCCTGATCGGGTGCGCCAGCTGGCCGGAAACGCCTTTGCCAGCGGCCTCGGTCACGCCCAGCGGCTCGCGGCAGGGGCCGGGCACATAATAGGTGCCGAAAAGCTGGTCGAAGATCGAAAAGACGGTCGCGAAATTGCTGCCGACGCCTGCCCCTTCCCGAACATGATGCCAGCGGTGCATGGCAGGTGAAACGAAGAAGCGCCCGAGCGGGCCGTAGGTCCAAGGCAGGTCGGCATGGATGAACATGCCATAATAGTGCCGGACAAGGCTGTTGATGACGACGGCCCATGCCGGGAAGCCGAGGGCCGCAAGCACAAAGCCGTCGATCAGGGCAGTGGTCAGCCGGTTCACCGGATGAAAGCGGAAGATCGCGAGAAACGTCATGGCGCGGTCGCTGTGATGCATCACATGCGCGGGCCACAATAGCCTGCTGTGTTCCAGCCGGTGCCGGAAATAGCTGGTCGCGTCACCTGCGAAAACCGCCAGAAACGCCGTCAGGGGAATGCCGATTAGCGCATAGGTTTCGGGCGTCAGGCCGGGGATCAGGCTATCCGGCATGGCCAGCCGCATCTGATACACGAGCATCACGATAATCGGCGTCACAAACAGGACGTCGATGGCAAAGACGGTGAGATTGAACCGTGTTTCTTCCCTTAAAGGGGCGATCCCGGCGCGCAGCCTGCGCCAGTTGACGAGGAGCCCGAGCGGTACGAAGAAACAGGCCGCCAGCAGCAGGTCGAGTGTCGCGCCTTCCAGCCGTTCCCATCCTGCAATCATCAGGTCCATATGCCGTCTCGCCTTATTTGTCCTCGCTGCCGCGCTGTTTGCGCCGGGCCGCGAGGTTTGCCTTCAAGCGGTCTAGCAGCCCGTCCTTAACAATCGGTTTAGGGGACAGGTCGTCGGCATCAAGCGACAGGCCAACCTCCGTGATGCGGTGGCGGTCGTCGACATGACGGACGATCAGGTCCACCGGGCCGTAGGCGACCCGGTCGGCGCGTTCCAGAAGGCCGTGATGTTCGCGCTTGATGGCGCCGGCGACGGTCACTTCCTCGTCGCCTTTCTTGAGCGGGAAGCCATATAGCCGGGCAACATCGGCGAGCAGCGCATCAGGCGACAGGATGAAGTCCCCGAACAGGTCACGGTCATGGTCGTCCGCAGCAGGCCCGGCGAAAAGCTGGTCCAGAAGCCCGGCCCGGCCGGGTGCGGTGACGACATAAAGGTGATCGCCCGCCTTGATGTTGCCGGCCATGTGGGACTGCAGCAGTTGCCGGTCCCGCAAGATCAGGGACGGCATGGCCCAGCGCGGGATCAGCTCGCCCTTGGCGACCCGGCTTTGGGGATGGACCTTGTAAACAAGGATTTCCTGATCGGTTTCCACGGGCAAGGGCAGGTCGATCCGCTCCACCGGGCCTTCGCGCGGGGGTACGGTCACCTTCAGCCACCGGGCCACCGGGCCGATGCTCCAGCCCTGGATAGCCAGCGAAGCCATCACCACGATGAAAGTGGCATTGAACACCATCTGCGCGCCTTCGATACCAGCCAGAAGCGGCACGATGGCGAGGAGGATCGACACCGCCCCGCGCAGGCCCACCCACGACATGAAGGTGATGTCGGCCCGGCTGAAATCGAAGAACCACATGCAGGCCCATACGGCCACAGGGCGGGCAATGAAAATCAGGATGACCGTCAAAACAAGTGCAGGCACCAGCACGACGCCGAATTCGGACGGCGTGGCCAAAAGCCCCAGCGTGAGGAACATGCCGATTTGCGCCAGCCATGTGGTCACACGCTGGAAGCGGCGGAGCGATCCGGCGTTCCGGAGCGGCACGTTCCCCGCATACAGCCCTGCTACATAAACGGCGAGGAAGGCGCTGCCACCAAGCGTGCCGACAAGCCCGAACAGAGCGAGTGCCGAGCCCAGAAGCACGATGGGGTAAAGGGCCGCATCAAGCTTCACGCGGTTCACAAGCTCGACAATCACAAGCCCGCCGCCGACGCCAAGTGCGATACCGAAACCGATCTGCTGGAACAGGATCTGCACGAAGCTCCATGCCGTGTGCGTCTCGCCCGCGGGGGCGGCAATCAGCTCCACGAGCATGATGGTGAGGAAGATGGCCATCGGGTCGTTCGAGCCCGATTCCACCTCGATGGTGGATTGCATCCGATCACGCAAATGGATGCCACCCAGCCGCAACAGGAAGAAGACGGCAGCGGCGTCCGTGGAGCTTACAATCGCGCCGCAAAGGAGGGCGAGAAGCCAAGGCAGATCAAACAGATAATGCACAGCCGCGCCCATGATGCCGGTGGTCAGCAATACCCCGGCGGTGGCTAGCGTGATGGCAGGCGTGGCGGCGATCTTGAAGCTCGCGAGCTTTGTTTCGAACCCGCTGTCAAAGAGGATCAGCGCAAGCGCGATGGAGCCGATGAAGTAGGCCGTCGCCGCATTGTCGAATTGGATGCCAAGAAGCCCGTCTTCGCCGGCCAGCAGGCCGACGCCAAGGAAGACAAGCAGCAGCGGGGCACCGAAGCGCGAGCTGAAGAGGCTCGTGAATACGGCGATCACGATCAAAAGCGATACGACAAGGATGCCAATGTTGATGGCGTCGATCATAAGGCCCCGGCTGTTCGGTTGCGGGCCACCTGCGCCAGATGCGTGGCGGCCTCTTACCTTATGATCTACCGGGCATTTGCAGTGTGCGCAAATGCTATTGGTGGCTTATGCTTCGCCGCGTTCCCGCGCCACCGCCCGCCAGCCGATGTCGCGGCGGCAGAAGCCTTCGGGCCAGTCGATGATATCGGCGGCGGCATAGGCCTTGGCCTGCGCTTCGGAAACGGTTTTGCCGGTCGCTGTTACGTTCAGCACGCGGCCGCCGGTGGCCAGCACATGGCCGCCTTCCGCCTTGGTGCCTGCGTGGAAGACATGAGCGCCGGTTTTGCCTTCGGCTTCTGAGATCCCTTTGATCTCGCTGCCTTTCTGGTAGGCGCCGGGGTATCCCTTGGCGGCCATGACGATGGTGAGGGCAGGGTCATCCGACCATTCGACGGCAGCGTTCGAAAGGTCGCCGGTGGCCACAGCCATGAGCAGCGGCACGATGTCGCTTTTCATGCGGGTCATCAGGACCTGGCATTCGGGGTCGCCGAAGCGGCAGTTATATTCGATCAGCTCCGGGCCTTTGTCGGTGATCATCAGCCCGGCGAAGAAAACGCCCGTATAGGGGTGGCCCATGTCGGCCATGGCTTTCACGGTCGGCTCGATGATTTCCGCCATCACGCGGTCGCACAGGGCAGGCGTCATCACGGGGGCGGGGCTATAGGCGCCCATGCCGCCGGTGTTGGGGCCGGTGTCGCCGTCGCCCACGCGTTTGTGGTCTTGTGCTGTGGCAAGCGCGAGGGCCGTTTTGCCGTCGCAAAGCGCGAAGAAGCTGGCTTCCTCGCCTTCAAGGAAGGCTTCAACGACCACTTCGGCGCCGGCGTCGCCGAACTCGCCGCTGAACATATCGTCGATGGCTTCAAGCGCTTCCTTGAGCGTCATGGCGACAATCACGCCCTTGCCGGCGGCAAGGCCGTCCGCCTTGATCACGATAGGCGCGCCTTGCTCGGTTACATAGGCCTTGGCGGCGGCAACGTCCGTGAAGCGCTTGTACGCGGCGGTCGGGATGTTGTAGCGGGCGCAGATATCCTTGGTGAAGCCTTTGGAACCCTCAAGCTGGGCTGCCGCCTTGGTGGGCCCGAAGGCCTTGATGTTTGCCGCGCGGAGGTCATCGACAAGGCCGGCAACGAGCGGTGCCTCGGGGCCGACAACAACCAGTTCGATGGCCATTTCGCGGCAGAAGGCGATGATGGCGGCATGGTCGGTTACGTCCAGACCCGCATTGGTGGCGACGGCATCGATCCCGCCGTTGCCGGGGGCGGCATAAAGCGTATCGACCATCGGGCTCTGGCGGATTTTCCAGGCAAGCGCATGTTCCCGGCCGCCCGATCCGATCAGAAGAATATTCATATGCCACCTCGCCAGACTTGAAAGAGCCCGGCAGGCCGCGCCGGGCTTGAAATGCCGGCCCCTTGTAGCATAGGTTCACCATCACTCAAGCCTTTAAGGGGGAACGACAGCAATGGGATACGATGACGAAGGCTGGGGCGGCCAAGGCGCGGAAAACGCGACGAATGCCCATGCCTTCACCGTTTCCGAGCTTTCGAACAATCTGAAGCGCACGGTCGAGGATATCTTCGGCCATGTGCGGGTGCGCGGCGAGCTTTCGGGTGTCAAGCGCGCGGCTTCCGGCCACCTTTATTTCGGCCTCAAGGACGAGAATGCGGTGATGGACGGCGTCTGCTGGGCGGGGCAGGCCCGCAAGCTTGCCTTTAACCCCGAAGACGGGCTTGAGGTGGTTTGCACCGGCAAGCTGACAACATACCCGGCCCGCTCCAAATACCAGATGGTCGTCGAGAAAATGGAGCCAGCCGGCGCCGGCGCCCTGATGGCGCTTCTTGAGGAACGCAAGAAGAAGCTGGCGGCCGAAGGCCTGTTCGAGGTTTCGCGCAAGAAGCCCATCCCCTATCTGCCGCAGGTGATCGGTGTGGTGACGTCGCCGACGGGGGCGGTAATCCGCGATATCCTGCACCGGCTGAGCGACCGTTTCCCGCGCCATGTGATTGTCTGGCCTGTGCTGGTGCAGGGCGAGGGTGCGGCGGGGCAGGTGGCTGCAGCCATCCGGGGTTTCAATGCCATTGATGGCATGGGTGCTGTGCCCCGGCCCGATCTGCTGATCGTGGCGCGCGGCGGTGGCTCCATAGAGGACCTCTGGGCCTTCAACGAGGAAATCGTGGTGCGGGCGGCGGCTGAAAGCACCATTCCGCTGATTTCAGCGGTGGGCCACGAAACCGATACGACGCTGATCGATTACGCCTCCGACCTGCGGGCACCCACCCCTACGGGGGCGGCCGAGATGGCAGTGCCGGTGAAGGCCGATCTCGATTATACGCTTGCCGATTTCGGCAAGCGGCTGGCGTTCCAGCGTGGTCGGCTGATCACCGACCGACGCGAGCGACTGACGCATCTGGCCCGCGCGCTGCCCAAGCCGCGCGATCTTCTGGGGCTCGCCAGCCAGCGCTGTGACGAGCTTTCGGAACGCTTGCCGCGCGCCCTGATGGCCGTGGCGCGCACGCAGGAATCGCGGCTCAATCGGCTCGTCGGGGCACTCAGCCTGTCGTCGCTGAAGCAATCGATCCGCTACCGGAACGAACGCCTGACGAGTGTTTCGGCGCGGCTCAATCCGGCTTATGCCACGAAGCTGGACCGGCTTGGCGAACGGCTGGTGGCGCAGGGCCGAATCCTTGAAAGCCTGTCGTTCGAGCGGGTGCTGGAGCGCGGCTATACGATGGTCACGGACGCTGATGGCCAGCCGGTGACGGCAGCGGCTTCGCTTGGTGCCGGAGACCGTGTCGATGTGCGTTTCCGGGACGGGTCTGTTAGCATGCAGGTCGACGGCGGCGAGGCGGGCGCGAAGTCCGTTGCTGCCCCGAAGCCCAAACCGGCACCGGCACCGAAGCGCAAGGAACCACCCGCCGGACAGGGCAGCCTGTTCTGAAAGGCGCAGTCTGCCGCATTTTTGCCCGCTTTGCCCCGCAGAGAAGGGAAAACAGGCAGCGAGGAGAGGAAAGAATGACAACACGTTACATGCTGACGGCCCTGGCCCTTGTGGCGGCGGCCCCTGCCGTGCAGGCAAGCGATATCGATCTTGAAGGCTATGTCGGCGTTGTCAGCGATTACCGTGACCGCGGCATCAGTCTTTCCGACAAGGATTTCGCCGCCCTCGGGTCAGTTGCTGCCTATCACACCAGCGGGCTTTATGGCGGCATGCTGGCGGCCACTTTTGACGACCGGTTGGGCGGGCAGGTGGAAACCGAGTTTTTCGCGGGCTACCGCGTCGACAAAGGCACCGTGATCTATGATATCTCGGGCGAGCTTGACATGTATCACGGCGACGATGGCACCCGCACGCTGCCGGGCGTTCGTGGCAGCATGGCGCGTGACTTTGGGCTTTTCTTCGTCCGTGGCGGACTTGCCTGGTCGCCCGAAGGGCGCTGGCACACGCCGGATGTGGCAAGCCTTTATGCCTTTTCCGACCTCGAAGTGCCGGTCCCGAACTTGCCCGAGCTGACCTTCGTCACCCGTTTGGGCTATGACATGCGCAGCGATGGCCGCGCCAACCTCTGGGACTGGGGTGTCGGGCTTTCCGCCTTCCTTCTGGATCGGGTAGAACTGACGCTGATGTATGACGATACATCGAAAAACGACCCCCGCGCCTCGGGCACGGTCAGCGTCGGCGCGCGCTTCTATTTCTGAGCCGGGCGGGGTGGTTTTTTATACCGCCTGAGGTGTCTCGTTAACTGGACAATCCCCTGATCCGGGCGTAGTCTTTGCGTCCCGATACATACTCAGCAGGGGTGCTCAATGACTATCAGAACTATGGGCCCCGTGGCGGCTGTTTTTGCCACTGTGGCGATGCTTATTACGCCTTCCTCCGTCCTCGCGAAGGATGTTCAGAAGGTAAAAGACGAAAAATCCGCACAGATTCCCCATTGCGACAAGAAGCTCGGCGCGCTTGCCGTTGTGGAGCCGGAAAACCAGTGGTGGCGCCAGTATGAGCTCGGCAGCCCCGAGGCGCTGATCAAGGTTTTTGTGATGAAATCCGGCTGCTTTACGCTTGTCGATCGCGGCAAGGGCATGGTGGCACTGCAGGCCGAACGTGCGCTTGCCTCGGGCGGCGACCTGCGCCGGGGCTCCAACATCGGGGCAGGCCAGATGAAAGCGGCCGACTATGTGCTGGTGCCTGATCTGGTGTCCTCGAACTCGTCGGCTGGCGGCAACGCCATCGGCGGCCTTGTCGGTGGCCTGCTTGGCGGTCGTACCGCTGGTGCTATCGCCGGCGGGATCAGCATCAAGAAGAAAACGGCAAACGTCGTTCTCACCGTCACCGACGTCCGCTCGTCCGAGCAGGTCGCGATGGTGGAAGGCCATGCCAAGAAGAAAGACCTCGGCTGGGGCGCCGGTGGCGGTCTCTTCTCGGGCGGTTTCCTTGGTGCGGCTGGCGCGTCCGGCTATGAGAATACCGAAATCGGGCAGGTGATCACGCTCGCCTATCTGCAGGCCTACACCGATCTCGTCTCGCAGTTCAGTGCGCTGCCGGACAACGCTTCGGAAGAAAACTTCAGCCAGGCAGTCAATATGGTGAAGCCGGGCCGCATGTATACGACGGCTGACCCGGCGAGCGCCGTTGTGCGCCCCGTTGACCCCGGCATGATGCTGTATCCGACCGGCAACAAGGAAGGCGTGATGTGGGAAGTGGAAGACGAGCTTGGCAACAAGGGCTGGGTTTCCTCGATCCTCTTCGAGCTTGCGAAATAAGCCTTCACCAATCTGCTGATGACAGTGAAAGGGCCCCCGTCGGGGCCCTTTCTTCTTTGGGGTCGTCTTGGGGGGAACTAGCGGAAGAGGGCGAGGATCAGCTGCGGGCCCTGATTGGCAATGGCCAGCGCCTGCAGGCCCAGCTGCTGGCGCACCAGAAGGGCATTATATTCGGCTGACACGCGGGCCATATCGGCATCCACAAGATTGCCGATACCCACATTGATGCTGTCCTGCAGCTTGCCGGTGAATTCCTTCTGGATTTCAAGCCGTTTGGCGCCGGCACCAAGCTTGGAAAGCGCCTCGTTCACATTATCAAGCGAGGTCTCGAGAAGTGCCTGCACGGAGCCCGCGCCTTCGATGCTAGAAATGTTGGAGGTGAGGCTCAGGAGATTGACCGTGTTGCCTTCCAGCGAAAAGTCCTGCGCAGCAATCGTGATGACATTGGCGGCAGAGCCGGTCGAATCCGTAATGGCCTGAATTGAGTTTCCGCCATTCTTCACCGCATTGCGGCCATTGAAGGTGGCGTTGTTGGCAATCGAATTGATTTGGTCGCGCAGCTGGATGAATTCGTCGTTGAGCGACTTGCGGCTGGCGCTATCGAGTCCCGGGTCTTTGGCGGCAACCACCAGTTCCTTCATCTCGATCATCAGGTCGGAAATGGCTTCGCCGGCGGCGAGCGCCACATCAACTTCGGAAAGTGCCCTGTCAATGGAGCCGCGCGCGGCATTGAGCCCGGCGACCTCGCCCCGCATGCGCTGGGCTATGGCAAAAACGGCAGCATTATCCTTGGCGGAAGAAACCTTGAGACCCGTCGCAATCTGCCGCTGCAAGACTTCGAGCCTTGCATTGGTTTTGGACAGCATCTGCAGCGCCAGAAGGGCGCTGGGGTTCGTATTGACCGAGAAGGCCATAACGCGTGTTCTTTCGCTTACCGAACATTTTTGTTCTGGCCGGCCTTTTGCCGACCCGGCCTTTCGTGGCCGATAGGGCGGAGATTATCAGAATTTTCGGGGCGAGGGAATTGGTCGCGTGAGGGGTCAGTTGCCCGCGAGTGCGGTGAGCGCGTCGCCGTCCAGCCGGAAGATGGTCCATTCGTCCATCGGTTTGGCGCCCAGCGATTTGTAGAACTGGATCGAGGGTTCGTTCCAGTCGAGGACCGACCATTCAAAACGGCCGCAATCGCGCTCGACGGCTATTTTGGCGAGATGCTTCAGAAGCGCCTTGCCGGCGCCAGCACCGCGCGCTTCGGGGCGGACATAGAGGTCTTCAAGATAAAGGCCCTGCTTGCCAAGGAAGGTCGAGAAATTGTGGAAGAAGAGGGCGAAGCCCACGTCTTTGCCGCCCAGTGCCGCAATCACCACCTCGGCTTGCGGGCGGTCGCCAAACAGCGCCGCCCCAAGCGTTTCCTCGGTTGCGACCACCAGATGCGACAGGCGCTCATACTCCGCGAGTTCCTTGATGAAAGATAGGATGACGGGTACGTCGGCCTTGCTGCCAAGGCGAATGTCGATCTGGCTCATAGGTCTCCCTCAGTAGGCGAAGTCTGCAAATACGCGGGTCACGTCGCCGCCCCATTCACCGTTATAGCGGTCCATGAGGATATCGGCGGGCGCCTTGCCCGAGCGGGCGGTTTCGAAAAGATCGGCAAGGAAGCCTTGCTCGGTTTCCCCGCAGGTTGATGCCATATTGCGGGCCTTGAGGCCGCTGTCGGCGATCTTCAGCACGTCCAGCGATAGATCCTGCAGGCTGCGTCCCTGGATCGTGGCGTCAAGACCATGCGTCGGCACGTCCACGCGCAGGGCTTCCATGTCGGCGACCGACCAGCCTTTCACAAGGTCATAAGCGGCGGTCTGGGCGTTCGCATCATACAGGAGGCCGACCCAGAAAGCGGGCAGGGCACAAAGGCGCGACCACGGGCCGGCGTCGGCCCCGCGCATTTCCAGATAACGCTTCAGGCGCACTTCCGGGAAGGCGGTGGTCATATGATCCTTGAAGTCTTCCATCGTCGGCTTCTCGCCCGGCAGGGCCGGCAGCTTGCCCGCCATGAAATCGCGGAAGGACTGGCCGGCGGCATTGATATATTTGCCGTCGCGCTTCACGAAATACATCGGTACATCAAGAAGATAGTCGGTATAACGCTCGAAGCCCATGCCGGGCTCGAACACGAAGGGCAGCATGCCGCAGCGGTCGGGGTCGGTATCCGTCCAGATGTGGCTGCGGTAGCTTTTCATGCCATTCGGGCGGCCTTCCTTGAAGGGCGAATTGGCGAAAAGCGCGGTGGCGAGCGGCTGCAGGGCGAGGCTGAGGCGGAACTTTTCCACCATGTCGGCTTCGTCCGCGAAATCGAGGTTCACCTGAACGGTGCAGGTCCTCAGCATCATATCGAGCCCGAGGCTGCCTTTGGTGGGCATATAGGCGCGCATGATATTGTAACGGCCCTTCGGCATCACGGGCACATTCTCGCGCTTCAACACGGGGTGGAAGCCAAGGCCGAGGAAGCCGATGCCGAGTGTTTCGCCAATCGCTTTCACGTCGCGCAGGTGCGCCGAGGTCTCGTTGCAGGTCTCATGCAGCGTTTCCAGGGGAGCACCCGAAAGCTCGAACTGGCCGCCGGGCTCCAGCGTGATGGAAGCGCCGTCCTTTTCGGCGGCGATGATATGGTCGCCTTCGCCGATCCCGTTCCAGCCACGATCCACAAAAGCCTTCAGCACATCATGGATGCCGGGGCGACCATCGGTTCCTTCATAGGCGAGCGGGGCATTGTCGGCACGGTGGAAGACGAACTTTTCGTGCTCCGACCCGATCCGCCAACTGGCACGATCCGGTTTGGAACCGCCTTCCAGATAAGCCGTGAGTTCGGCTTTCGATTCAATGATTGGACCGTACTCTGACATTTCGCTGCCCTCAGGTTTCTATGTTGAAACCCTCATAAGCGCTGAAAGTTGGCCGTACAAGAAATCTTATTTCTCGTCACGGGGTCGTGACGAAAGGAAGGCTAACCCGTGATCGGACGCGTGTCAGAAATGGTAAGGCACGTTGATGCAGCAGGGGTCAGTCGAAAGGTCGATCCCGTACACATGTAGGGTAACGGCGCGGCTGGTGCCACGGTTATACAGCCGGTGGATGCCGCAGGGCTTGGGGTCGACGGCGGCAATGGCGCCTTTCCCGGCTTCGATAAAGTCCGACAGGCGCACCTGATGGGTCTCTTCATTCACCAGTTCGAACATGTCGCAGCCGATGGTGCCCTCGGCCACGCCAACGCAGCCCCAGGCGCGGTGGCCGTGGATGGCGGTCATGGCGCCGGGCAGCCACTCGATGGCGAGCACACTGAAGCGGCCCTTGGGGTCGGTGTGGACGATGTTGCGGCTGTAGCCGCAGTCATTGGCGGGGGAGGTGAGGTGGGGGGCGAGGTCGATCTCGTCGATCATGTCACGCATCAGGGCGGCGACAGTATCTTTCGGGGTGGAGCCGTCGGCGTCGAGCGCTGCAGTCAGGCGAACGATAAAGTCGCTGAGGCTGGTTTGCAGAAAAATAGTATCGCGCGGCATGGCATATTCCCTGAAATCATATTCGCGTCTTGCTGCAATTATGTGGGATACAATACCACCCTATGCCCGAAAAGTGTTTGCGAAGTTCGAATTTATCTCGATAATTTGTAGAAAATGATTCTACTTCCAGTCACCAATCGCGGCTTGCCATAGCGCGACTGCGGCCATGGCTGCAGTATCAGCCCTAAGGATTCGCCGTCCGAGAGAAACTGTTATCGTTTGTGGCATGCGGCGGATCATGGCGCGTTCGGCGTCATCAAACCCACCTTCCGGGCCGATGAGGATGCCCCATGGATCGGTCGTGTTGCTCGCCGTTTCGCGCAGCGCTTCGACGGCACTTTTGCCGGAAAGGTCCTCGTCGCAGAACATTAGGCGGCGGCCTTCGGGCCAATCGGCCAGCAGCTTTTCAAGTTTCTGGGGGTCGGTGTGGGTGGGCACGTCCAGCCGTTCGCACTGTTCGGCGGCTTCCACGGCGTTGGCATGCAGGCGGTCGGTATTCACCCGGCCGGCGTTGGTGCGGCGGGTCATCACCGGCACGATGTGAGAGACGCCAAGCTCGGTCGCTTTCTCGGCGATATAATCAAGCCGCGCGCGTTTGATGGGCGCGAAGCAAAGCCACAGGTCCGGCGAGGCGGCCTGATCCCGAGTGCGGGCCTTGAGGCTGAGTGTGACAGCCTTCTTGGCGATCTCGGCGACCGAGGCTTCCCACTCGCCGTCCCGTCCGTTGAACAGAAGGACGCTGTCGCCGATGCGGGCGCGCATCACGTTGCCCAGATAGTGGGATTGATCGGCCGACAGGGTCACGAGCCCCGCGCCCGGCAGGTCGTCTTCCACAAAAAGCCTGATCCCGCTCATGGCGCGCATCATCGTCTCCCGTTAGGTTCACCCCAAGAACTGCGACGGGGGCGGGCGGCTGTCAAGCCGTGCTTGACTTGGCGGCAGGCATGGCACAAAGGGGCAGGGTATGGAAACATGAGGGCAGCAATGGCCGTGACAGTGCAAAAAACCGCCGATGCGGTCGAGGGAAGCTGGGTTTACCGGCACGCGCCCGCAAGCTGGCGGCCGTGGCTGAAGCTTGCCCGGATGGACCGGCCGGTTGGCACATGGCTCCTTCTGTGGCCCTGCTGGTGGGCGCTCGCGATGGCGGCCCCTGAAGGCAGCGGGCCGGATATCCTGTATCTCGCCCTCTTTGCCATCGGTGCGCTCGTGATGCGCGGGGCCGGCTGCACCTACAATGATATCGTCGACCGCGATTTCGACGGGCAGGTCGCCCGTACCCGCAGCCGTCCGATCCCGGCGGGTGAGGTGACGCTGAAAGGTGCGTGGGTCTTTCTTGGGGCACAGTGCCTTGTGGGGCTCGCGGTCCTCCTCAGTTTCAATCAGTTTGCGGTGATGGTGGGCGCGGCGTCGCTGCTGCTTGTCGCCGGCTACCCCTTCATGAAGCGGATCACCTGGTGGCCGCAGGCGTGGCTTGGCCTCACCTTCAACTGGGGCGCCCTTTTAGGCGCAGCGGCGGCAATGGGCGAGCTGCCCCTTTGGGCTATCGTCCTTTATGCTGGCGGGCCTGCATGGACGCTCGGCTACGATACGATCTATGCCCATCAGGACAAGGAAGACGATGCCCTGATCGGCGTGAAGTCCACGGCCCTTCGGCTGGGCGCCGGCACCAAGGGCTGGGTTACCCTTTTTTATGGCCTCTTTCTCGCCTGCCTTGTCGGTGCGGGTTTGCTTGCAAACATGGGCCAAATCTACTACATCGGCATCGCGCTTGCGGGGCTTCACCTTGGCGCGCAGATCGTGCGCGTCGATATCGATGACCCGGCAGTGTGCCTGAGAGTTTTCCGCTCCAACATCCATTTCGGCTGGATCGTCTTCATCGGCATCGTCGCGGACCGGATGTGGGGTTAGCCACTACCCAAGTAAAGCAAGGATCCTCCCCATGGATATCAGCAAGATCAAGGTTGGCGAAAACGCCCCCTGGGACGTCAACGTCATCATCGAAGTGCCCGCCGGCACCGAGCCCGTGAAATACGAGATGGACAAAGAATCGGGCGCCCTCTTTGTGGATCGCATCATGCACACCGCGATGCGCTATCCCTGCAACTACGGCTTCATCCCGCACACGCTGGCGGACGATGGCGACCCGGTTGACGTTCTCCTTGCCAACCGCACCCCCTTCATGCCCGGTTGCGTTGTGCGCTGCCGTCCGCTTGGCGTCCTCATCATGGAAGACGAAAGCGGCATGGATGAGAAGCTCCTGATGGTGCCGGTCGACAAGCTGCACCCCTTCTATTCGAACGTGAAGAGCTACGACGAGCTGCCGCAGATCTTCCTCGACCAGATCACCCACTTCTTCGAGCATTACAAAGACCTCGAAAAAGGCAAATGGGTGAAGGTTGTTGGCTGGGAAGGCCCTGAGAAAGCCGCCCAGCTCGTGGAAGAAGGCATGGCCAACTACAAGGGCTGAGCCTCGCGCGCATGACCGATAAAAAAGCCGTCCGGGCGACCGGGCGGCTTTTCTGTTTCAGGGGCCCCGAAAAAATAGGGCCGCTCGGGGCTGAAACCGGGCGGCCCTTCGCCTTTCGGGGGAAGGCGGGAGGTGGGCAAGGAACCTCAGCTTGCCTTTTTCATCTGAACGGCCGGGAAGAAACGGCCAAGGCCACGTTCCACGTACCAGGCAAGGTTCGGATGGCGTTCGATCTCGGCAATCAGGGGCGAAGGCAGGCCCGCGCCCATGATGCTGCCAAGCAGGCCGATGACGACGGCATCAAGGCTCGAAAGACCCGGCCCCATCATCCATTGCTTGTCGCCCAGGAAATCGGCGATGGCGGCAATGTCCCGCGCGCCGAGGCCATAGATTTCTTCCTGACTGTGGCGGCCAAGGCCGTGGCCATGCAGGTCGCGCAGGATTTCCTTCTGCACGCCGTCAGCCACTTCGTTCCGCATCTCGGCCGGGACGTCATCGAAGACGGCTTCCTTGAGGATCGGCCACACGGCAGGGTCCACCCAACGGCTATAGACCGCGACCCAGTAAAGCCGTTCCTCGATCATGCGGGCAAAGGCATGGGCCACGGCCCGTTCGCTGCGGGTGAGGGCGGCGTCCAGATCTTTCGAAAGCGTTTCTTCAAGATAGTGCCGGATGAATTCCGAATCCGGGATCAGCTTGTCGCCGGCCCGAAGCACGGGAAACTTGCCCTTGGGCATTTTCATGAAGTCTTCGGTTTCGTCGGTCCGGTAAGTCGCCCCTGTCATCTGCAGCAGGATTTCTGCCTTGATACAGAAGCAGGAAAGATTGACGGCACCCGGTGCCGTCGGGAATTGCAGGAGGGTGAAAGTCTCGCTTGTCATGTCTCGGGTCCCCTTGTTCTGGATCTCGCGTCGCCGCTGTCGATCGGCGACAGGGGCACCATACTGACAGGCTGCTGACAGGGCTTGTCAGTAGCTTTAAGATAGGGTGCAGAAAATTGACCCGAGGGGTTTTCATGCGCAAAGCCGACCGTCTTTTTGAAACGATCGAGATACTGCGGCGCCACGGCAGGCCGGTAACGGCAGACCATATCGCCGCAGAAATCGGCGTTTCCGTGCGGACCGTTTACCGCGATATCGCCGGCCTGCAGGCTGACGGCGTCCCCATCGAGGGCGAGGCCGGGATCGGCTATGTGCTGCACGCCGGCTATCACCTGCCGCCCCTGATGCTGACAACCGAAGAGGTGGAAGCCGTGGTGATCGGCGCCAAACTCGCCGGCCGGTACGGCGACAAGGCGCTGATCCGGGCAGCCGAATCGCTGCTTGCCAAGGTGCGCACCGTGCTGCCCGAAGACGTGCGGGCCGATATGGAAGCCACTGCCTATTTCGCTGCACCGATTGATGACCGGCTCGCCGGGCCTATCGACCTCACCTTAATCCGTGGCGCCATCAGGGGGCAGGAGAAGGTGACGATTGCCTATATCAATGAAAAAGGGGAGCGCTCGGAACGGACCATCTGGCCGATCGCGCTGGTCTTTTTCGGCAACTCGGCAGTGCTCGGCGCCTGGTGCGAGATGCGGCGGAGCTTCAGGAACTTCCGGCCGGACAGGATGGTCTCGCAAAGCCTTGTGGGGGCGCGCTACCCGGGCAGGCGCGACGATCTGGTGCGCCGCTGGTTCGAGGAAGCCAGCCGCGAGCGTCGGGCGGCTTGCCCCGATGAAGGCGCAAGCCTGGCTTAAACCTCGTAGAAATCTATCTCGGTCTGGCGCAATACCCGGCGGTAGGGCACCGGCAGGCGCACGGTGACGGCATCCATCGAACGGTCAAAAATGTCCGACTTGCGGCGCGCCCAACGCACGGCAGTTGCCGCCGAAGGGGTCGACGGGATCAGGAACATCAGGCCGATAATGAAGAAGATGAGGCCAAGCGGAATGGGCGTCAGCATGCCGACTATTCCGATCAGACAGAAAAAGGTGCCTATTGTGCGGCACAGGATGCGCATCATGGTTGGTCTCCGCTCGCTGTCGCCGGAATGTGATCCGGCTTTTATATTTGTGCCTTCAATATAGGCCGAAATACGGCATATTCAAAGCTACTCCGTCTTGCGTGCAGTGCAAAAAATCGTTATCGATTTTCAACGCTCATTGAAATTTTGGCGCCAGCGGTGCCAACAAGCCTGGGGAGTGGCCATGAGAAAAGTGTTTGATAATGCCGGAACAGCGCTGGAAGGCCTGCTGTTTGACGGCATGACCATCATGTCGGGGGGCTTCGGCCTTTGCGGCATCCCGGAGAATCTGATCGCGGCGCTTCTCAAAAGCGGCGTGAAGGATATCACGGTCATTTCCAATAACTGCGGCGTCGATGGCTTCGGCCTTGGTGTGCTTCTGGATGCCAAGCGCATCCGCAAAATGATCTCGTCCTATGTGGGCGAGAACAAGGAATTCGAACGCCAGTATCTGGCGGGCGAACTGCAGCTTGAGTTCAACCCGCAGGGCACGCTTGCCGAACGCATCCGCGCAGGCGGCGCCGGTATTCCCGGTTTCTACACCAAGACCGGTGTGGGCACCCTGATTGCTGAGGGCAAGGAACACAAGGACTTCGGCGGCGAAACCTACATCATGGAAACCGGCCTTGTGGCCGACCTTTCCATCGTGAAGGCATGGAAAGCCGATACCGAAGGCAATCTCGTGTACCGGAAAACGGCGCGGAACTTCAATCCGATGATGGCAACTGCCGGCAAGGTGACGGTCGCCGAGGTCGAGGAGATTGTGCCCGCCGGCAGCCTTGACCCCGATCATATCCACACCCCCGGCATTTTCGTGCAGCGCCTGATCAAGGGCAGCTTCGAGAAGCGCATCGAACAGCGCACCGTGCGCAAGAAGGAGACCGCATGATGGCTTGGGACCGCGACCAGATGGCGGCACGTGCCGCCCGTGAACTCGAAGACGGTTTCTATGTGAACCTCGGCATCGGCATCCCGACGCTTGTAGCAAACCATATCCCGGATGGGATCGAGGTGACGTTGCAGTCCGAAAACGGCATGCTCGGCATGGGGCCGTTCCCCTATGAGGGCGAGGAAGACGCTGACCTCATCAACGCCGGCAAGCAGACGATCACCGAACTCGCCACCACCAGCTATTTCTCGTCGGCCGACAGCTTCGGCATGATCCGCGGCGGGCATATCGACCTGTCGATCCTCGGCGCCATGGAAGTGGCCGAAAACGGCGATCTCGCCAACTGGATGATCCCCGGCAAGATGGTGAAGGGCATGGGCGGCGCCATGGACCTTGTGGCCGGTGTGAAGCGCGTTGTGGTGATCATGGATCACACCAACAAGGCGGGCGAGTCGAAGCTCCTGAAGACCTGCACGTTGCCGCTGACAGGCACTGCCGTTGTGGACCGCATCATCACGGGGCTTGGCGTGTTCGATGTGGTCAAAGGCGGCCTGAAGGTTGTCGAGCTTGCCGACGGCGTGACGCTTGACGAAGTTAAGGCCAAGACGGAAGCCACGCTCGTCAGCTGATCTTGTAGAAGGAATTGGAAAAGGCCGGTAGCTGCAAGGTTGCCGGCCCTTTTTGTTGCTGGTCAGTGGATGTCGGGTCGGTATTTGTAGCCGAGCTTGCCCATGGCCTCGCCCAGCTTGGTGATGACCATTGGATCGGTCGCCTTGCTGCAGGTCAGGTATATTGGGGCAGGTGGCAGGACACCGTCGATCTTCAAGGCGGAAAGGAACGAAAGGCTCTGGTCAGCCGCCAGTGCTTCCTCCCACTGGTCGAAGGCAATGACCGTATAATCAGCGCGGCCCGCGGCCAGCAGCTTGATTACCTGGATTTCCGAGCCTACATCGTTTGCAATCCAGTGGTCGCGGTACTTGATAGCCTTGTCGATCACGTTTCCAAAAGTGCTGCCGCCCACCATCATCGGGTGCAGGCTACGATCATGCAACAGATCGAGTATGTGGGCATGCTCGGCCACAGCCGTCGCTTTGTCGGGCTGGGCGATGATGATGTCACCGGGCAACCAATCCCATTCATAGGGCACATAAAGCCAGCGCGAAGCGCGATCTTCATTGTGCAGGCGTCCTGTTGTGCAAATTTGCCGCACGCCCTGATCCAACATCTTTGTTTCGGTGTTGATGGTGGTCAGCAGCCAATGGATTGTGAGGCCGGCGGTTTCGGCAACCCTGACGATCTGGTCCACATAGGGGCCGGCCGGACGGCCATCGACGATCTTCATGGTCGGCGGATAGTCGTAATAGGTCACGTTGATCGCGGGCCTGTCGTCCGCGGCCAGAATCTGGGCACTCAGAAACACAAGCGATACGAGGCTTCCCCAAGCCTTACTCATACACCGGACTCCACATTCTCTGCCACGTCGCCGTGGGCGACGTCGTTGCGCTTTCGGGTCAGATAGAAATAGGGAACAGTATCGACCCTGAACATTTCCTTCGCATCGCGCTTAATGAAAGGCGGGCGATGGTCACCTACAATCAGCACCGAATCAAGCTCGGGGCCCGTACTTGCGATCAGTGCAGCCACCCGGCCCATCAGGCCGTTCAGATAGTTGGCTTGCTGGCAGGCCTGGAAATCCGCAATTGCGCGGTCTTCCCCTTCGCAGTCAAACGGCTCGCCATATTCGTGAGCGACGAAGGGCAGGTGGCTTGTGAGGGTCAGGAAATAGACCATTTTCCGTCCTTCCCCCTGCAGTTCCTCGGCGATTCGGGTTTCCAGAAGCGGAATATCGCAGAGGCCAACAAGGATACCCTTGCATTCCTTGAGTTGCTGGTTCTGAAGGTCTTCGGCGAAGACCATGCGGTCGAACCCGACCAGCGGATACCATTCGGTGCGGTCGAACATCCACCCGGAAAAGCCATGAATGCCGACTGTCTCAACGCCGGCTTCGCTCGCCTGTTCGGGCAGGCAGGAGGGCATATCTGCCTTCGCTGCAGCGTCGATATCCTCGTAATCGAGATAGCGACCACAAAGCTCGCGAAGTTCGCCCTGCGGCGTGTGGCCGGCGAAACGGGAGGTGCCTTCCTGCACATCGAACTGTGCGGTCACCGGGGCTGACATCAGCGGCGCACTGATGGCCTGCCGGATGGCGGGGTCCAGATAGTCGCCGTAGCTTTCGGCGACGATTAGCAGCGTCTTGCCATTTTCCGGAAGCGCCAGCGTGCGCGCCTCGAAGTCTGTTTGCATCATGGCCGACTGGAACGGCGCGTCGCCGGGGCCATAGATGTTGGCTGCGGGCACGGAGGCCACGAAATGCTCGGCCCCAACGGCGACGAGCGTGACAAGGGCAAAGGGCATGGTCAGCTTGTCAGGTGTGGCCGGGCGGTAGCGATAGATACCCCATGTGACGGCAATACCCGCGACAAACAGCAGGGCGAAAGGCGCATAGAAGGCAAGGCCGTCCGTCGGTGTCAGCATCGGGATGAAGCGGAAGGCGGCGGTGAACTCGAGAAGCGAGAAGGAAAAGATCCGTGCCGCAGTCGAGACGATATCCGATAGGAAAATCAGCCAGAACAGCACCACATAGCCAGGCTTTGCCTTGCGGGCGAGGAGGATGCCCATCAGTGCATAAAGCGCCAGATAGTTGGCGCGCGATCCGGTGCCGATGATGTAAAAGCCGACGAACGGCAGGTTACAGATCACCAGACAGGCCAGAATGTAGGCGAAATTGCCGATAGGGCGGCGATTGTCTGCCTGTGCAGCCGCCTTTTGCGTCTCAACTAAAGTCATGCCCGTCCGGACCCCCGCCCGTTTTGCCGATTTGAGCCCAGCGTGACACGTGACCGTTAAGAAGCGCTTTATGTTTGAATAAAATCAGTCAGTTCGCGCTTTTTTCTGCGTGCCGGTCATAGGCGACCCATGGCACGACGCCGGGATCGAAAAGGGCGCGGGCGTCCCGCTTCAGGAACGGCGGCACATGGTCGCCGACCAGCAGGATCGTATCGACCGGCAGGTCATCGCGCGCCAGCGTGCCGGCCAGATGGACGAAGAAGCTGTGCAGATAGTTCGCCTGCTTGCAGGCCTGGTAATCGGTGATGGGCGATGTGTCCGTGCCACAGGGGAAGGGTGTGTCGTAGCGATCGGTTGCCACAAAGGGCAGATGGCTCGTGAGCGTAAGGAAATAGACAAGCTTCGTGTCGCCGCTTGTGAGTTCGTCCACGACGCTGCTGTCCAGCATTTCAGGGTCGCACGGGCCGATGAAGACGCCCCGGCATTCTTCAAGCCCCAAGCCTTTCATCTGTTCATAAAAGATGCTGCGACCGATGCCGATCTTCGGGAACCAGTCGGCGCGGTTGAACATGGCGCTCCAGAACCCGTGGATGGCGACTGTTTCAATGCCAGCACCCGCCAGTCGCTGGGGCAGACAGGGGCCGATGGGCAGGCTGTCGGGCGCGCCGATGTCGCGGTATCCGGCCCACGTGCCGCAGAGTTCCCGCATTTCAGCGTCGGTCGTGTGGCCAAGGAATGTGGTGGTGCCTTCGCGAATGGAGAAACGTTCCTGCAAGGCAGGGGCGTGAAGGGGGGCAGCAATCTGCGCCCTGATCGCGGGGTCAAGATAAAGGCCGTAGCTTTCCACCATCACCAGAAGTGCCTTGCGCCCCTTCGGCAGGGCTTCGACACGGGCTTCTAAGCCCGAGGCGTTCACGGCGGATTCGAACGGCTTGTCCTGTCCCATTGCCTTGCCAAGGTGATAGCCGCTGAGGGCGACATTCAGATGTTCTACCGCCCCCACAGCCAGCGTGAGGCCGATGAACGGCAGGATCAGCCGAACGGGATTGGCGGGGCGGTAGCGCAGCGCGCCAAGGGTCGCGAGCGTGCCGCATACAAGAATGGCAACGAACGGCAGATAGAAGGCAAAACCTTCGGACGGGCTCAGCATCGGCAGGAACTTGGCCGCCGCCGCGATTTCCTCGACCGAGAAATAGAAGACCCCGGCAGCCGTTGTAAGCAGGTCGTAAATCAGCATGGCCCAGAAGGCGAGGAGATAGAGGATACGGGGCCGCACACCAACAAGGATGGCGAGGACGGTATAGGCCAGGATGAAGGGCAGGCGCGGGGCGCTGCCGATGATATAGAATCCGATGAAGGGCAGGTTGCAGATCAGGATGCTGGCCAGCATGTAGGTGAGGTTGCTGACCGGGCGGCGGCCATCGATGCCAGTTTCTGATTGTTCCTGTGTTTCCGCCATGCTGCCCCCCTTACGCCTTCGCTCGCCCGTCAGGGGGCAGGTACGTATCCCAGTTCCTGCATTGCCTTGCCGATTGCCTCGATCAGCGCTGGCGGTGTGCCGCGCGTGCAGGCAATGGAAACTGGCGTGCGCGGATACATGCCGGGCAGCCGCAACGTCACAAGCTTGCCAAGTGCCGGGTCATCCCGGACGGCTTCGGCAAACTGATCGGCGTTTGATAATGTATAGTCGGCGCGGCCCGCCCCCACCATACGCACCGCCTGTGCTTCGGATTTCACATCCAGATCGCGCCAGTGCGAGCGGTTGGCCTTCGCGCCTTCAACGCCTTCACCGATAGCCAGCCCGCCGACGAAGGTCGGATGCAGGCTCGTATCGGTCAGAAGGTCCCTCAGGTGCGGGTGCGCTGCGATGCGCTGCCTGAACGCGGGGCTGGTGACGATCACATCCTCGGCCAGCCAGTCATAAACATAGGGCAGGAAGACCCATGTCTTGCGGCGTTCCTCGGTCATCAGCCGCCCGGTGTTGCACATGGGCCGGGTGCCGCGATCCAGCATGGCGGTTTCTTCGGAGATTGATGAGGGCATCCATTCAAGCTGGACACCGGCCCTTTCGGCAATCGCTTTCCATGTGTCGATATAGCTGCCTGTGGGCACGCCGTTCACGATCACCATCTTGGGCGGATATTCGTAATAGGGCACGGCAATGGGCGGCGCATCGTCTGCCTTTGCCGCGACGCTCATCAACAGACAAAGCGAAACGCCAAAGGCACGGATCATGGATTGCCCGCCAGTCTGGAAACAGCCGCGGAAATTTCCCCAAGGCTCTCGTCGATGCCATAGGGCCGGTTGACGGCGAAAAGGCCGGAGCCGAGCATGCGCAGGTTCGTGTCGCTGAACAACACCTGATCGTGCCAGACGCCCGGCAGGTCGGTGCCTTCAAGTGCATCAAGCATCAGCTCGTGCAGGCCCGCCTTCAGGATCGGATACCAGAGGAGGATGGTGGCTTCCGGCCATTTGGCATGCAGTTCCTTGATGAAGGAAGCTGCTTCCATATATTCGCTTTTGATCTCGTAGCTCGGGTCAATCAGTACCAGGCCGCGCCGCGGCGTGGGCGGCGAGACGGACAGCACGCCCTCGTAGCCGTCCCGGCGGTGAATATTCACGCCCGGTGCGCGGGCAGTTTCACGCAGTGCGGCATGCTCCTGCGGGTGCAGTTCCATTAGATGCAGGATATCGCCTTCGCGCAGCAGATGCTGGGCGATCAGCGGCGATCCCGGATAGGCGCTGGCCCCATGCGCCTTGCGGGTGGCGGCAACGGCGGTGAGGAACGGGTGGTCGGCAGGCAACAGCTTCTTTTTCAGAAGCGGCACGATCCCTTCGCTGGCCTCGCCCGTCTTCTGGGCTTCCATGCCACCCAGATCATAAAGCCCGCGTCCGGCGTGGGTTTCCACCACGGTCATGGCCTTGGGCTTTTCGGTCATGGCCTTCAGGAAGGTGGCCAGAACGGCGTGTTTGTGGATGTCGGGCAGATTCCCGGCGTGATAGCTGTGCTGGTAGGAGAGCATGGTAGGGTGACTTCTCCGTTCAGGCCGCAGCCGTGCCGCCGACGGTCAGGCCGTCGATCTTCAGCGTCGGCTGGCCAACACCTGCAGGCACGCTTTGCCCCGCTTTGCCGCAGATACCGACGCCGTTATCAAGCTTCAGGTCATTGCCGATCATCGACACGCGTTTCAGCACATCCGGCCCGTTGCCGATGAGCGTGGCGCCCTTTACCGGCTCCATCACCTTGCCGTTCCGCACGCGGTAGGCCTCGGTGCAGGAGAAGACGAACTTGCCGCTCGTGATATCCACCTGTCCGCCCCCGAAGTTGACGGCGTAAAGACCGTCCTTGACGCTTGCCACGATCTCGGCGGGGTCATGGTTGCCGGCCAGCATGAACGTGTTGGTCATGCGCGGCATGGGGCTGTGCGAGAAGCCCTGGCGGCGGCCGTTGCCGGTGGGCTTCATACCCATCAAGCGGGCGTTCAGCCGGTCCTGCATATAGCCTTTCAGAATACCATCCTCGATCAGCACGGTACGCTCGGTGGGCGTGCCTTCGTCGTCGACCGAAAGCGACCCACGGCGTGCCTCGATGGTGCCATCGTCCACCACGGTTACGCCCTTGGCAGCAACCTGTTCACCCAGAAGCCCGGCGAAGGCCGAGGTTTTCTTGCGGTTGAAGTCGCCCTCAAGCCCGTGGCCGACGGCTTCATGCAGCAGCACACCGGGCCAGCCGGGGCCAAGCACCACGGTCATCTCGCCTGCGGGCGCATCGACGCTTTCAAGATTGACGCTGGCCTGCCGGATTGCCTCATGCACCTGCGCCTGCCACTGGTTTTCGTCGAAAAGGAAATCATAGTCGCGGCGGCCGCCGGCGCCGTCATAGCCAGTTTCCTGCCGGTCGCCGTCCGCCATCATGACCGAGACATTGAGCCGCACGAGCGGGCGGATGTCGCGCACCCGATGTCCGCCGGCCCGGATGATCTCCACCTGCTGCCAGCTGCCGACAAGGGCGGCGGAAACCTGCTTTACGCGCGGATCGGCGGCGCGGGCGAAGGCGTCGATTTCCTCCAGAAGCTTCACCTTCTTCGCGAAATCGATGCCGAGAAGCGGGTTATGGTCACCGTAAAGACGTTTGTTCGACCGCGCAGGCGCAATCGCCATCGAGCCACTTGCCCCCGTCTGGATCGCGCGCACGGTTTCAGCGGCACGGCGGATCGCTTCCTCGCTCATATCGGTTGAATGCGCATAACCGGTCGACTCGCCAAGGACGGAACGAAGGCCGAATCCCTGCGCACTGTCGAAACTTGCGGCCTTCAGGCGGCCATCATCGAAAGAAAAGGACTCGGCCTGTGTTGCCTCGAAAAACAGTTCTCCGTCGTCCATGCCGGCCAGTGCATCGTCCACAAGCTGCAGGGTACGCGCCTCGTCGAGGCCGTTTTCGGCGAAGAAGAAATCGAGGGCTGGGGCGGTCTCGGCCATGAAGGGTCTCCGGTTACTGGGCAGACGCAGATGCCTTGGCACGCGACAAGCCGGTTTCTCTCACCTTATAATGGGGTGGGCTCGGGGTCTATGCCAGAAGCGCTGCCGAATTTTAAGCCCTGCGGCAGAAAAATGGCAGCAAGCCCTTGATGAGGCTTGAGCGTGCGTAATCGTCTGGTATAACGTCGCCGCATTCAGGTCTGTTATCGGCACCGGTCTTGGTGTCGCGCAGGCCATTTCGCTTAGCCGGAAAATACTCCGGAAATGGCGGAAACCCGTCCCATTGGGTGGAAAAAGAGGAAAGCTTACTATGATCGTCAAAAGGCTATTCGCCGGAATCGTGGCTGCCGTTGCAGCAGCGTTCGGCTTCGCAGCCACGGCGCTCGCCGATGCCGCAGAGCATATGCCCGTCGATGGCGGCCACTGGCTCATCCCGGCGGCCAACGAGCAGGCCCAGCGGATCGACGACTTCCACATCATGCTGATGTGGATCATCACCGTCATCACCATCTTTGTTTTCGTGCTGATGTTCTGGGTGATGTTCCGGTACCGCGCCAAGGCCAACCCGGTTCCTTCGAAAACCAGTCACAACACGATCATCGAGTTCGTGTGGACTGTGGTTCCGATCCTGATCCTTGTGGTGATCGGCTTTACCTCGCTGCCGCTGCTTTATTATCAAGACGTGGTTCCTGAAACCGAGTTTGCCGTCCGTGTGACCGGCAACCAGTGGAACTGGACCTACAGCTACCCGGATCATGACGGCATCGAGTTCACCTCGGTTGTCGTGCCGGACAGCGCCTTCGTGAACGCCAGCGAGCGTGCCGAATACGAAGCAGCCCTCACGGGCTTCCTCGGCAAGCCGGCCACGCTCAATGCCCGCCTTCTGGATGCCGATACCCGCCTTGTGGTGCCGGCAAACACCAAGGTGAAAGTGCAGCTGACCGCTTCCGATGTGATCCACGCCTGGACCGTTCCGGCCTTCGGTGTGAAGCTTGACGCCGTTCCCGGCCGCCTGAACGAAACCTGGTTCGAAGCTGACAAGCCCGGCACCTACTACGGTCAGTGCTCGGAGCTGTGCGGCAAGGACCATGCGTTCATGCCGATCGTGGTCGAGGTTATGACCAAAGAAGATTTCGCCAAGTGGGTGGAGCATGCCAAGGCTGAATATGCCGACGCGCGCACCACTGCACTCGGTCGCTGAGTGATCAGGAAAGGATAGAGCAATGGCTGCTCACGGAAACCCGACTGGTTGGCGTCGGTGGGTATATTCCACCAACCACAAGGACATCGGCGTGATGTATCTGTGGTTCGCCTTCATCGCTGGCATGATCGGTTTCGGCATGTCTGGCCTGATGCGGATGGAACTCGCTGAACCCGGCGTCCAGTTCTTGCCCTCGGTCCTCGGCATCACCGAGGATCATGCCCGTCACATGTTCAACGTGCTGACCACCGGCCACGGCCTCATCATGGTGTTCTTCATGGTGATGCCCGCGCTGATCGGCGGCTTCGGCAACTATTTCGTACCGCTGATGATCGGCGCGCCGGACATGGCGTTCCCGCGCATGAACAACGTATCCTTCTGGCTGATGCCCCCGGCATTCATCCTGCTGCTGCTCTCGACCGTGGTTGAGGGTGCGGGCGGCATGAACGGCTTCGGCGGCGGCTGGACGGCATATGCACCGCTTTCCACCATCGGCCACCCTGGGCCGTCGATGGATCTGGCGATCTTCTCGCTGCACGTGGCTGGTGCCTCGTCGATCATGGGGGCGATCAACTATATCACCACCATCTTCAACATGCGTGCACCCGGCATGACCATCCACAAGATGCCGCTCTTTGCCTGGTCGATCCTGATCACCGCGTTCCTCCTGGTGCTGTCGCTTCCGGTTCTTGCCGGTGCCATCACCATGCTGCTGACCGACCGCAACTTCGGCACCACCTTCTACAATCCGGCTGGTGGCGGCGACCCGATCCTGTATCAGCACCTGTTCTGGTTCTTCGGTCACCCTGAAGTTTACATCATGATCCTGCCGGCCTTCGGTATCGTCAGCCACATCGTATCGACCTTCTCGAAAAAGCCAATCTTCGGTTACCTCGGGATGGCCTACGCAATGGCGGCCATCGGCTTCATCGGCTTCGTCGTGTGGGCGCACCATATGTACACCGTTGGCCTCGACGTCGACACCAAGGCTTACTTCGTGGCTGCCACGATGGTGATCGCAGTGCCGACCGGCGTGAAGATCTTCTCGTGGATCGCCACCATGTGGGGCGGCTCGATCAAGTTTGAAGTACCGATGCTTTATGCCATCGCCTTCATCCTTCTCTTCACCGTTGGCGGTGTTACGGGCGTTGTCCTGTCGAACGCCGGCGCTGATATCGTGCTGCACGATACCTATTATGTGGTTGCGCACTTCCACTATGTACTGTCGCTTGGTGCCGTGTTCGGTATCTTTGCCGGCCTGTACTACTGGATTGGCAAGATGTCGGGTAAACAGTATCCGCAGTTCCTTTCGAAGCTGCAGTTCTGGATCACCTTCATCGGCGTGAACACCATCTTCTTCCCGCAGCACTTCCTTGGCCTGCAGGGCATGCCGCGTCGCTATGTCGACTATCCGGATGCCTTCGCCTACTACAACAAGATCTCGTCCATCGGTTATGAAATCACCGCTGTTGGCGTGCTCCTGTTCATCGTGGTGATGGCCAAGACGCTGTTCTTCACGAAGAAGACCGTTGCGGACAACCAGTGGGGCGAAGGTGCCACGACGCTTGAGTGGACGCTCTCGTCGCCGCCGCCGTTCCACCAGTTCAACGAACTGCCGCACATCAAGTAAGACTGTCCGGTTCGTTTGAAGGAACTGCAATTGGCTGAGAGTATGACAGCCTTGAAACAAGCAAATCGGCCTTCCGCATCCGGTGAAACCGGCGCGCGGGAGGCCGAAGCGCATGATTTCTTCGCGCTTTTGAAGCCGCGGGTGATGTCGCTTGTCATTTTCACGGCCTTCGTGGGCCTGATTGCGGCACCCGGCACCATGAACCCCGTTCTGGCTGCCACCGCGATCCTCCTGATCGCCATCGGTGCCGGTGCCTCCGGTGCCCTGAATATGTGGTATGACGCCGATATCGACGCGATCATGGACCGCACCGCAGGCCGCCCGATCCCGGCTGGCCGCATGGGACCGGAAACCGCACTCGGCTTCGGCATGGTGCTTTCGGTGGCGTCCGTTGTGCTTCTGGGGCTCGCCGTCAACATCACGTCTGCCGTGCTGCTGGCGCTGACCATCTTCTTCTATGTCGTCGTTTACACGATGTGGCTGAAGCGCCGCACGCCGCAGAATATCGTGATCGGCGGGGCTGCAGGCGCTTTCCCGCCGGTGATCGGCTGGGCGGCGGCAACCGATACGGTCAGCCTGGAATCGCTCGTGCTGTTCGGGATCATCTTCCTGTGGACGCCCGCCCATTTCTGGGCGCTGTCGCTGTTCATCTCGAAGGATTATGCGCGCGTTGGCGTGCCGATGCTGCCGCTGGTGGCCGGCGAGGACGAAACGCGCCGCCAGATCCTTCTCTATGCCCTACTGACCGCCGCGATTGCCGTGGCGCCGTGGGGCATGGGTTTCGCAGGTGCTGTTTACGGCGCCGTTTCCATCCTGTTCGGTCTGGTGCTTGTCGCCCTTGCCGTGCAGGTCTGGCGCAAGGTTGAAAAGGCGGACCGCAAGCTTTTCGCCTTCTCGATCCTGTATCTCTTCACCATTTTCGCGGTTCTGGCCGGCGAGAAGATCGTATCGAGGATGTTAGCCTGATGGACGATTATTCGGAAATGCACGCCCGCATGAAGAAGCGCAACCGTGCGGTGGGCCTCGCGCTCGCAGCTCTTGTGATCTTCATCGGTGTTGTCAGCTTCTTCAAGATCGAGGTTCTGAGCCCGTGACCGCACCTGTGGACAAATCGATCAGCCGGAACAACCGGGTTGGTATCATTGTCGGTGTTGTGGCGCTTGGCATGGTTGGCGCATCCTATGCCGCTGTGCCGCTTTACAAGCTTTTCTGCCAGGTGACCGGCTACGGCGGCACCACCTCGCGCGCTGAAGGGGTGACCGGCGAAGTGCTTGATCGCACCATGCGCGTGCGCTTCAATGCCAGCCTCAACGGCGACATGCCGTGGCAGTTCAAACCCGCGCAGCATGACCAGACCGTGCGTCTGGGCGAGCAGGCGCTGGCCTATTATGAAGCCTACAATCCGACAGACCGGGCAATCACCGGTACGGCGACCTATAATGTGGCGCCTTTGAAGGTTGGCGGCTATTTCGCCAAGATCGACTGCTTCTGTTTCACCGAGCAGACATTGCAGCCGGGCGAGCGGGTGATGATGCCCGTTGTCTATTTCATCGATCCCGCAATGGTCGAGGATCGCAGTGTGGAAGAAGTGACCGAAGTGACCCTGTCCTACACCTTTTTCGTCAAGGACGAAAAGGAAGTAGCCAGCGGGCGTTGAGGTCAGTATAGGGTATGGAAACGCCGGCCCTGACCGGTGCTATTCAAGGAGAGACTTTATGGCGGGCGATGTTCATCACGACTACCATCTTGTAGACCCCAGCCCGTGGCCGGCTGTGGCCTCGTTGGCTGTTCTGTTCATGATGGTTGGTGCCGTCTTCAGCATGAAACCGGAAGCCACCCTTTTTGGTGCGCAAGGCGCGTCGTTCGGCCTGTGGTTCTTCGGTGCCGGTTTCCTCGGCACGATTTACAGCATGTTCGCCTGGTGGAAAGACGTGGTGAAGGAAGCCGAACGCGGCGACCACAAGCCCGTTGTCCGCATCGGCCTGCGCTATGGCATGATCCTTTTCATCGCCTCGGAAGTGATGTTCTTCGTGGCTTGGTTCTGGGCCTTCTTCGGCGCTGCCATGTACCCGCTGCATCATATCGCTGACATGGGCAGCTTCTGGGATGTGATCAGCACCGATGCAGCCTGGCCGCCGGCCGGCGTCGAGACCTTCGACCCCTGGCACCTGCCGTTCATGAACACGCTGATCCTGCTGCTCTCGGGTACGACCGTGACCTGGGCGCACCATGCGATCCTGCACGGCGACCGTGACGGCCTCAAGAAGGGCCTGTGGTGCACCGTTCTCCTTGGCGCCTTCTTCAGCTGCGTCCAGGTGTATGAATATGCCCATGCAGCTTTCGCATTCTCGGGCAACATTTACGGCGCCACCTTCTTCATGGCGACGGGCTTCCATGGTTTCCACGTCCTTGTCGGCACCATCTTCCTTGCCGTCTGCCTTGGTCGTGCTTACCGCGGTCACTTCAAGCCAGATCATCACTTCGGCTTCGAGGCTGCTGCCTGGTACTGGCACTTCGTGGACGTGGTGTGGCTGTTCCTCTTCATCTTCGTCTATGTCGTCTATGGCGGTACGCCGCACTGATGGCTGACGAAGGCCAAAACGATACGATGCACACCGGTCCGGGCGGCAAGCCCGGGCCGGTGTCGCCTTTTAAGGCCGGTCTTGGCTGCCGTTGCCCCTATTGCGGCAAGGGTGCCTTGTTCCCGAGCTTCTTTTCGCTGGCGTTGAACGAGCGCTGCGCTGATTGCGGCCGTGACCTTTCCTCCGCTGACCCCGGCGACGGCCCCGCCGTTTTCGTGATCCTGATCCTTGGCGCCATCGTCACGATCGCCGCCATCATCGTGGAAGTGAAAATCGCGCCGCCCACCTGGGTGCATATCATCCTGTGGCCGGTGTTTGTGTCCGGGCTCGGGCTGTGGATGCTGCGGGTTTTCAAGGGCATCCTTTTTGCCTTGCAAGTTCGCCACGATGCCCATGAAGGCCGACTGCACGATGACGAGTGAGCGCCGCTTCCGCCCCGGCATGGGGCTGACCATCGCCACGCTTGTCGCCCTTGCCATCCTCATCGGCCTCGGCAGTTGGCAGATTGGCCGTATTCCCGAAAAACGGGCGCTTCTCAACCGTATCCATGTGGGGCTGACGACCGATCCGATGCCGCTGCCGGTGCATGTGGACGATCCGACCATGCTTGACTGGCGCCGGGTGAGCCTTGAAGGCATCGTCGCCGATGCTGATCCCCTGCCGGTGTTCGCCACGAACCAGACGGGCAAGGGCGGTTATCACCTGTATCTGCCGGTCAAGACGCGCTTTGGCATGGCGGTGATGGTCAATTTCGGCTGGGTACCGATGGACCAGATGGACGTGCCGCTGCCGCGCGGGCAGGAAGTGGCCCTCAGCGGGGTCTTCCGTGTGAGCGCCGTACCGGGCTTCATGTCGCCAGAAAACGAGCCGGAAAAGCGGGTGTTCTATACAGCCGATGTGCACGAGATGGCGGCTGTTTTCGGGCTGCGCACCAAGGAATATTATCATTTCCGGGTGATCGCGGACCCGTGGCAGGATGCACCGCTGCCGGAAGCCGGGCAGGCGCGGGTGGATATTCCCAATAACCATTTCGAATATGCGATGACCTGGTTCGGTCTCGCCCTCACCCTTGTCGGGGTCTATGTGGCTTATGGCGTGCGCCGGGCACGGAAAAGCTAAGCCACAGGAAAAGCGGACATTGCTTGCGTTCCCGCGCCTGAGCCCCTAAGACTCTCCCCCGTTTGAACAGCCGATAGTTGGAAGCGTCCAAGCATGAAATATGTATCGACCCGCGGCCTTGCCGATACCCTGTCTTTCGAAGAGGTCACGCTGACCGGTCTCGCCCGTGACGGCGGCCTGTATATGCCGGCAAGCCTGCCGAAAATGTCCTTCGATGATATTCGCGCGCTGCGCGGCCTGCCTTATGCCGAAGCCGCCTTCCGGGTGATCCGTCCCTTCGTGGAAGGCAGCCTGACGGACGCCGAGCTGAAGGCGATGCTGGACGAAACCTACGGCGATACTTTCCGCCATGCGTCCACTGCTCCGCTCAACCAGATTGGCGCGAACGACTGGCTTCTCGAGCTGTTCCACGGCCCGACGCTCGCTTTCAAGGATTTCGCGCTGCAGCTTCTTGGTCGCTTCTTTGATCACTTCACGGCACGGCAGGGCAAGCGCCTGACCATTTTGGGCGCCACTTCGGGCGACACCGGATCGGCTGCTATCGAAGCCGTGCGGGCGTGCGAGAATGTCTCGATCTTCATGCTGCACCCCAAGGGTCGCGTCTCCGAAGTGCAGCGCCGCCAGATGACGACGATCCTTGCCCCGAATGTGGTGAATATCGCCGTTGAAGGCACCTTCGATGATTGTCAGGCGCTGGTAAAGGCCGCGTTCAACGATCATGCCTTCCGCGATGAAGTGTCGCTTGGTGCGGTCAACTCGATCAACTGGGCGCGCGTGATGGCCCAGATCGTCTATTATTTCACGGCTGCGGTGTCGCTGGGTGCACCCGAGCGTCCCGTATCCTTCAGCGTGCCGACCGGCAACTTCGGTGACATTTTCGCGGGCTATATCGCGCGCGGCATGGGATTGCCGATCGAGCGACTGGTGATTGCAACGAACGCCAACGATATTCTCGCCCGCACGCTCAAGACCGGCTCTTACGCCATGGGCGATGTGCATGCGACGATCTCGCCTTCGATGGATATCCAGATCAGCTCGAACTTCGAACGCCTGATGTTTGATCTGGCTGGCCGCGACGGTGCCGCCGTGCGCGCCTATATGGATACGTTCGCTGCTAACCGTTCCTTCAGCTTTGCGCCTGCAGAATATGCAGCCCTGAAGGATCTTTTCTCAGCCGCCCGTGTGGACGACAAGGAAACGAGCGCAACGATGCAAGCGGTGTACAAGGCGTCCGGCTATGTTGCTGACCCCCACACGGCGGTCGGTATCCGCGCGGCCGAGGTTTGCCTGCCCGCAACCGGCACGCCGCGCGTGACCCTGTCGACCGCACACCCCGCCAAGTTCGGTGCCGCCGTGAAAGCGGCTGTCGGCGTTGACCCGGTGCTGCCGGCGCACCTTGCCGATCTTCTGGGCCGTGAGGAGCGTTACCAGACGCTGCCGAATGACCTTAATGCCCTGAAGGCCCTGATGCGGGCCGGAGGTCGCTCTTGACCGCACGCCTGACGCGTCTGCCGAACGGAATCCGTGTCGTCAGTGAAACCCGCCGCACGCTGCAGTCGGTTGCTGTTGGCGTCTGGGTCGATGTTGGTGCGCGCCACGAAACCGAAGCGCTGAATGGCATCACCCACTGCCTTGAGCATATGGTGTTCAAGGGAACGAAGCGCCGCAGTGCGCGCGATATCGCCTTCGAGATCGAAGCCGTAGGCGGCCACCTGAACGCCTATACGAGCCGCGAACAGACGACATTTTACGCCCGTGTGATGCGGGATGATCTGCCGCTCGCGCTTGATCTTCTATCCGATATCCTCCTGCATAGCGAACTGGACCCTGCGGAGCTGACCCGAGAGCAGGAAGTGATCGTGCAGGAGATCGGCCAGGCGAACGACACGCCCGACGATATCGTGTTCGATTATCTGCAGGAGGCCTGCTTCAAGGCGCAGCCCCTCGGGCGCAGCATCCTTGGCACCGAAGATACCGTTCGCAGCTTCACGCGCGACAGCCTGATCGGCCATATCGACCGGCATTATGTGGGCCGCAATATGGTTGTCTCCGCCGTTGGCAGTATCGACCATGACGAGTTCGTGCAGGCCGTGGAAGCCGCCTTCGGCCATGTGCAGGTGGGCGACGTGCGCAGCGACCAGAAAGCACAGTTCGTTGGTGGCCGGCATCTCGATGTCCGGGACCTCGAGCAGGTGCACCTGACCCTCGGCTGGGGCGGGCCGTCGTTCCATGACGACGACTATTATCCGATGCAGCTTTATTCGACCGTCCTAGGCGGCGGCATGTCATCGCGGCTTTTCCAGGAAGTGCGGGAGAAGCGCGGACTTGTCTATTCCGTCTATTCCTTTGCCTCGAGCCATGCTGACACCGGCATGTTCGGCATCTATGCCGGCACCGGCCCTGAAATGGCGGAAGAATTGTTGCCGGTCGTCCGGGGTGAGATTGAAAAGCTTGCTGCCGAGCTGCCGGAAGCCGAGCTCAATGTTGCGCGTGCCCAGCTCAAGGCCGGGCTCGTGATGGGCATGGAAGCGACCACGTCGCGCATGGAACAGCTTGCCCGCCAGATATTGCTATTCGACCGGATCATCCCGGTGGATGAAATCCTCAGCGATATCGATGCGGTAACGCCCGAGGCCGTTCAGGCTGTCGCGCACCGTATTGCGCAAGAAAAAACACCCGCCATGGCTGTAATTGGCGACAGCATCATCGAAAAAATGCAGTACTAGTGCCAATCGGCTTGGCGGTCCTCCCAATAAATTCACTGGAACGTTGTAATTCATACTGATTCTTGCTTGGCGTTGGTGTGTCATACTGGTACACTCCGCGCCGATTGATCAGGGGGGTCAACGGGTGCTGCAGTCGCAAGAACGCTTTCTGGCGTTGTGGAACGCTATTGCCGAGGACGGTGGGGTAGCCCGCCTGTCGCGGCTTGAGTTGCGCGCGATTGCAGCCCTCCTGCCATGGATCACAATCCTGGAAATGGATAATGACGGCGACCTGCGCTTCCGCTTGGGCGGGGGCGGGCTCGAAGCCGAGCTTGGCTGCGGCATTCGCGGGCGGCGCGTTGTCGAACTGGCGAGCAACGCGCGGATCGCCGAAATCGCCGTTGCCTTCATCAAGCAGGCGATGGCCCACCGCACCGGGCTTTACCTGAATGGAAGTTTCACGAGCGCCGTTCATCCAGGATTGCCGCTTTCGTGCCTCGGCCTGCCTTTCATTGATGACAAATCATCAGAGCGCCCCGGAAGTTGCGTCTTTGTTCAGGTCTGGCGCCCGCTTGATAACCGCAACCGCGATTTCACCAACCTTTGGGGCAAGGTCGAGATCGCATTCGACGAGATTTTCGAAGTGCATGTCGGCCAGCCGTTCGACCACGAGGCCGTGCCAGCCGATATCCGTCATCTGGCGCGCCGTCAGGGCATTTCCGTCGGCCGCATGCCGGAAAAGCGTCTGGAAGGGCAAGGGGCGGACTAGGCGCCGGTTTGCTCAGGCGTGGCCCGCGAGGCTCGACAACATCGAGATATCGATCCCGAGCATCGCCATCGTCCGCGGCCATTTCTGGTCAACTTCCGTATGGAAAATGATTTCCTCGTCCGCTTCGGCTGTGAGCCACGCGTTCTGGGTGATCTCGTTTTCCAATTGGCCAGCCCCCCAGCCCGCATATCCAAGCGCCAGCAAATGATTGCGCGGGCCCGTGCCGCTCGCGATGGCTTTCAGCACATCGACGGTCGCCGTCAGGGCCAGCGTTTCGCTGACGATCAGGGTGCTTTCCTGCACGAAATCGGCCGAATGCAGCACGAAGCCGCGCCCGGGTTCCACCGGTCCGCCGCAATGGATGGTCACTTCCGGCACTTCAGGGGCGGCCGTGATTTCAAGCTGCTCGAGAAGGCCTTCGAAGGTGAGGAAATCGATTGGCTGATTGATGATCAGCCCCATGGCGCCCGCCTCATCGTGCGTGCACATATAGATGACGCTACGGTCGAAACGCGGGTCGGTCATGCCCGGCATGGCAAGCAGCAATTGACCACTGAGCGAAAGGGAGGAGGTCATCGAAGTCCTTTCCATAGAAGGGCCAAGCTTAACTCGCTTTCAGGGGCGAGGCAAATGGCTCTGGCGGAATCGGGGTGACGCCAATGTGATGCAGTTTGGCTGGATGCGGGGCGGGCTTACAGGTAAACAGGGCGCGAACGGGCTTTGCCCTGATGCTTTGATAGGGAGTTGTGCGCTTTGAAAAAGCTGGCTGTGGCGATGGCAGTGTTTTTTGCCGGAACGATGAGTGCGACCCCCGTGGGTGCGCAGGACGCCGGCGGCTGGGTTGCGCATGATTCCCACGTTCGTACCCGCATCGTGGCGGCGGACATGAACGGCCAAACCGTCTATGGCTGGGAAGCCGAAATGGCGCCGGGCTGGAAAACCTACTGGCGTTCGCCCGGTGAAGCCGGGCTGCCGGTTACCGTTGCCGTGAACGGCAACCCGGTGGAGGCGCTTTATCCGCTGCCGCACCGGTTTGAACTTTTCGGCCTTGTCACCTATGGCTATGACGGCCGCCTTATCCTGCCGTTCAAGGCGGACGCGAAGGTGGGCGATCCGGTTTCGGTCGGTTTCATGGTCTGCAAGGATATCTGTATCCCCTATGACGGCAGCTACAGCCTGCCGGCGTCGGAATCCGGCCCGGCTGCAATCCGCATGGAAGCCGCCCTGAAAGCTGTCCCGGACAGGGAAGGTGATGCAGGCGTCGGGCTGGAAGTCGCAAAGGTGCAGGCAACAGGCCAGGTGGGGCACGAACGGCTGATCGTTACCGTTCGCGGCGCCGATGCGCTTGATGCCGCCGATCTGCTGGTGGAAGGCGATGAGGCAATCCAGTTCGGCGTGGCCGAGCGCCGGCTGATGGAAGGCGGCATGGCAGCCCGGTTTGTGGTACCGACAGCCCTGACCCGCGCAGGCGAGAAGGCCGGTCTCAGCCTCAAGGGGCAGACGGTACGGCTGACTTTCACCGACGGTCGCGGCCATGCCATCGACCGCAGCATCGCTATTCCCTGATCGCATACCGGCGACGCCCGGATAGCGATTGCCAAATTTCCCGAAAGGGTTAGTCTCGCAGTCCGAACATTCAGGTCAGTCAAGGAGAGACATCATGACCATTGCCGTTGGCGATACCATTCCCGCTGTCAAGCTCACCACCATGACCGCCGATGGCCCCGGCCCGGTGATGACCGAAGAGTTCTTCAAGGGCCGCAAGGTCGCGCTCTTCTCCGTGCCCGGCGCCTTCACGCCGACCTGCTCGGCCAAGCATCTGCCGGGCTTCATCGACAAAGCCGCTGACATCAAAGCCAAAGGCGTTGACGAAATCGCCTGCGTGGCCGTGAACGACGTGTTCGTGATGAATGCATGGGGCAAGGCCAACACGGCAGACGGCAAGGTCACGATGCTGGCTGACGGCAACGGCGACTTCGCCCGCGCGCTCGGCCTTGAAATGGACGGCACCGGCTTCGGTATGGGCAAGCGCTCCAAGCGTTTCTCGATGATTGTCGATAACGGCAAGGTCACCGCGCTCAATGTGGAAGAGCCAGGTGCCTTCCAGGTTTCGAGCGCCGACCATATGCTCGGCCAGCTCTGATCCATCCCATAATCCAGTTGGAAACGGGCGGCTTTGGCCGCCCTTTTTCATGAGCCTTGCATCCCCAAAGGGGAGAGGGCACAGTCAGCCTATCGGGCAAAATCGGGGGATAGTCGCATGGAATTGGAACTGCCGGGCATCATCGTTGCTCTTCTGGGCTTTTTCGCCATCGTTCTCGTTTTTTCGGGCGTCGTGACGGTGCGTCAGGGCTACGAATATACGGTTGAACGGCTTGGCCGCTATACCGAGACATTGCAGCCGGGCCTGCACTTCATCTTCCCGCTCATCGACCGGGTTGGCCGCAAGGTCAATGTGATGGAACAGGTGCTGGATATTGTCAGCCAGGAAGTGATCACCCGCGACAATGCGATGGTCGAGGCCGACGGCGTCGTGTTCTATCAGGTGATGGATGCAGCACAAGCCTCCTACGAAGTTTCGAACATGACGCTCGCTATCCTCAATCTCACCATGACCAACATCCGGACGGTGATGGGGTCCTTGGACCTCGACGAGCTTCTATCCAAACGCGACGAGATCAACAGCCGCCTGATGAGCGTGGTGGACGATGCCACCCGCCCGTGGGGGGTGAAGATCACCCGGATCGAGATCAAGGACATCACCCCGCCGCGCGATATCGTTGATTCGATGGCGCGCCAGATGAAAGCCGAACGCGACAAGCGTGCCGCGATATTGACCGCCGAAGGCCAGCGCGAGGCTGAAATCCTGAAAGCTGAAGGCGAGAAGCGCGCTGCCATCCTGCAGGCCGAGGGCCGCCGCGAAGCTGCCTTCAAGGATGCAGAAGCCCGCGAACGCGAAGCCGAGGCAGAGGCCAAGGCGACCCAGATGGTGTCAGACGCTATCGCGCAGGGCGATGCACAGGCCATCAATTACTTCGTGGCCCAGAAATATGTGTCGGCGCTTGAATCCTTCGCCCGTTCGCCGAACGAAAAGCTCGTCTTCATGCCGATGGAAGCAGCCAGCGTGATCGGCGCCATCGGCGGCATCAAGGAACTGCTTGAAGAGACCGGCAAGCCGACCCGCAATAAGGGCGCCCGGACAAGCGTACCCGACAGCAACGCATAAGCAGAAAAAGCGAGGGGGATAAGCGATGGAACTGGAAAGCGGCTGGCTTGTGGCAAACGCCCATTGGCTGTGGTGGGGCGCGGGGCTCCTGCTCCTTGCCGGGGAAATGGTTCTGCCCGGCGTATATCTCCTGTGGATCGGCATCGCCGGCATCATCACCGGTGCCTTCGCCTTCATCTGGCCGGGTAGCGGGCTTGAGGGGCAGGGCGTTGTCTTTGCAGTCCTCGCCGGTGCCTCCATCTATATTGCCAGCCGCTATATTTACAGCCGCGACACGTCCTCGACCGTGACAAGTGTCAACCGGAAGGGGCAGGGGCATGTCGGCAAGGTCTATGTCGTCGTTGATGCCATCGCCAACGGCCGCGGCCATGTGCAGGTGGGCGACAGCCGCTGGCTTGCCGAAGGGCCGGATGCCGCTGTCGGCACACCGGTGCGCGTGGTGGCGGTTGATGGCATTGTCCTGATCGTTGCTCCGCTTGAAAACACGGCGGGCATCGACACGGTTGATGATCGCAGCGGCAGCCAGCTGCCGGGAGGCGATGCCTCGCGATGAGTTTCGAGAGTTTCGTCAAGGCCGGGGCTGCGAGCTGGATCACCAGCAAGGCGCGGCTCAATCTTCAGCGCATGGGCACCGAAATCGCCCGCCGGGTGCGCCGTCAGGGCCATGAGCTGACCTATTTCCACCGCGTGGATGATCCCTATAGTCAGCTGATGGTGCAGGTGCTGCCCGAGCTGAAGGAGCGGTTCGATGTGACGATCCGCCCGCGGGTGGTGGAACGCCTGCCGGCTGCCATGTATCCCGATCCGGCGCGATTCGAGGCCTATTCGATTCTCGATTCGGCGCGGCTCGCCCGGCTTTATGGCCTCGGCTTCCCGCACACGGCCTTGGTGCCTGACAGGCTGGCGATCGGCATGGCCAGCCGCTTCCTTGCCGCCAATGAGGCGCATCCGGATTTCTTCGGGCTTGCCGAGGAGGTGGGGGCGGCGGTCTGGCGGCAGGATGTGACGGCGATCCGCAAGCTTTGTGCTGGTGCCGACATGGGCGAGCAGCGGCTTGAGGAAAACCAGAAGCTGCTCCGCTGGCTTGGACATTACGCAAGCGGAACGATCCATTATGGCGGGGAATTCTATCCGGGCCTCGACCGGCTGGATCATCTGGAACGCCGCCTGAACGCGCTGGGGCTCGGTGACGGGGAAACCCATTTCGAGCTGACCCGCCTGTGGCAATATGCGCTATCGAACCTCGACCGTTCGATCACCGGTCGTACGGTCGAATTCTTCTTCTCGGTGCGCAGCCCCTACAGCTATCTCGCGATGGAGCAGGCGGCGAAGCTCGTGGAAGCCGCTGGCGTTTCCCTGCGCCTGCGGCCCGTGCTGCCGATGGTGATGCGCGGCCTGCCGGTGCCGGCGGCCAAGCGGCGCTATATCGTGTTCGATGCGGCGCGCGAGGCGCGGCTTCTGGGTATCCCGTTCGGGGCGATTGTCGACCCCGTAGGGGCAGCCGCCGAGCGTGCACTGGGTATCGGCATGTCGCTGCCGAATGACGGCAGTGACATGGCCTTTTTCCGCTCCTTCATGACAGCCGTATGGGCTGAGGGCGTGGACGGCAATTCCGAGAAGGGCATGGCCTATATCCTTGAAGCTGCAGGCCTGCCCGCGCGGCTTGCGCGGATCGAGGTCGATGCCGGCTGGCGGGCGAAAGCCGAGCGCAACCGGCAGGACATGCTGCATGCCGGCAGCTGGGGTGTGCCCACTTTCCGGGTCGGCGGCACCACGCTTTGGGGGCAGGACAGGCTCTGGGCCGTTGTCGAAGCCCTGCGGCACGACTGATTTCAGGCAACTTTTGGCCAATTGACGTGGCGCACAGCCGCGTTACGGTCCAATATTTCGTTTCGGCCAATGATCTATTCAGAATGAAGACGGGGGAAACCGCAAAATGAAAACAAAAATGGCAATGATGGCACTGATGGGCGGAGCGATGCTCCTGTCAGCCTGCGCCACCACGGGGAATGCGAAGACGGCGAGCCATGAGCCCCTCTTCAGCCAGGATCGTATCAAGGCCGATATGGCCTTCCTGTCGGACGACCTGATGGAAGGTCGCCGCACCGGCACGCGCGGTTATGCGCTCGCGGCCTATTATGTGAAAACCCAGTTCGAGCTGATCGGGCTGAAACCCGCCGCCGCCGACGGCACCTATTTCCAGCAGGTGCCGTTCCGCAGCGCGATGATCGATGACGAAGCCTCGTCGCTGACGCTGACGATGAACGGCAAGGCCGAGAAGCTCGCCTTTGGCACCGACTTCCTGATGGCTGGCGAAGTGAAACTGCCCTCGATGACCGCCACGGGTGATGTCGTTTTCGCGGGCTACGGGGTCTATTCGCCGGAGGCTGGCTGGGATGACCTTGCCGGGCTGGACCTCAATGGCAAAATCGTTGTTGTTGTCTCGGGCGCACCCAAGGGCCTGAACAGCGAGATCCGCGCCCATCTGGGCTCCGGTCGGTCCAAATGGAAGAACCTGCAGGCGCGCGGCGCCACCGGCGTGATCTTCATTCGCACCCCGCAGGAAGAACAGCGCCGCACGTTCGACAAGCTGAAAAGCGCCTTCATGGAAAAGTCGTTCGATTGGGTCGGCAGCGCTGAGGACGCGAAAACCGCGGTCGTTTCCGCCCTTGTCTCGTCGGACGTCGCGACCCGCATGTTTGCGGACAGCGGCATCGATATCGCCGCCGTGCTGAAAGCTGCCGATGAAGGTGTGGACGACATGCCGACCGGTGCCCTCAATGCCCACGTCGATCTTGTCCGCATGAGCAAGCTTCTTGATCCGGTCTCCAGCCCCAATGTGCTGGCGCTGATCGAAGGCAGTGACCCCAAGCTGAAGAACGAGGTTGTGGTGCTGTCCGGCCACCTTGACCATGAAGGTATGAAGGAAGGGGCCGAAGGCGAGGACCATATCTACAATGGCGCCCTCGATAACAGCGCCGGTATCGCCACGATGCTGGAGGTTGCCCGCGCCTATATGTCAAACGGCATCCGCCCGCGCCGCTCGATCCTTTTCGCGGCAGTGGTGGCCGAGGAAGAAGGGCTTTTGGGCTCGGAATATCTGGCGCATTTCCCGCCGCCGGTCGGCGAGCTTGTGGCCAACGTGAACCTCGATATGCCGGTGCTCCTCTATGATTTCGCTGACCTGATCGCCTTCGGGGCCGACCGCTCGACCCTTGGCCCGATCACGGCTGCGGCACTCGCCAAGGCTGATATCACGCTCAGCCCCGATCCGATGCCGGATGAGGGTATTTTCACGCGGAGCGACCATTACCGCTTCGTGCAGAAGGGTGTGCCTGCGGTGATGCTCGCCACCGGCTTCGGCCTCACGGCGGACGGTGTGAAGGGGGCGGACGTGTTTGTCGACTTCCTTAAAAACACCTACCATACCCCGAAGGACCAGATGGACCTGCCGATCCGGTTCGATACGGCGGCCAAGTTTGCCCGCGTCAACTGGCTGATCCTCAACGAGATCGCCAACCGCGACGAAAAGCCGGAATGGAACGAAGGTGACTTCTTCGGCCAGACCTTTGCGGGCACGAAATAAGGCCGGGGGACACGAGATGAAGAAACACACCCTGATCGCGGCCCTTTCCGGCTGCATGCTCTCGCTTACTGCCTGCACCGCCAAGGTGCAGGAGCCGGCGGTAACGGCGTTCGAGGCCGGGCGCATCAAGGCCGACATGGCCTTTCTGGCCGATGACATGCTGGAAGGCCGCAAGGTGGCGTCCGAAGGGCACGAGCTCGCCGCGCGCTATGTGGCGGCAGCCTATGCCCGCGCCGGGCTGAAGCCGGTGGGCGATGATGGCAGCTATTTCCAGCAGGTGCCGTTTGTGAAGGCGTCGCTGGTGCGCGAAAACACGTCTGTCACGCTCACCGCCAACGGCAAGAATGAGACCCTTACTTTCGCGGACGATTACCAGATGCGCGGCAGCTCGGCCCATCCGAAGGTGGATGTGGCGGGTGACCTGGTGTTTGCTGGCTTCGGCGTGCATGCACCGACGCTTGGCCATGATGACCTTGAAGGGCTGGATGTGAAGGGCAAGATCGTTGTCCTGATCGCCGATGCGCCGAAGGGCTTCCACAGCGAGGTGCGCGCCTACCAGCGCTCCAACGCCGTGAAGGGCAAGGAGCTGGCCAAGCGCGGCGCGGTGGCGATGGTGACAATCCGCACGCCCGCCGAGAATGCCCGCTTCGGCTATGACCGCTATCTTGAATTCATCAACGACCCGAGCTTCGATTGGGTCCGCCCCGAAGGCAGCGGCGAGGCGCAAGGCCTGCCGAGCCTGCTTCTTTCCCCTGCCATGCAGAAACGCCTGTTTGCGGCTGCCGGTGTGGACCTTGACCCGATCCTTGCCGCAGTCGACGCGGGCACGGACAAGGTGGCGCCGGTTGACCTTGGCCTGCATCTCGCCATCAAGGCGGAAAGCAAGGCATCGGACCCGGTGACAAGCCCCAACGTGCTTGGTCTCCTTGAAGGCTCAGACCCCGAGCTCGCCCATGAGGTCGTCGTCATGTCGGCGCATCTGGACCATAAGGGCGTGAAGGAAGACGAAGGCGAGGGCCGCAAGGTCTATAACGGCGCGCTGGACAACGCCGCCGGTATCTCGACGCTTCTCGAGGTTGCCCGTGTGTGGAAGGAAAGCGGCTTGAGGCCGCGCCGGTCCGTGCTGTTTGCGGCAGTCACTGCCGAGGAGGAAGGCCTGCAGGGCTCCGATTATCTGGCGCATTTCCCGCCCGCCGGTTACCAGATGGTGGCGAACGTGAACCTTGATATGCCGATACTGCTGTTCGATTTCGCCGATGTGAATGCGCTCGGTGGTGAACGGTCGGACCTCGGCCCGATTGTCGAGGCCGCGGTTGCCAAGGCGGGGCTGGCCCTTAGTCCCGATCCGTTGCCGAACGAGGGCCGCTTCACCCGCAGCGACCAGTTCCGCTTCGTGCAGCGCGGCGTACCGGCGGTGGCCCTGAAGGTGGGGATATCCCCCGCCGTGGACGGTGCCGACAGTGCGGCGCTCACCGACACCTTTATGAAGAATATCTACCACAAGCCGTCGGACACGATGGACCAGCCGATCCATTTTGACGCCGCCGCCAAATTCGCCCGCGTCAACTGGCTGATCGCCAACGAAATCGCCAACCGCGACATGGCCCCGCAGTGGAACGCCGGGGACTATTTCGGAGGTGTGTTCGAGAAGCAGGACTAGGCTTTGTATGGGCTGTTTCAGAAATGGAACCTATTGTCGGTTGTGAAGGCCTCCTTGCGAGTCATTGCTTGCGTCTTATGAGGGACTTGTACAATCTATGTGTGTCTTGGGATTAGTTTGTGTCGCGGATAGGGGGTGGCATGGGCAAGCAAAGAGCATTTGTGAGTTTTGATTACGAGAATGACGAACCCGCGAAAGTTATGTTCGTAGGGCAGTCAAAGCATTTAGAAAGCCCATTCGAATTTAAAGATAACTCAGTTCGCAGCCATTTGGATGGGGATTGGGAGCAGAAGGTTAGAAGACGCATGGAAAATGTCGATGTGGTCGTCATTCTCTGTGGCAGAAAGACCCATACTGCTGATGGAGTGTCGGCCGAACTTGAAATTGCTCGGGCTGCTGGAAAGCCATACTTCCTACTAGCGGCTTATGGCGACGGCAAGTGTACCAAGCCGAAGTCAGCGACCAGCAATGACAAGCTTTATCGTTGGACATGGGACAATCTGAAAGCTCTATTTGCAGGTAAGCGATAAGGAATTGAAAGCCTTCTTGGTACATAGGACCTCAATGCGTGGTGAAGCGTCGAAGTTCTTCGCATCTATTCGCCAATCTCACGGTATTCATGTTCAGCCGTGCTTCCTGAAAAGATCATACGGCAAGAAATGGAAAGCTCAGGCTGAAAGCCTGATCGATTCTGCTGAGGTAGTCATTATTTACGATGCCGAGGCATGTGCTGAGTCGGAAAACACGCGGTGGGAGTTGGAAAAGGCGTTAGAGCTTGGAAAGCCAGTTGTTGAACTGTCCCGCGACGATATTGGTTCCCGCAAGCTTGGGGCCCTGAAATCAGCATATGACTTTCAAAGCGAATTTGATCAGTGTTTCGTGGTGGACAACGAAAATAAACAGCAGCTTATGGAGCTCTATAGGATTATGGTGGAGTCCTCTGAGACTCTTATTGGTAGAAGACAGATTACAAACGGATTCTTCATAACTGTTATTGGGGCCCTTATTTCTGGTTCCGGGTTTGTGATAAAGGAAGGAATTTTGAATGAAGGGAGTACTATATTCCTAATTTTTCCATTTTTTATAGGAATTTTGATGTGTAAGTCTTGGAGAAGTCTTATTGAAAACTACGGAAAACTCAATGCGGGTAAATTCAAGGTGATCCATAAGATCGAGCGTCAGTTTGATGCTCAAATATATGCTGCAGAGTGGATTTCTTTGGGAAAGGGATTCCGAAAAGAGAAGTATCAATCTTTTACAAACACAGAAGAAAACGTTCCAAACTATTTTTTGTATTTATTGTATTTGATGCTTATATTTGTGGCTTTCTCAGCTGACTGGCTTTTGATGGTTAAGACACTTCTTGGTCTGTTTTTTTGAAGAGTTTTATTTATGAAGGTCTATTTTTGGATGATGGGGGCTTTATGCTTCTCTGGACGCGCACCCACAACGCCCGTTCCCCTTCCATAAACGTAAACACTTCCTCATCCTGAATGACGATCAGGTCACCCGCTGCGGCTCCGCCGGTGCTGGCATCGAGCATGTAAAGGAAGGCGAGGTCGCCACCATTTACTGTGAAGCGATGCGGCGAGGTGATCAGGGTCACGCTTGCCTGCCAGTCGCGGCGGTCCACCATCACGTTGAAATCAAGGCTCGGGCCTTTCACGCCCACTGCACTCACGGCTGCGTCGCCTGAAAAGGCGAGTGGGGCGAGCGGGGCGAGGGCGTGGCGGGTGCCGTCGATCATCAGGTCAAAGCCTTCGCCGGAGATCAGCGTCAGGATGCGGTCGATCCCGGGCAGCGGCGAGAAGGGGCCGTCTTCGGATACGGTCGCGACCGACAGGCGCCACGAAAGGCTGCCGTCCGGGCGATTCTCGCGGGCAAGTTCGGTCGTGGTGCCGCGCCCGTTCGCCCAGGGCATCGCGCGATAATCGGCGGCACCCAGATGGCGGATCATGGCTTGTAGGGCTCCATGCCCATGCGGGCGAGCTCGTCCGCGCGTTCGTTGCCGTCGTGGCCGGCGTGACCTTTCACCCATTTCCACTCGATCGTGTGGGGGTTTTCAGCATCAAGGAGCGCCTGCCACAGGTCGGCATTCTTCACGGGCTTCTTGTCGGCGGTTTTCCAGCCGCGCGACTGCCAGCCGTGGATCCATTTGGTGATGCCGTCCTTCACATAGGTGCTGTCGGTGTGCAGGGTCACCTTGCAGGGGCGGGTGAGGGCATTCAGCGCCTCGATGGCGGCGGTCAGCTCCATCCGGTTGTTGGTGGTCTCGAACGCACCGCCCGAAAGTTCCTTCTCGTGCCCGTTCCATTCCAGCACCGCGCCCCAGCCGCCGGGGCCGGGGTTGCCGGAACAGGCGCCGTCCGTATAGATCACCACCGTGCGTTCAGACGACATACTGGGCGGCGTCCGATACGGTGCGGTGGAACTTCAGGCGCAGCAGATAGTCGCGCGGGTCCTTGGGGCGGACCACAGCACCGGGCACCGGGTTCAGCCAGTCATAGGCGCGGGTCAGCATGAAACGCAGCGCCGAGCCACGTGCGAGGATCGGCAGGGCCTTTGTTTCGGTGGCGGTCAGCGGGCGGAGGATATCGTAATTTTCCATCATCCGCTTGGCGCGCACGGGCACGAAGGCGTGGGCATCGTCAAAGCACCAGCTGTTCAGGCACACGGCGATATCGTAGGCGAGGAAATCGGTGCAGCTGAAATAGAAGTCGATCAGCCCCGTGACCTTGCCACCCAGCATCAGCACGTTATCGGGGAAGAGGTCCGCATGGATGGTGCCGGCTGGCAGGCTGCCTTCTGCGGGCCAGTGGGCATCCAGGTACGCCAGTTCCTCGCGGATGAGGGCGGTGAGCCCCGGCTCGATCTCGTCGGCGCGGTCGCCGATCTTGCCTGCGAGCGTATGCCAGCCGGCGAGCGACAGGTCATTCGGGCGGGTCTGGTCGAAATCCGCCGTTGCCTTGTGCATGCCGGCGAGGGCAGCGCCAAGCGCAGCACACTGCTCCGGTCCTGTGTCATTCACACTCACGCCAGTCAGGAAGCTGATCAGGCAGGCCGGGCGGCCCTTCAGGGTTTTCAGCGCATTGCCGGCCTTGTCATGCACCGGCAGCGGGGCGGGCAGGCCGGCCTTGGCGATATGTTCCATCAGGGCGAGGAAATAGGGCAGGTCTGCCGGGTTGGCGCGCTTTTCATAAAGCGTCAGGATGAAGCGTGCCTTGGTGGTCTCCAGCAAGTAATTGGAGTTTTCCACGCCCTCGGCGATGCCCTTGAAGCTCGTCGGCTCGCCCACGTCATACTGGCTCAGGAACTCGGCAAGGGTCTGGTCGTCGACCTGCGTATAGACCGCCATCAGGCAACATCCTTCAGGATCGGCGGCACCTTGAAGACCACGTTTTCTTCCGCCGTCGTCACCAGTTCCACCTTCGCGTCATAACGCGTGCGGATGGCGTCAATCAGTTCAGTGACCAGCACTTCAGGCGCGCTGGCGCCTGCCGTGATGCCGAGCGCGGTAACGCCTTCAAGCCAGTCCCAGTCGAGGTCTGCCGCGCGCTGGATAAGGCGGGCCGGGCAGCCTGCCTTTTCGCTCACTTCCACAAGCCGGCGGCTGTTGGAGCTGTTGGGGGCACCAATCACGATCACCCGGTCGGTCTCCTTCGCCAGTTCCTTCACGGCAACCTGCCGGTTGGTGGTGGCGTAGCAGATGTCTTCCTTCTTCGGTGTGGTGATCTCGGGGTACTTGGCCTGCAGGGCCGCGACGATATCCGAGGTGTCGTCCACCGAAAGCGTGGTCTGGGTGACGAAAGCGAGGTTGGCGGGGTCCGTGACCTCAAGCTTTTCAACGTCTTCAACGGTTTCGATCAGCGTCATGGAACCCTCGGCGACCTGGCCCATGGTGCCGATCACCTCGGGGTGGCCGGCATGGCCGATCATCAGGATATGGCGGCCTAGCCCGTCGTGGCGTTCCACCTCACGGTGGACCTTGGAGACGAGCGGGCAGGTGGCATCCACATAGATCATCTCGCGCTTTTCGGCCTCGGCGGGCACCGATTTCGGTACGCCGTGGGCGGAGAAGACGACCGGCAGGCCTTCGGGCACTTCGTGAAGTTCGTCCACGAACACGGCGCCCTGCGCCTCAAGGCCTTCGACCACATAGCGGTTATGCACGATTTCGTGGCGCACATAGACGGGCGCGCCGAACTTCTGGATCGCCAGTTCGACAATCTTGATCGCGCGGTCCACGCCGGCGCAGAAGCCGCGCGGCGAGGCGAGAAGGATACGGATGGACGGATGTCCGCTCATGGGATCAGGGCTCCGGAACATGCTGTTGCCCCTTGCTATCCCTTGGGCGATTGGCGGTCAAGCGCTACGCGGGCGGCAGGACGGCGAAGAAGTCCTCCATCGCGGTTTTGACAGCAGGTTCCGAAAGGGTCGGGGCATGGCCGACACGGGGCACTTCCACGGTCTGCACGCCGGGGGCGGTGGTACCCATGCGGGCCAGCGTTTCAGCCGACAGGATATCCGATATCGCACCGCGCAGCGCCAGCACGGGGCGGCCAGTCGCCAGATTGCGGAAGCGCCGCCACAGGTGCCATTCGATGAACGGCATCAGCCAGCGTGGGGCGGGGCGGAAAATGGCGCGGTCATAATCCAGCACCGGTAGGCCGTCCGGCCCTTCGGCGAAGGTCCAGCGGGCAAGGCGCTGCCAGTCGTCTTCCGTGAAATCCGGGAAGGCGACGCCATTGATCCGCTCGCAGTGTGCTGCCGCACTTTGCCAGTCGGTCACCGGCGCCGCCGTGCCAGCGTAAGAAGCAATCCGCGCGATACCGCTTTTGTCGACACTCGGGCCGATATCATTCAACACTGCCGCCGCCACCCGGTAGGGGGCGATATGCGCCAGTTCCATCGTGACAAGCCCGCCAAGCGAGGTGCCGACAAGGATGGCGCGCGCAAGGCCGAGTGTATCCATGAGTGTGACGATATCGCGGGCATAGGTATCCGGCCGGTAGCGGCGCGGTTTCGGGTCACGGTCCGATTGGCCGCGGCCGCGCAGGGAAACAGCAAGGACACGGTGGCCGAGGCTCGCCGCCCACGGTGCGAAATCGCTGAAATCGCGGGCGTTGCGGGTGAGGCCGGGCACGCAGATGATCGGCAGGCCCTTTATACGGCCCTCGGGCATATAGTCGGCGGCATGGAGATTGAGCCCGTCCTGCGAGCGCCAGAAAAAGTCTTTCATCGTGTCATCCATCCTTGGTGGCGCCGCCGGTTCCTGGGGGACCCGGCGGCACCGTGCCCCGGTCAGTAGCGATACTCGATCGAGGCAAAGATGGTGCGCGGCGCACCGTAGAAGCCGATAATCGAATCCCCGAAGGCGAGGCCCGGGAAGTTATAGGCGCCGGTCCTGTAGCGTTCGTTTGTCAGGTTGCGGCCATGGATGCCGACCCGCCATTTCTCGTTGGCCGCCGTCCAGACAATGCTGGCGTCCAGAAGCTCGTAAGCCGGCTGGTCGATGGCCGGTACGGGTGTCTCGAACATATTGATCGAGCTGCGGAACGACAGGGCGCCGCGCAGCGCCAGCGTGCCGCGGGTGTCCATATCGACGGTGTAGTTGAGGGCAACGTTGCCGTTCCATTCCGGCGTGTTCTGGAACTGGCGCTGGTCGGCCACATCCACTTGCACATAGCTGCCACCAACCGGGGCATAGGCCAGATATTCGTCAAACTTGGCGTCCACATAGCCGAGCGCGAAATCGACACTGAAGGCGTTGGAGAACCAGGCTGTCGCCTCAAGCTCGGCGCCGTTAATGGTGGAAGAGCCGACGTTGTCGACAAAGCTGACGACGCCGGTGCCCGATTGGTTCACCTGCTGGCTTGTCACCTGCTGGCCGTCATACAGGGTGTGGAAGATGGCACCGGCGAAGGAAAGCCGGCCATCCAGCACATTGCCCTTGAGGCCGATTTCGAAGGAATCGACCGTTTCAGGCTCGTAGCCTTCTTGCGTCGCCGGGGTTGCGGTGGCGTCGCCCCGCATGTCGAACCCGCCCGATTTGAAGCCGCGGCTATAGGCGGCATAGACATTCATATCATCGGCAAGGGCATAGGAAAGGCTGACGCGCGGGGTGAATTCCTCGAAGGTCAGCTCGCGGGTATAGTCGGTCAGCGTCTGGATCAGGATGCTCGAGGTCGCCCCCGAGATCGGCGAGCCAAGGCCCAGATAGTTGGCCTTGAAGACGGTGCCTTCCTTCTTGTCGCGGGTCCAGCGACCACCGAGTGACAGGTTCCAGCGCTCGCCAAGGTCGAAGTCGAAATCACCAAAGAGCGCGATGGATTTGGTATCCACCTCGCCGCTGGTGCCTTGCGTGAGGTGCGGGGTCGGCACGCCCGGAATGGCGGCAGCGCCAATGCCGAGCACGGTGTCATATTGCCCGGTTGCCAGTGCATCCAGATAATAGGCGCCGAGGATACCGCTCCAGCTTTCGCGCTGGATCACCAGCTGCAGTTCCTGCGAAAACTGGTGGTCATCGTAAACCGAGCCGCCCGCACTGATATCGAGGATCGGGGCAGGGGTGCCGTCGAAATCGATACCGGTGCCGTGGGTCACGCCGTCGCGGTAGGCGGTGATCGACTTGAAGACGAGGCTGTCGCTCAGCGTCCATTCGACAAGGCCCGAAAGCCCTTGGGTGATGACCTCGTTATCGTCGCCGAGGCCGGCCCACGTGTCATACTTGTTGGCCTGCACCGGGAAGGCACCCGCTGGCACCGGCTGGGCCGAGGGGCTGTAGCCCGGCAGAACAGCTGGCAACACGGCCCAATCAGCAGGGACAGCCGCTTCGCGGTGGCCATGGTTGGCGTTCGAATCGTCGTCTGTGCGGTCCGCGCTCAGGCGGAAGAAGAGGTTTTCGCTGGGCGTTGCCTCAAGGGTGAGGCGAGCTGCGAACGACTTCTTGTTGTTGGTTTCGGCGCCCGTGAAATGGTTGGTGCCATAGCCATCGCGGTTATACCAGCCGATCGCGGCACCCAGTGCCACCTTGTCGCCAAGGGGCACCGAGCCCGAGGCCACGAGATCGCGCTGTTCGTAATTGCCAAGGTTGGTGCGGACCTTGAAGGTCGGCTCCTGCCCCAGCCGCCGGGTGACATATTTGACCGCACCGCCTATGGTGTTGCGGCCATAAAGCGTGCCCTGGGGCCCGCGCAGCACTTCGATCCGTTCGATATCGAAAATGTCGAGAATCGCGCCTTGCGGGCGGGCGATATAGATATCGTCCACATAAAGGCCGACGCCGGGCTCGAAGCCCCACAGGGGATCCTGCTGGCCCACGCCGCGGATGAAGGCGGTGAGGGTGGAATTGGTGCCGCGCGAAACCTGCAGTGTCAGGTTCGGCGTGTTGCGTTGCAGGGCGGTGATATCCAGCGCCCCGCGCATATCCAGTTTGTCGGCGTCGAAGGTGCTGACGGCAATCGGCACCTCGACAATCGATTCGTCGCGGCGCCGGGCCGTAACAACGATGGTATCGATGGTGAGCGCCTCTTCGTCGCCCGTTGTATCCTGTGCAATGGCCGGCATGCCGGAGGCAAGTGCCGTTGCCGAAGCGCCGGCGAGCAGAAGCCGCGCCGGCAGAGTCCGTTGAACCCTGATCATATGAAACCCTCCCGTTTTCAGCCCCTGACGTAACGTCCCGGGGCGGGCGCCCTCCACGCGCCGAGCATCAGGCTTGCGCCAAACCGGGTTGGTGTCAATTTATTTATTGATCGATCAATAAATTTAAATTCGAACTTGTCATGATCCGGCTGCCGGGCCAAAGTGGCGCCAACAAGAGGGGACAGGGATGGCGGCAGTATCAACCGCAAAGAAACAACCGGTGCGGCGCCGGCAGGCGGACCGGCGCGAGGAATCGCGGGAGCGTATTCTGGACGCTGCCGAGGAGCTGCTGGCACGGCGCGGCTATGACGGGGTCACGATGCGCGAGATTGCCTCGGCTTCGGCGACCGATACGTCGCTTCTGCACTATTATTTCAACACCAAGGCCGGGCTTTTCGATGCCGTGATTGCCCGCCGGGCCGGGATTGTGAACGAAACCCGGCAGGTATCGCTCGATGCCTATGCTGCAGGCCATGCGGGCAAGATGACGGCCGAGGGCGTGGTGCGGGCCTATCTGGAGCCGACCTTCCGTTTCATGATGTCGGGCGAGCCGGGTTTTCTGAACTATGGTGCGCTGATCGCCAAGCTGAACAGCACGGCGATGGGCGGCGATGTGGATACGACCCACACGCCGTTCGATCCCGTGGTGCGGCGGCTGGTGGAGATGCTGGCCGAGGTGCGCCCGGATGTGAAGGAAGCCGATATCTATTGGTTCTATCACCTGATGTCGGGTGCGATTTCCCTGTCGCTGGCGCAAACGGGCCGTATCGATGTGTTGTCAGGCGGGCAGTGCCGGTCCGGCGATTTTGCCGCAATCCTTGACCGCATGACCCGTGTGTTCGGCGAAGGCTTCAAGTCGCTCGGCAAGCTGGCCTGAAGTCAGGGCTTCAAGCCAGATCGAAGGCGTGGACCAGCAGCCCGATTGCCATGGTCACCATCATGGTGCCGACCAAAATATCAAGGATCTTCCAGGCGGCAGGCCGGGCGAAGAGGGGCGACAGGAAACGCGCCCCGAAGCCGAGGGCTGTGAACCAGATGACGCTGGCCGTCAGCGCGCCTGCCACGAACACGGGCCGCAACTGCTCCGCAATCGTTGAACTCACCGCACCCATCAGCAGCACTGTATCCAGATAGACATGCGGGTTGAGGAAGGTGAAGCCGGCGGCTCCGGCGAGGGCTGCGACAAGCGTTTTGCCCCCGCCGCCCGCAACCTGCATCGAGCTTGATGTCGCCGCCCGGCGAAAGGCAACGGCCCCGTACCAGCCAAGGAAGCAGGCGCCGCCGAGCGACAGGAACAGCGACAGGCCGGGGACAAGCTCAAGCGCTGCCCCCATGCCGGCCACTCCGGCGCTGATCAGGATGCCGTCGGACACCACACAGAAAAGGACGATCGGCCCTACATGTTCACGCTGCAAGCCCTGCCGCAGCACGAACATATTCTGGGCCCCGATTGCCATGATGAGGGCGGCGGTGATGGCAAAGCCGTTGGCGAATGTTGAAAAGATATCGGTCATGGCGCCGTTGTAGCGCTGCTCCTTATATTAGTGTATCTCAATTATGTAATGTTAATTAAGGGTTTCTAATGTGCTTGATTATGCGTCCCTCTCCGCCCTTGCGGCGATTGTGCGTGAAGGCAGCTTCGAGCGCGCGGCGGCTGCCCTTGGCGTAACGCCCTCTGCCATATCGCAGCGATTGAAGCTCCTTGAGGAACGCCTTGGCACCGTGCTGGTGGTGCGGGAGCAGCCATGCCGCGCCACGGCGGTGGGTGCGCGGCTTTGTGCCCATGTCGAGCAGGTCCGCCTGATGGAAAGCGAAATGGTGGGGGAACTGCCCTCGATTCTGGGGCAGCAGGTGGAGGAACGCCCGGTCATCCGGATTGCCGTCAATTCCGACAGCCTGAACACATGGTTCCCGGCAGCGCTTACGAGCTTCTCTGAAAAGACCGGCGCACTGTTCGATCTGGTGCTGGAGGATGAGGGCCACACGGCCGAGCGGTTACGCTCGGGCGAGGTGCTGGCGGCGGTGACGGCAGACCCGACACCGGTGCAGGGTTGCCGCACCGTGGCGCTCGGCGCGCTGCGCTATCTGGCAGTGGCGAACCCCGCCTATGTCGCAAGGCATTTCCCGAACGGGGTGGATGAGGCCAGCCTGCAGGCTGCGCCGGTGCTGCGGTACGACCGGATGGATCATCTGCAGGCACGCTGGGCGAAGGACTATTGCGGAGTTGATCTGGCCTCACCTCGGCACTGGGTGCCGTCCACACAGGCCTTCATCGATCTCACCCTCGCCGGTTTCGCCTGGGGGATGAACCCCGAGATGCTGGCCGCCCCTTATGTGAAGTCCGGCCGACTGGTGGAACTGCTGCCGGGCAAGGTGACGGAGGTGCGGCTTTACTGGCAGGCGTCCCGCGTTGGCGCCCGGCTCCTGGAAGCTTTGACCGGCGACGTTCAGCGCGCTGCACGGAAGGTGTTGCGGCAGGAGTAGGAGAGGGGCTCAGTCGTCCCGCGCCGGGCCGCGCCGCATCGCCTTGATGCCGGAGCGGTGCCCTTTGGCTTCCAGCCGCTTCTTCTTCTGCGCCTTCGAGGCCTTGGTGGGCACACGGTATTTCTGTTTGATCGATGCCGCCTTGATCATCTCGATCAAACGGTTTGTCGCATCCTCGCGGTTGGCATCCTGCGTGCGGAAGCGATTGGCGGTGATGACAATCTCGCCCGCTGTTGTCAGCTTCGATCCCGCCAGTTTTTCAAGCCGTGCCCGCACATAGGGCGGCAGCGACGGCGAATGGCGCGCGTCGAACCTGAGCTGTGCCGCAGAGGAAACCTTGTTCACATTCTGCCCGCCGGGCCCGCCGGCGCGGATGAAAGTGAAGCTGATTTCGGCCTCGTCGAGCCCTATCGTGTCGGTGATTTCTATCATGGGGGCGGAGCCTATCCGCTCGCCCGGAGCGATGCAACGATTGGTGCCTTGCGCCTGCCCTAATGCCACCCTATGATCGCGGCGCTTCGGGATGTGCATGCACCCCCGCGGCGTTGAGACTGATCGAAAGGGAATACATGATCGCGCGTGCTCTTGTCCTTGCCGGGCTTTGCCTGATGGTTGCAGCCTGCAACAGAAACCCGCTCGAGGTGAAGATTTCACGCTGCTCTGCCGTTGCCGTGGTTGGTGACGCCGGTACGGTCACGCGCTTCGCTGGCAGCGGCCGCACCGATCAGGATGTCTCCTACACCGCCACCATCATGAATGTGCTGACGGACTGCGAAGAGCCCGACGACAAGGAAAGCGGCGAGGTGACAGCCACCACCCGCTTCGTGGTTGGCGCCACGGCTGGCCCGGCGCTGACGAGCCGTACGGTGGATATTTCCTATTTCGTGGCGGTCCTGAAGGACAACAGCCGCATCATCACCAAAAAGACCTATCCGGTGACCCTGAATTTCGACGCCGACGGCAAAGCCTCGAGCGCCCAGACGATCCGTCATGTGGTGCCGTCGATCGAGCAGGCTCGTCGCTACGATTATGAAGTGATCGTCGGCTTCCAGCTGAGCCCCGACGAGGCGGTTTACAATATGGAACGCAGCTGAGCGTATCCGCCCTGACGCAATCCTGAAAAAGGCCCGCCCCACCTGTTGGAGCGGGCCTTTTTCTTTGCTTTTGTCACAATTGTCTCAAAAGGACATTTTTGAGATTGAAACTGCGAATGGATTGCATATAAGGAAGCGTTCGTCGGTTCATGAGAGTGAGTTTCAGTTTCGATTGCACCGACATCCCCATAACAAAATCGCAGGGATCGAAATGTCCGGTAACAAGCAGCCTCTTTCACTGAGGAAAGTTGCAGTGCGCCATGCAGCGCGCGGCACGGTTGGCCTTCTCTCGGCCGCTCTCGTAAGCTCCCACGCCTTCGCTGACACGGCGGACGCGAAGAAAAACCCGAAGAATGACGATATCGAGGAAGTTCTGGTCGAAGGCCGTCAGGCCGGCTCGAACCCCTATGCCGACCCGATGGCGCCCTACAAGATCGACCGTTCGGCTTCCTCGAAGCTGACGCAATCGATTCTTGATGCGGCCAAATCGATCACCGTGCTGCCGAAAGAGCTGATCGACGATACCGGCACCAGCACCTTCCGCGACCTGATGCGCATCCAGCCGGGTGTCACGCTCGGTACCGGCGAGGGCGGCAACGCTTTCGGTGACCGCGTCTTCATCCGCGGTTTCGATGCCCGCAACGACATTTATATCGATGGCGTTCGCGATCCGGGCGTTACCTCGCGCGAGACCTTCGCGGTCGAGCAGATCGAAATCTTCAAGGGCCCGAGTTCGGCCTTTGGCGGTCGTGGCACCACCGGCGGCGCCATTTCGATGATCTCGAAAGCCCCGCAAGCCAAGGATTTCGGCGACGTTGAAGTGACTGTCGGCACCGACGACACCAAGCGCGTGACGGCTGACGTGAACCGCCAGCTGAGCGACAAGCTCGCGGTGCGCGTCAATGGCATGTATCACGACAGCGAAACCGCAGGCCGTGACGAGGTCTTCAACGAGCGCTGGGGTGTGGCCGCTGCTGCCGCCTACCAGATGAACGAATCCGTTGAGCTCGGCCTCGATTATTATCACCTTGAAACCGACGGCCTGCCGGATTGGGGCGTGCCCTATGACGTGGCCAACAACGAGCCCTTCAAGGTGGATCGCAACAATTTCTACGGCCTTGTGAACCGCGACTTCCACAAGAACAATATCGACATCGTGACCGGCCAGATCCGCGCTGAGCTGAGCGACGGCAAGGTGCTGAAGAGCGTCCTGCGTTACGGCCACACCTGGAACGGTTATGTGGTCTCGGCGCCCGAACGCCCGGTGACCACCGATCCCGATCCGGCCAACTGGACCGTATCGGCAAGCCCGAAGAACCGGAACCAGACGAACAAATATCTCGTCAACCAGACGGACCTGACCTGGAAATCCGGTTTCGGCGGCGTCGAGCACACGTTTGTGGGCGGCTTCGAATTCTCGAAAGAGAAAATCCACAACAACCCCTACGGTTTCCTCGATTCCGAAGACCCGTCCACGGGCGGTGCGCCGACCCCCGGCAGCACTTCGGTTTCGCAGAATCTGTGGAACCCCGATCCGCACCTGCCGTGGGACCTTTTCGCGGTTCCGGGCACGTCCTACACCGAATCCGAAATCTCCACGAAGGCCTTCTTCCTGATCGACACGATCGAGCTGAACGACCAGTGGCAGGTCTTCGGCGGGCTGCGTTTCGATGACTTCGGCATCGATTACACCAGCATCGGCGGCCGCGGCGGCGACATGCAGCTTCGCAGCGACGACAACTTCTTCAACTGGCATGCAGGCGTGACCTACAAGCCCGCTGAAAACGGCAACGTCTATGTCTCCATCGGCTCCTCCTCGAACCCGCCGGGCGAGCAGGTGGACGGCGGCGGTGCGGCCTATGGCGGCATCTCCGGCAGCAGCCAGAGCATCGATGCCGAACGCAACATGAACTACGAGCTTGGCACCAAATGGGCCGTGTTCGACGAGCATTTCCTGGTGAGCGCCGCGCTCTTCCGTATCGAGAAAACGGCGGGCCGCTCGGTCACCGGTTCGGGCTCGTCGGAAGTCACCACGCTCAACGGCGAACAGCGCGTTGACGGTTTCGAAATCGGCCTTTCGGGCAATGTGACCGAAAAGCTCAGCCTGTTTGGCGGCGTCACCCTTCTTGATACCGAAATCCTTGCGTCCGATAACGAAGTAGAGATCGGCTCCAAACTGCCGAACGTGGCGGAGACGAGCGCCACGCTCCTTGCCAAATATCAGGCAACCGAGCGCTTCAGCTTCGGCGGTACGGCGGTGTATGCGAGCAAGATTTATGGCGGCACCACCTATGTCGGCACCACCTATCTGCCCTCGCACTGGCGCTTCGATGCCTTCGCGCATTTCGAGCTGAAGGAAGGCGTGGAAATCTCGCTGAATGTGCAGAACCTGACCGACAAGGTCTATTACGACAGCCTGTATCGCAGCAGCGCGCCCTTCACCTATATCGCGCCGGGCCGCTCGGCTACTGTGACGCTCGACATCGACTTCTGATCCGGGCAGTCTGACAAATGAACCATCTTGTCCGCCGGGTTCTGCCCGGCGGATTGCTATCCAGACGAGGCCGCTGATGCTGATCTGCATTCCCGATGTCCTGACCCCTGACGAGGTGAAAGCCTGCCGTGCCCTGCTGGAAGCAGGCGACTGGGTTGATGGCAACGCCACCTCGGGCGCACAGGCGGCCCGCGCCAAGAAGAATGAACAACTCAAGGAAGGCTCCGCTGCCGCTGCGAAGGTCGGCGATGTGATCCTCGCCGCGCTCGCCGCAAACCCGCTGTTTCTGTCGGCAGCCTTGCCGGAAAAGATTTTCCCGCCGCTGTTCAACCGCTATTCGGGCGGCCAGAATTTCGGCACGCATGTGGACAACGCCATCCGCCGTATCCCCGGCACGCCGATCAAAATGCGCACCGACCTTTCAGCCACGCTCTTCTTCGCGGGCGCAGACGAATATGAAGGCGGCGAACTGGTGATCGAAACGCAGTACGGTGCGCAGGAGGTGAAGCTCGATGCGGGCTCGATGGTCCTGTACCCGTCCACCAGCCTCCATCATGTGAAGCCGGTGACCAAAGGCACGCGCCTTTGCAGCTTCTTCTGGCTACAAAGCATGGTCCGCGACGGCGCCGAGCGGGAACTGCTGTTCGATCTCGACCAGTCCGTGCAGGACCTCGCCGCCGAGAAGGGCCTTGATGACCCGACAACCGTGCGGCTCACCGGGATTTACCACAATCTGGTGCGCCGCTGGGCGGGGGTGTGACGCCCCTCTTATGTCTGGAGGAAACGACTATGTATCAAATTGTTTGCGGAACATTTCTAGCAACCGTCGTTTCCTTCAATGTGGCGGCAGGAATGTTGGATATAGTAGATATGTTTCCCTATTTTGATGCGGTTGATCCGCTTCATTCCATCGGGATCATGACAACAGACGATGGGGGATATATCATTTACTCTGACGAGGTAGTCTCAGACTTCGTCAGAAGTGATGGAAAACAAGCATCCTATGCAATCGGTAAAGAACTAGGGATCGCAATCTATTTACCACCTGAAGAAGTAACCGTGGGGGATAGATGGGAATTTTCTGGCTGCGCCTTTAACGTTGTTTCTCGCCATCCTTATTATATGGATAACCATACGGATCACTATCTGAAGAGTATTCGGGCTGTATGTGACGAAATGCCAGGAGTATCGTATTTTTTATATTCAGACTTACTAGGAGTGCAGGCTATTTCTGTGGGTAGCGAAGTAAGTTCAGATGGGGTGGTCTCGTTTAGCGCTCAATACACTTATGTGTTGACTGGCTATAGGGTAGGTTTTGGGAATAATGGAGTGTTGGGTGAGAAATAATAATCGGGCTGCAATCCTCGCACGAGGGGATTGGAGCTAGATCCGCGCTCCAAACCCCGATTGACTCTTTTCCCCCTGCCACTATGATCGCGGCCACTGATTCAGGTCTTGCGGGGGCGGGCTAATGCTCCCCGTGGTGACTGTGCGGGAGAGACCGGACTCCAAATTCCGGCGCCGAAGGAGCAACCACCCCGGAAACTCTCAGGCAGAAGGACCGCACGGTCGGCGGACAACTCTGGAAAGCAGGCGGGCGAGGGCAACCTTGATCGCCTCACCGACGGGGTAAGCCGTCTGGCGCGATAGTGTGCGCGGACGGCGAAATCTCTCAGGTCCCATGACAGAGGGGGTTTTGGGCCGGTTCACCCCGGCGTCAACCCACGCCTGCGGAGTGCCTGCGCCGATGACCGATACCCCTCTCCATAAAACCCCGCTTTATGATCTGCATGTTGCGCGCGGCGCCAAGATGGTGCCCTTTGCGGGCTATGACATGCCTGTCCAGTATCCCCTGGGGATCATGGGGGAGCATAATCACACGCGGGAAAAGGCCGGTCTTTTCGATGTGTCGCACATGGGGCAGGCGATGGTGCGCTCGCGCGATGGCAGCGACCCGGCAGCCGCGCTTGAAAAGCTGATGCCCGGTGCCCTCCAGTCCCTGCAGCCGGGCAAGATGCGCTATACGCTTCTCCTCAATGATGAAGGCGGGATCGAGGATGACCTGATGGTCACCCGCACGCACGAGCCCGATGGTGCCCTGTATGTGGTCGTCAACGCCGGCTGCAAGGACAAGGATTACGACATCATCGAGGAAAAGCTCGGTCACCTGATCACGCTTGAACCTTTGGAAGACAAGGCCCTGATCGCGCTGCAAGGCCCGAAGGCCGAAGCCGCCCTTGCGCAGTTCGCGCCGGAGGTTGCCGAGCTTGGCTTCATGGAAGCCACGTCCGTGACGCTTGAAGGTGTTGTCTGCTGGATCAGCCGGTCGGGCTACACCGGTGAAGACGGCTACGAGATTTCGGTGCCGGAGGAAGCGGTTGTCTCGCTCACCGAGCGTCTGATCCGCCACCCGGATGTGGAGCTTATCGGCCTTGGCGCGCGCGACAGCCTGCGCCTTGAGGCGGGCCTTTGCCTATCGGGTCATGACTTTGACGCGAGCGTCAGCCCGGTTGAGGCGGGCGTCACCTTCGCGCTTGGCAAAAAGCGCAAGGAAGCAGGTGATTTTGCGGGCGCGTCGCGTATCCTGAAGGAACTTAGCTCGGGCCCCGCCAAGGTGCGGGTCGGTATCCGCCCCGAGGGCCGCGCGCCGGCCCGTGAAGGCACCGAGATTGCCGACGAGGCCGGAGCCGTGATCGGTGTTGTCACCTCCGGCGGCTTCGGCCCCACGGTGGGTGGCCCGGTTGCCATGGGCTTTGTGCCGCCTGCGCTTTCGGCCGTTGGCACGAAGCTCAATCTGATGATCCGCGGCAAGGCGCATCCGGCCACGGTCGCCGCCCTGCCGTTCGTTACCCAGCGCTACAAGCGCAAGACTGCCTGATATCTTCAGCTTATTTCGATAGGGGACCTGACATGCTGAAATTTACCGAAGATCACGAGTGGATCGAATATGTGGACGGCATCGCCACCGTCGGCATCACCGATTATGCCCAGCAGGCGCTGGGTGACGTTGTGTTTGTGGAACTGCCGGAAGTTGGCGCCACCTACTCGAAAGGCGATGAAGCCGCTGTCGTGGAATCCGTGAAAGCCGCGAGCGAGGTTTACGCCCCGCTTTCGGGCGAGATCAAGGCCGTGAACCACGAGCTGGAAGGTACGCCCGCGCTTGTGAACTCTGCCGCCATGGATGCCGGCTGGTTCTTCAAGATGAAGCTTGAGGACGAAGGCGAGCTCGACGACCTGATGGACGAAGACGCCTATAACGAGTTTCTTGCAAGCCTCGACTGAGGCTTGCCCCCGCTTTTCCGCGCCCGGAGCCTGACCCAATGCGTTATTTGCCGCTGACCCCTGCCGACCGGCAGGAGATGCTGACCAAGATCGGCGTGAAGGGCATCGATGACCTGTTCGTCGATGTCCCGAAGGATGCCCTCAACCCCGTGATCGATCTGCCCGCGCACAAAAGCGAGATGGAGGTGGAACGCCACCTCTCGCGGCTGGCGGCAAAGAACGTTCCGGCTTCCAGTGTGCCCTTCTTCGTGGGGGCCGGTGCCTACAAGCACCATGTGCCGGCGACCGTCGATCACATCATCCAGCGCGGCGAATTCCTGACGGCCTATACGCCCTATCAGCCGGAAATCGCGCAAGGCACGCTGCAGTATATCTTCGAATTCCAGACCCAGGTGGCGATGTTGACCGGCATGGATGTGGCCAATGCCTCCATGTATGACGGCTCCACCGCGTGCGGCGAGGCTGTGATGATGGCGCGCCGCGTGACCCGCCGGAACAAGGCGATCCTCGCCGGCTCCCTGCATGGTCATTACCGCGATGTTGTCACTACCATGACGCAATATACGGAAGACGAAGTTGTCTCGCTGGCCGCCAATCCGGCTGACCCGCACGGCGAGCTGAAAGCCGTGATGGACGCCATCGACGACACGACAAGCTGCGTCGTGGTCCAGAACCCGACCGCTTTCGGCGAGGTCCTCGATCTTCGTCCCGTGGCCGAAAAGGCGCATGCCCACAAGGCGCTTCTGGTGGTCGTCGTCACCGAAGTTGTGTCGCTCGGCCTCGTGATGAGCCCCGGCGAAATGGGCGCGGATATCGTGGTGGGCGAGGGCCAGTCGATCGGCAACGGCCTCAATTTCGGCGGGCCGTATCTTGGCCTTTTTGCCACCAACCAGAAATATGTGCGCCAGATGCCGGGCCGCCTGTGCGGTGAAACGGTGGACGCCGATGGCAAGCGCGGCTTCGTGCTGACGCTTTCCACCCGCGAACAGCATATCCGCCGCGAGAAGGCGACCTCGAACATCTGCACGAACTCCGGCCTTTGCGCACTCGCCTTCACGATCCATATGTCGCTTCTGGGCGACAAGGGTCTGACCGGCCTTGCCAGGGTGAACCATGCCCGTGCGCAAGCCGTTGCCAAGGCGCTTTCGGGCGCAGGCATTGAGGTTCTCTCCAAGCGCTTCTTCAACGAGATCACCGTTCGCGTGAAGGATGCCGCGAAGGCGGTTGAGGCGCTCGCCGACAAGGGCATTCTGGCTGGTGTGCCGGCCTCGCGCCTTTATCCCGGTGAAGGCTTCGATGACCTTCTGATCATTGCCGCCACCGAAACGGTGACGGGGGACGATATCAAGGCCCTTGTGAACGGCCTAAAGGAGTATGCGGCATGAGCATGAATAGCGAAGGTCGGCCCACCACCCCGAATGCTGTGACGACCGACGAGCACAAGTATGAAAGCTTCTCGGGCCACGTCGGCCTGCGCCTTGCCGAGCCGCTGATTTTCGAGATCGGCTCCAAAGATCGCACCGGTGTGGATGTTGAAGAAGTCGAAGGCTTTGTCTCGAACCTCGGCGCACTGGAGCGTACCGGTGGCACCGGCTGCCCCGGCCTCGCTGAACCCGATGTGGTGCGCCACTATACCCGCCTGTCGCGCCGTAACTATGGCATCGACATGGGCGTCTTCCCGCTCGGGTCCTGCACCATGAAGCACAACCCGCGCCTCAACGAGAAGATGGCCCGTCTGCCCGGCTTTGGGGACATCCACCCGCTGCAGCCGCAATCGACCGTGCAGGGTGCGCTTGGCCTGATGGAAGAGCTCTCGCATTGGCTGATGGAACTGACCGGCATGCCGGCGGTGGCCCTGTCGCCCAAAGCCGGTGCGCACGGCGAGCTTTGCGGCATCATGGCAATCAGGAAGGCGCTCGAGGCCCGTGGTGACGCCCGTGAAGTGATCCTCTGCCCGGAATCGGCGCACGGCACCAACCCGGCGACCGCTGCCTTCTGCGGCTACAAGGTGAAATCGATCCCCGGCAAGGCCAATGGCCGCGTCGATATCGAAGCCCTGAAAGCAGCGCTCGACGACACGGTCGCGGCCGTGATGGTGACCAACCCCAACACTTGCGGCCTCTTTGAAGATGAAGTGCGCGAGATTGCCGATGCGATCCACGCTGCCGGTGCGCTTTTCTACTGCGACGGCGCCAACTTCAACGCCATCGTCGGCAAGGCACGCCCCGGCGATCTTGGCGTCGATGCCATGCACATCAACCTCCATAAAACCTTCTCGACCCCGCACGGCGGCGGCGGCCCGGGCTCCGGCCCTGTCGTCTTCTCCGACCGGCTGAAGGATCATGTGCCGCTGCCCTATGTGGTGAAAACGGCTGATGGCCTTTCCTTCAAGGAGCATCTGGACGGTGATAACGACCCGAGCTTTGGTCGTCTTGTCGCCTTCCACGGCCAGATGGGCATGTATGTGCGCGCCCTTTCCTACATGCTGAGCCACGGGGTGGATGGTTGCCGTCAGGCCAGCGAGGACGCAGTTCTCAATGCCAACTATATCAAGGCCTGCCTTGATGACCTGATGACCGTCTCGTTCGAAGGTCCGTGCATGCACGAAGTGCTGTTCGATGACGAGTTCCTGAAGGGCACGGGTGTTACCACGCTCGATTTCGCCAAGGCGATGATCGACGAGGGTTACCATCCGATGACCATGTATTTCCCGCTTGTCGTGCACGGCGCCATGCTGGTGGAGCCGACCGAGAGCGAGAGCAAATACAATCTGGATCAGTTCATCCGCTCGATGCGCGGCCTCGCAACTGCCGCCAAGGCAGGCGAAACCAACCGCTTCATTGGGGCGCCATATTTCGCGCCCTGGAAGCGACTGGACGAGACGCAGGCAGCCCGGAACCCGGTCCTGCGCTGGTCGCCAGAGGCGGAAGCCGCCGAATAGCCAGGAAAACAAGAAGGGGGCGCGATGCCCCCTTTTTCATGCCGGTGAATGCGGCAGCGGTCAGCCGACCCGGTCTTTCACGCGTTCATAGTAAACGCGCATCCGCTCCATATCCGCGAGGATGGCCTCGTCGGCATAGTCGAAGCGCCGGACACGGTTATAGTCGCGCAGGGCCTGCCGTCCGTCCGGATCGTCATGCATATTCTTGAGGGCGGCAATCAGCCGCGCCTTCAGTTCGGGATCCATATCCTTGCGGACAAGGGTCACAGCGCGCAGGAGCGGTTCGCTGGTGCTGATCACCTTCATGCGGGTACGGGCAAGTGGTTCCTCGATCTGGGGCGAGGCCCAGTCTTCGTCGCTCAGCGCACCGGCCACGGCCTTGCCATCGGCGATATAGCGCGCGGCAGCGCCGTCCTCGTGGGTGAAGATATAGCCGACCTTGCCAGCGGGGACGGGATCGGTCGGGGACGCCAGTTCCACGGTCTGCAGCCCTTCACCGCGCAGCATCGCGAGCGGGAACAGGAAGGCCGATGTGGAACCCGGCCCTTCGAAGGCGACAACCTTGCCGACGAGGTCACCAAGCGTCGTCACGCCGGATTTCTCCGACGCGACGATCAGGCTGCGATAGGAGATGACGCCGTGGCGGCGTTCGCGGAAGGTAATTTCGGCATTCGTGCGGTCGATGATGGCCCAGGCGGCAAGCGGCGTTTCCGATACAAAATCCACCTTGCCTGCATTGATGGCATCCGACATTGAAGGAATGTCGGCCAAGCGTGCGGATTCGATTTTCAGGCCGGGAATATCCGAAAGGACAGTCGCCAGATAATCGATCACCAGTCCTTGGCGGTCACGCAGGTCCTGTGTGTCATCGCAGATGCAGCCAAATACCAGATGACGCCCTTCTTCCGCCGCGGCGGGCAGGGCGGTGCTCAGGGTCGCCGCAAGGGCGACTATGGCTGACGTAATCAGGCGCATCTGTTTCTATCTTGGATCGGAATACGGGCCGCATTCAACACTTTACAGGCAGCGGCAGCGCTTTCTAAGACACCTTTGGGTGAATTTCCACCTTCAATTGACACGCAGGGGCTGGCCTTCCTAAAATCGCGCACCAGCGTTTCAGGATTTTCAACATGGATGACAATCACAGTAGAGGCATTGGCGGCAGCGACCGCCCGGTGCCCGCAGTTGCGCTTTAGGCCGAGGCTTATATGGAAATCCTGCTGCTGATTGGCCTTATCATCCTGAATGGTGTCTTCGCAATGTCGGAGATTGCCATTGTCACCGCTCGCCGTGCCCGGCTCGCCAAGCGTGCCGAAGAAGGCGACAAGCAGGCGGCGACGGCGCTGAAACTTGCCGAGGAGCCGACCGGTTTTCTCTCCACCGTTCAGATCGGCATCACCTCGATCGGTATCCTTAATGGTATCGTCGGTGAGGCTGTGCTTGCCGATGATTTCGCCCGCTGGCTGACCGGGCTTGGCGCTGACCCCGAAACAGCGGCGATCAGTGCAACTGTGATGGTGGTGGTGGCAGTTACCTATCTGTCGATTGTTGTGGGCGAACTGGTGCCCAAACGGATCGGGCAACTGCACCCCGAAGGCATCGCCCGGCTGATGGCCCGGCCGATGCAGCTGCTGGCCTTTGCCAGTCGCCCCTTCGTGGCGCTCCTTTCCGTTTCCACCAAAGCCCTTCTTGCGCTGCTTCGTGTGCGGGAGGACAAGGCCGATCCGCTGACGGAAGAGGAAATCCATGCCGTGCTCGCCGAAGGTTCGGATGCCGGGGTGATTGAGGCGCACGAGCACGCGATGGTGCGCAATGTACTGCGGCTTGATGACCGTCAGCTTGGCTCCCTGATGGTGCCGCGCGGCGAGATTGACTGGATCGACCTGGCCCGGCCGCTTGCCGAAAACCTGAAAGTCATGACCGACAGCGCCCACGAGCGTTTCCCTGTGTGCGAAGGCGGGCCCGCCAATGTGCTGGGCTTCGTGCAGGCAAAGCATGTGCTCGGCGATGTTGCCTCGGGCAGCGCTGACCTGCGTGCCCGCATCCGCCCGGCCCTCTATGTACCCGAGACGCTGACGGGCATGGAGCTACTGGAACGTTTCCGGCAGGGCGCCGATCATTTCGCGTTGGTCGTGGACGAATACGGCGAGATCGAAGGCCTCATCACGATCCATGATCTTCTCGAAGCCCTGACTGGCGACTTCGCCCCGGCCGAAGGTACAGGCCGCGCGATCCTGCGTGCCGATGGCTCGTGGCTTCTGGATGGCAGCCTGCCGCTGCCGGACCTGAAGGATTGCCTCGGCATCCGTCTGGTGCCCGAAGAGGGGCGCTACCACACGCTGTCGGGCATGATCCTGCGGCTTCTGGGGCGCATCCCTGAGGAAGGCGATACCGCCGTATGGGAAGCCTGGCATTTCGAGGTGATGGATATGGACGGCAAGCGGATCGACAAGGTCCTGGCCCTGCCAGTCGCTAGTGTCGGGGATGGCATCTATGTGGATGCCAAGGACCCGGTGATGTGAGGCGCCTCAGAAATCGAAGCTGACTCCCGCCCAGAAGCGCCGGTCGAGGCGTGCCTGCGGGGCGACATGTTCATACCGGTGGGCATTGAACAGGCCTTCGCCGGTCACAAACAGCCGCCAGCCACCCTCGAACTTGTAGCCGAGGTTGGCATTGCCGACCCAGGTGCCGTCGATCTGGCGGTAAGGGCTTGCAGCCGTTGGCGGCAGTGCGAAGCCCGAGAAGCTGTCATAGCCTGACTTGTACTGGACGAGGATGTCGCCGTAGAAGCCTGTCTCGCGTTCGAAGCCGATATTGGCTGTCAGGATATGTTTGGAGCTTCTGTCTTCCAGATGTTCCGGCACCAGTGCATATGCGTCTGAAACAGGCCCGATCCCGCCTTCAAAATCGTGCGTCTCGGAGGTGTCTGCAAAGCCGTAGCGCAGCGCCCAATATATGCCCTCGGGTGTTTTGCCGCTCAGGTCCAGTTCCAGCCCCCATGTCTTTGCGTCGCCGATGACGGCGGTGCCGACATAGTAATCGCCGCTTTCAAGCGGATACAGGCCGCCAAGCACGACGGAGCGATGAATGCTGCTGTCCTTGCGGTGGAAGATGGCCGCACTGAAGCTGGCGCCGAGCGCCGGAATGTCGCGTTCATATAGCAGTTCGAATTGTGTCGAGATCGTGGGTTCCACATTCGGGCTGCCACCGAAAGCAACGATGCCGGGATAGGTCGAATTCGGCACGATCTGGCCGCCAAGGGTGAAGATGGTGGGGGCGAGGAAGCCGCGCGCATACATTAGCTTCAGCGTGTCCGCATCCGTCGGTTTCCAGCTGAGGCCCGCATTGGCACTGACGGCGTCATAATTGCCATAATCGTCGTTCGTGAACGGCAGGAAAGGCAGCATGTCCGCCGTGCGGAAGGTGCTGATATAATCGTAGCGGGCTGAGAGGTCGAAGGTGAGGCTGCTTGAAATCACCCGGTCGATCAGGAAGGCGGCATAATAGGTATCGTAGCCAACGTCGCCCGTGCCGTCTGCCGCACTCATGCCGAATTGCCCGGCCTTGTCTTGCCGGTAACCGGCCGACAGGCGAAGCGCGGTATCGGCCCCCACCATCTGCATGTTGGTGACATCGAATATACGGGTTTCGGCCTCGATTTTCTGCAGCAGCAGGAAAACACCTGTCGGTATGGTCAGCGCCGTGTAGCGTGTTTCTTCATTCGAGTTGAAAATTGCCGTCGCTGTCCAGCGCCCGAATGCGGTTTCTGCGGTCAGGGTTCCCTTCGCGGCATAGTCCTCGACTTCCGAATTGTTGAGCGTGCCGAGATAGGGCAGCGAGTTCACATCACCGCCAAGGTGCGAAAATTCGAGGCTCGCCTGAATGGTATCGGACAGCTGGAATCCGGCGTCGACGCTGATCCAGTGGCTGCCGGGATCAAGCCGTAACAGGGCTTCCGACGGGGTCAGGGGGGCGTCGAACGCGTCGCTATCGAAATAGCCGCCGGAAATGCGGACGCCCGCCTTGGGGCCAAGCTTGACGATGGCATTTGCCGCGACTTCCCGGACGCCATTGTTGCCAATACGGGCCGTGACATTACCGCCTTCGTCATACAGCGGATCGTAAGTGACAATATTGACGACGCCGGTGACGGCGTTGGCTCCATAAAGCGCCGTTGCCGGGCCGCGCACGATTTCGATCTGGCGAATTTCGGCAAGCGCCACAGGCAGGCTTGCCCATTGTGTGGTGCCTTCGTAGGTGCGGTACGTGTCCCGCCCGTTGATCAGCACGCGCAGACGACCGCCATCGATATTAAGCCCGCGCACCGAGACATTGCCGCTGGTTTGTGTAGCGCGCTGGACATCAAGCCCGACATGACGGCGCAGGATTTCCATCACGTCCCGCGCGCCGGATCGGCGGATTTCATCGGCCGAGATGATGGTCATATTCACCGGCACTTCGGACGCCCGCTTCGGCGTGCCGGTGGCGCCTTCGGTGACGGGTTCGCCGAAGATTTCCTCCATGGTGCCGTGGTCCAGTGATTGGGCCAAGGCAGGAGACGCTGATATCAGAGCGCAGGCGAGGGCCGCCAGGCTGGAGCGGCCCGTGAGGGGTTTGATGGTTCTTCTTTTTCTTGCCGGTCGCATCATCGGAATTCCTGCGGGCTCAATGTTTTCTGACAAGCATCGTGAAGGCGCTGGAGAAGGTGACGCCAGCGGCGGTCGCCGCATCGATGCTCAGATAAATCTGGGTTTTAGGGTCGGTTTCCACCGTCAGCACACACTTGTCGGCCTGACTGCAACTGGCCTTGGACGCGATGGTTGCCACATGGTGGATTTTGGCGATTTCGGAGAGCCGGTCGATATCGGCAAGCGCTGCATCGGTGATGAACACGAGCCGCGCGCGAGTGAAATCGGGATTGGCGGTCGAGGTCAGCTTCGGGGTCAGGATGACTGTGTCCACGCTGGCTGCTAATGTTTCGGCAAGTTTTTTTGAGGCTGCGTCGCCTTCCTTGTAGACGATGGCGGCTATGTCACCGGGTGTGGGTGCCGGCATCAGGAAGCGCGCGGATTTCAGGGCGACTGTAACGTGGGTGGGGGTAAGGTCCGCCCGGGCCGCAGGGGCACCAAGCAGCAAGGCAGCCAGCACAAGCATGTGCGGAAGGCGACCCGTCAACATCTTCACCCCTTCCAAAGCCGTTCGGTCAGATCAGGCAGCGGAAATATGGCTGCCCCCCGTGCGGATCATGCCACAGCGGCGACATGCAGGCAAAGGGGGCTTGCGGAAAATATGATATTTCAGAAGAGCTTGGTCACCGATACAGCGCCGAAGAACTGGCCGCCTTCCTGCCCGTGGAATTCCTCGGTACGGAAAGTGTGGGTGTAGGCCAGCCGCCAGTCACCCGCGAACATGACAGCACCCGCGACGATATCCGCCACCCAGTGATGCTTGTCGACGCTTTGGCTATCCCGGAACAGATTGCCGTCGAGAAAGGCGTTGCGCGCCATGAACCGCCCCTCGGCGCCTACAAAGAAATAACCCGTGAAGCTGCCGGGCGAGAACCAGTCGCTGCCGGGTGTGGACGGCTGGATGCGGTTGGGCGTCACAATCTCGCGGTCGCGGCCCCAGCCGACGCGGGCGGTGCCGCCGACGCTGACATAATCATAGATGGTGCCGATGGCGACGGAGCCGTGCGGCGTGATGTCGAAACCGAAGCCGTTGGTGTCGTCGCCCGCGTCATAGCGAACGAGCTGGCTTGCGATCATATAGGTCATCACAAAGCCCGGTTCGTTCCGCAGCTGGTTGCTCCAGCCCTCGGGGTGCCGGGTGTTGACGATATCGTGCCATGTGGTCTGCACTTCCTTGCCAAGCGCCATGGGCCCCATCACACCAACATCCAGTTCGATCACCTCAAAGGACCGGCCTGTCTGGCGCGCCACCGAGCCACCGGCATAAAGCCACGCAGCATAGGGGCGGTCGTCCGGCTGCGGCGTGCTGACCGTGATATCCTTGGGTGTATAGATATTCTGGCCGAAGAAATATTGCTTGGTCCTGACCGAGGTGTCGCCCTCGCCGCCACCAAGGATGCTGAGGCCGTTATCGTCGATCCAGTCGAAGATGAAGAACAGGTCCTTGTCGCGTTTCAGCGTCAGGCCAAGGCGCAGCCCTTGTGTATAGCCCCGGTCACCGTCGAAATCGGGCGCATCGGAATCGCTGTCGGCAAGGCCCATGAACTGGCTGAACAGATCGTTTTCCACCTGCAGGGTCCAGCTGCGGTCGGGCGCCGCGGCAGGCTCCGCCGCGTGCACGGGCAGGGCCAGCGCGAGGCTGGCAGCGAAGAGGGAAACGGTTCTGTTCAGTCGGGCATGGGTCATCATGAGGCTACAGTTTCAAGAAAAATGGGCGGCACCGTGGCACCGCCCATTTTTATCACGCTTGGAAAAGGCTTAGAATTCGCTGCGGAAATTCACGCCGAAGGTACGGGGCTGGTTGGTCAGGTAACCGACCCGCGCCACGCGACCGCGTTCCACGTCAAGCGACAGGTACGCACGTTCGTCCCAGAGGTTGTTCACGAAGAACGCGATTTCATAGTGACCGCGCCGTGCGCCAATCCGGAAGTTGCCGATATTGTAGGACGGCAGCTTGGGATCGAAGCTGATGGAACTGACAGTCAGTCCGCCATAGTTGCGCGGAGTGAAGGTGTCATAGCCATCGGCCTGTGCTTCCACGAGCGAATAGACCGAACCGACGTGCTGGAAGGTTGCCGAGATGAAACCTTCATAGTCGGTGCCGAACTGCCAGTAATAGTTCAGCGCGGCATTGAACTGGAACTTCGGTGCGGTGGGCAGGCGGTTGCCTTTCTCGATTGCGCCGATCACGTTGCCGGCGCCGTCCACAACGGTGGAGCGGATTTCGGCGTCAGTGATGGTGGCACCCATCGCGAAGTCCATATTCTCGGTCGGGCGGTAGGTAAACTCGGCTTCAACGCCCATCGAACGGGCCGACGGCACGTTCATCACGAGACGCGACGAGCACGACCCGGCGGTGACCGGAATCTGCAGGCCGTTGATGTCGGTGTAGAAGCCGGCAACGTTCAGGCTGCCCTTGTTGCCAAGGTTGGCCTTCGCGCCCACTTCATAGTTCCAGACGCTCTCGTCCTCGAACTGGTCGCGGCCACCGAAAATGGCTTTGTCCTCGTCCGAGCAGAGCGGCAGGTTGATCGGGTCGTTCACACCGCCAAGGCGGAAGCCTTTCGAGACCTGCGCGTTCACGGTTACATCGTCCGACGTGTCATACGACAGGATCACGCGCGGAGCGAAGCCGTTGGCACCGGCATTGTCGGTGCGGTCGGTCGGATCCGCGAACGGACCATCGAAGCGCAGGCGACGTTCTTCGTCGTAATCGTACCAGCGCAGGCCGCCGGTGATATCCATGCGGTCGCTGACGGCATAGGTGGCTTCACCGAAGAGGGCGACTTGCTTGAAATCGATATTGAGGGCCGACCAGTAAGGCTGGTCAACGCCGGCGCCGATGGTGCCCTGGGTGGGTACACCGGTGGCGTCCGTCCAGCCGGGGGTGTCGAGCACCTGACCATAGTCACGCTTCCAGTCGGTATAATAGCCACCGAGCACCCAGGTGAGCGGACCGTCGTTGTTGGACGACAGGCGCACTTCCTGCGACCAGATTTTCAGGTCGGTCGTGTCGGTGAGCGGGGCATCAAGGCGTACGCCATCCGGGGCGCCGAAGTCGAAGGTCACGCTGCCGGTCAGCTGGGTGGCGTCGCGCACGACTTCCACTTCGCGGTCGGTATAGCTGGTGATCGAGGTGAAGATGACGTTGTCGCCTTCATATTCGACCTTGCCATCAAGCAGCATGAAATTGTCGCTCAGGCCTTCTTCAAGCTGCACATATTGCTCGCGCTCGCCAAGCGTTACAGCGGGCTCGGTGGTGGTGTAGGGGTTGCCGAGGATGTTCCACACATCGATGCGCGGGTAGCCGTCCGTATCCAGTTTCTGGAACAGGATGCGCGGCGTGATGCTCAGGTTTTCGGTCGGTTTGAAGGTAGCTGCAACGCGGAAGCCCGATTTGCCGCCGTCGTTCACATCCTTTTCACGGCCATTGATGGTCACGGCATCGATGAAGCCGGGCATCTTGGTGTGATAGGCAACCGCGCGAATGGCAGCCTTGTCTTCAGCAATCGGCAGGTTGACCGCCGTCTTCAGGCTCCAGCCGAAGCCACCGCCATCAACCTGATTGGCACCGGCTTCAACAACAGCTTCAGAGCTGTTCATTTCCGGTGCTTTGGTGATGTAGCGGACAGTACCCGAAAGCGAACCGGCGCCGAACAGCGTGCCTTGCGGCCCGCGCAGCACTTCGACGCGCTCGAGGTCGAAGAGGTCGACATCGGGGGTGAAGAGCGCGACCGAGATCGGCGATTCGTCAAGATAGACGCCAACCTGTTCCTTCACGCCCGCCATGTCGCGGATCGTCTGGCCGGCGGCGACGCCGCGAATGGCAATCTGGCTCTGGCCGGGCCCTAGGTCGGTGATGGCGAGGCCGGCAACGTTACGGGCCATGTCGGCAAGGCCGGTCGCGCCGGAATTGCGGAGCTGTTCTTCGGTCTTGGCGTTCACCGAGAAGGGAACGTCCTGCAGTGTTTCGGACCGTTTGCGCGAGGTTACGACGATTTCTTCAAAATCGGCCGAGCGGGCGGTGGTATCCTGTGCAGAAGCCGCGGTGGTCATGGGCACGGCGACAAGTGCGACAATGGAGGTGGCCCGCAGCAATTTGCTGGTCTTCCCTTGCATCTATTTTCTCCCTGGACGGGCATCCGCTTTGGCGGTGCCGTCGATTATGTTTCTTGGGTTCTGACCTTTCGAGAGGTCAGGATTGAAATTATCGACGCATGATGGGCGTCTTCAAGAAATATAGTTGCGATTTAAAATGGTTAACGGCGTATATGATTCTGTATGTGGCGCTTATGTTACAGGCGAAGGGTGGACCCGGCAGTGTGATATTACTATCGCATTAGGTGTATTGTTCTATGCCTGCGGGCCAAAATACGTAATCCATGCCGCGGTTCTCCTGAGAAAGCGCACGCAACCGACAAAAGTCAAAAAATCCGGGCAATCAGCCTTGAAGCCGTAACACAGGTGGCTTACATAGGCGGCGTGTTAGCACTCAGGACAATTGAGTGCTAACAGCTCATTTGACGCTTTATCAGATATGGAGACACATAATGGCTCTTCGTCCGCTTCATGACCGCGTACTGGTCAAGCGTATTGAAAGCGAAGCTAAGACTTCGGGCGGCATCATCCTGCCGGATACCGCCAAGGAAAAGCCCTCGGAGGGCGAAGTTGTCGCAGTTGGCACCGGTGTGCGCGGCGACGACGGCAAAGTGACCCCGCTTGACGTTCAAAAGGGCGACAAGGTCCTGTTCGGCAAATGGTCGGGCACCGAAGTGAAGGTCGACGGCGTCGATCTCCTCATCATGAAAGAATCCGACATCATGGGCATCATCGAGTAAGCCACTCGCTTGCTCTGACCCGTCTGTCATTCCTTTAAGATCCATTCAGTTCAGGAGGCCAATATGGCTGCCAAAGAAGTAAAATTCCGCGAAGAAGCCCGCGCCAAGATGCTGGCGGGCGTTGATATCCTCGCCAACGCTGTGAAAACCACCCTCGGTCCGAAAGGCCGCAATGTGGTTCTGGAAAAGTCGTTCGGTGCACCGCGCATCACCAAGGACGGCGTCTCGGTTGCCAAGGAAATCGAACTCAAAGACAAGTTCGAAAACATGGGCGCCCAGATGGTGAAGGAAGTAGCAAGCCGCACCAACGATGTGGCTGGCGACGGCACCACCACCGCCACCGTTCTGGCCCAAGCAATCGTCCGCGAAGGCATGAAATCGGTAGCTGCCGGCATGAACCCGATGGACCTGAAGCGCGGTATCGATATCGCCACCACCAAGGTCATCGAAAGCCTGAAGTCGCGTTCGCGTGACGTGACGACCAACGAAGAGATCGCCCAGGTTGGCACCATCTCGGCCAACGGCGAAGCCGAAGTTGGCAAGATGATCGCTGAAGCCATGGCGAAAGTCGGCAAGGAAGGTGTCATCACCGTTGAAGAAGCCAAAGGCCTCGACAGCGAGCTCGATGTTGTGGAAGGCATGCAGTTCGACCGCGGCTACCTGTCGCCTTACTTCATCACCAATGCTGAGAAGATGATTGCCGAACTCGACAATCCGCTGATCCTTCTCCACGAGAAAAAACTCTCGAGCCTGCAGCCGATGCTGCCGCTCCTTGAAGCTGTCGTTCAGTCGGGCAAGCCGCTCCTGATCGTTGCCGAGGACATCGAAGGCGAAGCCCTGGCCACCCTCGTGGTCAACAAGCTGCGTGGTGGCCTGAAGATCGCTGCCGTGAAAGCCCCGGGCTTCGGCGACCGCCGCAAAGCCATGCTCGAAGACATCGCCATCCTCACCGGTGGTCAGGTGGTTTCGGAAGACCTCGGCATCAAGCTTGAGAATGTCGGCCTCGACATGCTCGGCACCGCCAAGCGCGTGACCATCACCAAAGAAGACACCACCATCGTTGACGGCGTTGGCGCAGCTGACGACATCAAGGCCCGCGTCGAGCAGATCAAGGCCCAGATCGAAGTCACCACGTCTGACTATGACAAGGAAAAGCTCCAGGAGCGCCTTGCCAAGCTGTCGGGCGGCGTGGCCGTGATCAAGGTTGGCGGTGCCACCGAAGTTGAAGTGAAAGAGCGCAAGGACCGCGTTGACGACGCCCTGCATGCAACCCGCGCAGCCGTCGAAGAAGGCATCGTTGCCGGTGGCGGCACCGCACTTCTCTATGCAACCAAAGCCCTTGAGGGCCTTGAAGGCGCCAACGACGACCAGACCAAAGGCATCGACATCATCCGTCGCGCCCTGCAGGCTCCGGTTCGCCAGATCGCTGAAAACGCCGGCGTTGACGGTGCTGTTGTTGCCGGCAAGCTCCTTGAGCAGAACGACACCAACTTCGGCTTCGACGCCCAGAACGAGGAATACACGAACCTCGTTGCCAAGGGCATCATCGACCCGACCAAGGTTGTCCGCACCGCGCTGCAGGACGCTGCCTCGATCGCTGGTCTGATGATCACCACCGAAGCCATGGTGGCTGACGCACCGGAAGACAAAGCCCCGTCCGCCCCGATGGGTGGCGGCATGGGTGGCATGGGCGGCATGGACTTCTAAGGTCCGGCCCTCAGCCATACGATATGCGCCGTCTTCGGATGGCACGACGGACCCCGGGAAGAATTCTTCCCGGGGTTTTGTTTTGTGTCGATGCCACCCTTGGCTGTATAAAATTTTATTAAATTATTTACGGACTTACGGTAATCTTCTCATCTGACGGGGGAGAAATTCGCCGCAAGTAAACGAGCAGGCGGGCAATTAGGCACCGGCTGCCACTTCGATCAAAGGGAGCTGTCACTTGCAAACCCGCGCCTGAGGGCGCTGGCAGGAGGACGCTCATGTCAATTATTTCTGTTTTTCAAAATCTCAAGACAGCCATCCGCGTTTTCACGCTCGTCGGGGTGGCAGCACTTGGACTTATTGCCATTCTCATCACCGATTTCGTCGGGTCGTCGCATATGGAAACGGCGCGTGCTGATGCCGCGCGCTACAACAAGCTTGGCGATCTGGCCGCCGAGCTGGAAATCCAGTCGCTGAATATCCGGCGACGCGAGAAGGACTTCCTTCTCCGGAATGATCTCGACTATGCGGCGCAATATACAGAATCGTCCGACAAGGCGCTGGCGACGCTCAGGGCGATCAAGGCGCTGTCGGATGACAGTGCTGTTCAGCGGGCGGCAGTCGCGCTCGAGGAAATATTGCCGGAACACCGCGCCCAGTTCGAAAAGGTTGTGGACCTGAAAAAGGCCATCGGCCTCAGCGAGAATGAAGGGCTGCAAGGCGCGCTGCGGGGGGCAGTTCACAATATCGAGGAATCCCTGAAAGAGCATCCGAACGACAAGCTGCAGATTCTGATGCTGATGATGCGGCGGCACGAGAAGGATTTCATCGCACGCCTGCAGGATCGCTATATCGGCGATATCGCGACGCGCGCCTCGGAATTCCGCACGGCGCTCGCTGCCACCAACTTCCCGGCAGCGGAAAAGACGGATATCGAGGCGCGGCTCGCCAGCTATGTCGAGAATTTCAATGTTTATGCACGGGACCGTCTTCAGATCGAAACTGAGGTGGAAACACTGAGCAGCATCTATTCGCGCACCGCTGAGCATTTCTCGCTGGTTCGCGAAAAGGCCGAAGCGGGCGTGGCTGCCGCGAATGCCTCGGAGCAGGCAACTTACGACATGATCCAGAATGTCGTCCTCACTGTTGTTGGTGTCGTGCTGGTTTCCACCGCGCTTGTCGGCTGGCTGGTGATCCTGACAACGGTCGGGCCGGTGGTGCGGCTTGAAGCTGCGCTCGGCAAGATTGCCGAGGGTGACTATAAGACGGACGTGCCGGGCACGGCGCAGAGGGACGAGTTCGGCAGCATGGCGCGCGTAGCACTCAATCTGCGGGATGCGGCCGCCGAGCGGCTTCGGCTTGAAGAAGATGCCCGCCGGATGACCGAGGAGAAGGCGAAGCAGGATCTGGCGCTGGCCGAAGAACGCGCCGCCGCCGAACGCGAGAAGATGGAAAAAGAACGGGCTGAAGCCTTGGCCCGGCAGGAACGTGCCCGCAGGCTCGAAGAGCTGGTCCAGCAGTTTGACAATCGCATCACGGCGGCAGTTGCTGATCTTGAAAGCGCCTCCGTTTCGATGAACACCACGGCGGGTGACATGGTGGATGTAGCCGATGCCACCGGTCGTCAGGCAGCGAGCGTGTCATCATCGGCGGAGCAGATGCGGGCCAATGTGGCGACAACGGCTGCGGCCATCGAGGAAATGGCGGCGGCGATCCGTGAGGTGAACAGTCAGGTTCATACTGCCACCCGCTATTCGGGCGAGGCGGTAACCGCGGCGGGTCAGGGCGGGGTCGCTATTGATCGCATGGCCGAGAATGCCCATCAGATTGAGGACGTGGTGCGGCTCATCAATGATATCGCCGAGCAGACCAACCTTTTGGCCCTTAATGCCACCATCGAGGCGGCGCGGGCGGGTGACGCCGGCAAGGGCTTTGCCGTGGTGGCAAGCGAGGTGAAGAGCCTTGCGAACCAGACGGCACAAGCCACCGAGCAGATCACCGGCCAGATACAGGACATGCAGTCGGTGACTGCATCGGTCGTCAGCGCGATCAAGGCGATCGAGCGGACGATCGACCAGTTCTCCTCTGTCATGTCCGGTATTTCGGCAGCCGTCGAAGAGCAGGATGCGGCAACGAACGAGATCAGTCGCAACGTCCAGTTCACCTCAGAAGGTGCGCAGCGCGTGACAAGCGATATCCAGGACGTGTCGGCCGGGGCGGAACGTACTGGCAAGGCATCCTCGCATGTGATGACCGCCGCCGAGACGCTGGCGCAGCTGGCTGCCACGATCAAATCGGAAGTTGGCGTCTTCCTTAGCGGTGTTCGCACCGTTTGAAGCCATTGCTGACACCGGCGTCCGTCGTCGGTGTCAGCTTTCTTACTGTTTGATGACTGAAATATTACATCTGTCATAAAGCTGTAACACATGCGTCATAAACAGGCGCCCATGCCGCCTTCGGGTTGCGATCTGCCCGCGGGCCGGGCCGTAACAAGGACAAGACACAATGATCATCCAGAAACACCGTGCCGGAATTCTGCGCAGTGCCACCGCCGTTGCCGCCCTTGCGGCCTATGTGTGGGGTGTACCTGCCTCTGCCCAGTCGATTGAAGAGCTGAAAGAGCAACTCGCCCTTCTCGCCAAGCGCATCGAAGAGCTCGAGAAGAAGCAGGAAAAGAACGTTGTCGTGAAGAAGGATGAGCCCGCCTCCGAGCTTGGCTTCGCGGCTGGTGACTTCACCTTCAACGTGCGCGGTCGTATCTTCGCTGATGCCGCCTGGGCGTCGGACAACGACAATGCGATGGACCTCTCGGCCACCGAGCTGCGCGCTGCGCGCCTCGGCATCGAAGGCAAGGCAGGCGCCCGCACCGGTTACAAGTTCGAGGTGGATTTCGCGGGTGATGAAGTCGAACTGAAAGACGCCTTCCTGTCCTACAAGGCCGATCACGGCGTGACCTACCAGCTTGGCCAGTTCAATCCGCCGACCTCGATGGAAGAGCTGACCTCCAGCCGCCACACCACCTTCATGGAACGCTCGTCCTACACCGATGCCTTCGGCTTCGCGCGCCAGATCGGCGTGTCGGCCACCATCGGCGGCGACAATTATTCGGTTTCGGCCGGCGCCTTCCGGGGCAGCGCAGGCACGACCGGCGAGAAGGAAGGCGAGACCCTCGCGATCCGCGGCCATTATGGCGACAAGATCGGCGACGGCGCCTGGATGCTCGGTGCATCGATCCGCTACCGCAATCTTGAAGAAGGCGCGTTCCGCTACCGCCAGCGCCCGCACCAGCACCTCAGCACACTGCGCTTCATCGATACTGGCAACGTTTCTTCGAAGGACGTACTTTACGGCCTTGAGGCTGCCTATGTGCAGGGTCCGTTCCACGCAACCGGCGAATGGGCCTTCGTGACGGCTGACAACGCGGCAGCGAATGGCGGCAATGCCAGCTTCAATGGCGGCTTTGTCGAGATCGGCATGTTCCTGACCGACGAACAGCGTGCACTGAAGCTCGGGCAGGGCGTGTGGGACCGCCCGAAGGTCAATAACCCGGTGGATGAAGGCGGTTTCGGCGCGTGGCAGATCGCGGCCCGCTTTGACCGGATCGACCTCAGAGACAAGGGTATCTTTGGCGGCGAGATGGATACCTATCTCCTCGGCGTGAACTGGTATCTCAACCGCTATGCCCGCATGATGCTGAACCTCAGCCGCAGCGACATAGAAAACGCCTTTGGCGTCGCTGCAAACGGTGCTGACGGCGAAAACAGCGTCGACGCGCTTGGTCTGCGCTTCCAGGTCGACTGGTAAGCCACTGTCCGGCCTCTTTTAACCCTTTGAAAAGGCGTCTCTTTGTCAGGAGGCGCCTTTTCATTTTTTCTATTTTCGTATGAATGGAAAAACCGCTTGTACGAGGGGGGTGATCATCATATTTTCACGCCTCCTAAATGAAAGTGTCATCAAGACCATGTTACTGACCCGACCTGTTACTACGGTGATATCGCTGCGACGAAGATAAGCGTTTCTTTGAGTAAACGTTTTTCTCGGTTGTAGCGCATATGCGTACGACAGGATCGACATCCCGGGCATGGAATCCGGGTTTGAAGGGCAGTGCAGATGATCACTTATGGTCCGGAACGGCCGTTTGAAGGCGGCCAGATCGATCAACTTCTCGACAAGGCATTCGGCCCCGCACGGCTGATGAAAGCCTCCTACCGCTTGCGGCAGGATGTCGCCCCCGTTCAACATCTTTCGATGGTGGCACGCGACGGCGAAGGCCGCGTTGTTGGTACCATCCGTTTCTGGCCGGTTACCGTGCGCGACATGCTCACGGGCCGCGAAAGCACGACGCTGTATCTGGGCCCGCTTGCCGTGGACCCGGACACGCAAGGCTCGGGCATCGGCTCGTCGCTGATGAAAAAGGCGCTGGCGAAAGTCGACCGCCTTGGTTACCAGCGCGTGATGCTGGTGGGTGACGCCGGCTATTACGGCCGCTTCGGCTTCGTGCCGGTGAAGCCGTGCCACATCACCCTGCCGGGTGGTGCCGATGCTGACCGTTTGCTGGTGCGTCAGCGCGGCATGATCGCGGCCCTGCCGGCGGTTGGCCAGCTGGTGCGCTTTGCCCCGGCGTCCGACGAAGCCGTTGCTGCACTGGAACCTGCCCGCCTTCGGGCAGCAAAAGCAAGCAAATCGGCCAAAGCCGTAACCCCCGCTGCCGCCTGATCGCGGCAGCCCCTTTCCGAACGGTTGTTTCTCCGCCCGGCTGCGCGCTATCATCGCAGCCGGTATGGAGGATTCTCGATCAATGAACGACCGCCCACAGTCCGCTTTCAGGCTTGAAGAGATCATCAAACAGGTGGAAGGCCAGCGTTTTCCGCCCGTTGAGCGCTGGAACCCCGACTTTTGCGGCGATATCGATATGGCGATCCTCAAGGACGGCAGCTGGACCTATATGGGCACGCCCATCGGACGGGAACGCATGGTCCGTCTTTTCGCCTCGATCCTCAGGAAGGACGAAGACGGCAAGACCTATCTTGTGACCCCGATCGAGAAGGTCGGTATCCGCGTCGAGGACGCTCCCTTTGTAGCCGTTGCCGTGGAGGACGTCGGCGAGGGTGACGAGCGCGCCTTTGCCTTCACCACAAACGTGGGCGATACGGTGATTGCTGGCAAAGATCATCCGATCCGGGTGGAAACGGATGATGAAACCGGCGAGCCGCGTCCCTATATCCTGATCAGGGGGCGGTTGGAGGCATTGATTGCCCGAGCGGTCTTTTATGAACTGGTGGCCGCTGCCAGCCATGTGGATATGGGCGATGGCTGTGTGGCCTTGCGGCTGGCAAGCCAGGGCGAGGCCTTCGATCTTGGCAGCGTGAGCATGGAGGATCTGTCGGATGCGTGACTGGCTGGACAGGGCACTGGCCCCCGGCAACAGCGCCGCCCGTGGCCTGCGCGGCGACGGGGACCTCGACCGCAGCGACCCTGTGGCGGTGTCGGCGCTTGCCGGCAAGCCCTTGCGCCCCGCTGCCGTGCTGATCCCGATCATCGAACGATCCGAGCCGACCGTGCTGCTGACCAAACGCCACGGCGGCCTGCGGGCGCACGGCGGGCAGGTGAGTTTCCCCGGTGGCCGGATCGACGATACCGACGCCGGCCCGCTTGCCGCCGCCCTTCGTGAAACGCAGGAAGAAGTTGGCATCGGCCCGCACTATGTGGATGTGCGCGGGCATCTGGATACCTATTGCACCGTCACCGGCTTCCAGATTTCGCCCTTCGTCGGCATCGTGCAGGACGGTTTTCATCTTGTCCGGGCGGAAGACGAGGTGGACGAGATTTTCGAAGTGCCGCTGGCCCACCTTCTGGACCCGCGCAATCACCAGCGCCAGTCCGCCGAGTTCCGGGGGCGGACCCGGCATTTCTATGTCATCCCGCACGAAAAACATTATATCTGGGGCGCTACCGCTGGCATGATCGTCAATCTGGCCGATCTGATGCGCGCGACCGCCGACACCAAAGATCCTGCCGCCTTTCTGAAAAGGAGCCTCGCCGGGTGATTGCCATCTTCTTCCGCTTCATTCTGCTGTCGCTGCCGCTGGCGGCGGTGATCCTGTGGCTGCGCCACCGTGCCAAGGTGGACCGCACGGAAGAGGAACTGGAGGCCGATATCCGGCGCTTGCGGCGGATGCTTGGGGCGTGTGTCGTTGGTATGCTGGTTGCGGCCATCGGGCTTTATGTCACCGACGACCGCCGCAGCGAATCCCACACGCGCTATTTCCCCCCGCATATGGAAGGCGAAACGCTGGTGCCGGGCCGGTTCGAGCCGGTGGAGGAAGCGGAAGACGGCGAGAAGGATAATGGCGAACGTGACGGGCGCCCGTGAGCGACAGGCGGACGAAGCCGTTCTCGATCTCCATCCCGACTGGCTGGACCTTGAAATCGTCTATAAGGTTTCGGCGGCCCTCGGCCCCGGCAACCTGCGTTTCGTGGGTGGCGCCGTTCGCGACACCTTCCTTGGCCGCCCGGTACTGGACCTCGACGCTGCCACCCCGCTGAAACCCGATGTCACCTTGCAGCGACTGGAAGCCGCGGGCCTGCGCGCGGTGCCGACGGGCATCGATCATGGCACCGTCACGGCGGTGGCCGATGGCCGCACCATCGAGATCACCACGCTGCGCCGGGACGCCGAAACCGACGGTCGCCACGCCCGCGTCGAGCATACCGATGACTGGGCTGAGGATGCAGCGCGGCGCGATTTCACGGTCAATGCCCTGTATCTGAGCCCCGATGGCAAGCTGTATGATCCGGTCGGCGGGCTCGCGGACGTGCAGGCACGGCGGCTACGCTTCATTGGTGACCCCGCCAGCCGGCTTGCTGAAGACAGGCTGCGGCTGCTGAGATACTTCCGGTTCCTGACGGTGATGGGCGGCGCTGAGCGGGACGAGGCGGCCCTCGCGGCCATCCGGGATGCACTACCGGGACTTGAGGTCCTCTCGGCCGAGCGTAAACGCGATGAGTTCCTGAAACTCCTGAAGGAACCGGCAGCCTCTGCGGTGATTGACCTGATGCAGAACGAAGGGGTGCTTGCGGCGCTTTTTGAAGGACTTCAGGCAGGAAATCGCTGGCGGTTGCTTAAGGCTAATGAATATGCAACTTCGGGTTATGCGCCGTCTATGGTTCGGCTCATTGCCCTTCTGGGCGGCGAGCGCGACAGGATGCGAGTCTTTGCCGAGTCGTTCCGCTTGAGCCGGTCCGAGGCACGCTTTCTGGATGATGTGGCGAAGGCGCTCTTGCTGCCTCGCCGATCCGTGCTGCCGATGTGGCAGGAGGCAGCCTACCGTTTTGGCAAGCCTGTGGCCGACGCTCTGTTGTGGACTTCAGAAGATATTAAAAATAAATCAGAAAATTCAATTTTAGTTTGTGAAAAGTGGGAAATTCCCGTCTTCCCTGTGAAGGCTGCTGACTTGATGGCTGAGGGCATTCCTGCCGGGCCGGAGCTTGGCAAACGCTTGAAAGAACTGGAAGAGCACTGGATTGAAAACGGCTTTTCCCTTGGCTGAGGCCCGCCGGGCTGGTATGTCTATAGGTCTCAAGCGCTTGATCTTAATTCCTTCTAGAGTTGTACCCAAGTAGGTGATCCACACCGTTTTTCCGGCTAACGCAGTCTGGGGGTAGCAATGATTCAAGAAGTTGTGGGTACGGCGGACCGTTCCGCCGAGCGTCTCGGTTTTTTCCAGATCGATGAAGAAACGCGACAATCGCTGGCGGCGAATGGGCCTGCCATTCTGGCCGAAGTGCCGTCCATTCTGGATGCCTTTTACGAGCATCTGTGGAAGCACGAAGAAACCCGAACGATCCTTGGCTCCCGTGACCGGATCGACGGCCTGAAGAAAAAGCAGGCGGAACATTGGGCCGTGCTCTTTTCGGGGCGATTTGATCAGGATTACTGGCAGCGTGCCTATGCCATCGGGCAGGCGCACAACAGGATCGGGCTCAGACCCAACTGGTATATCGGCGGCTATTCTTTCGTGATGTCGGCGCTGGCGGCTGTGATCGAACGCGTGTGTGGCGCCTCGGCGGCGATGGTTTCAAAGGCCATTACCCGCGCCATCATGCTCGATCTCGAGATCGCCGTGACCACCTATCTTGATGCGGCAGCCGCCGATAAACAGGCCTCGATGCTTCGGCTTGTTGAAGGGCTGGAGAACGAGGCGAATGCGGCTTCCGAAAAGCTGGCGGCCACCAACCGCTCGCTGCAGCAGGCCATCGGCGATGTCGGTGCCACCATCGAAAAGATGCGGGGTGGTGCGGAAAGCGTGGCGGCCGCCTCGGAACAGGCAAGCGTGAATGTGGACGCGGTGGCAGCCGCGACCGAGGAAATGAGCACGTCGGTAGCTGAAATCGGCCGTCAGGCCGAGCAGTCCCGCCTGATCAGCGACCGGGCGGTGGAGGAAACCGACCGCGCGACGAGTGTGATCGGCAGCCTTGGCGTCACCGCCAAGGAAATCGGCAATGTCGTCAAGCTGATCGATGATATCGCAAGCCAGACAAACCTTCTGGCGCTCAATGCGACGATCGAGGCCGCGCGCGCCGGCGATGCCGGGCGCGGGTTCGCGGTGGTGGCAAGCGAGGTGAAAAGCCTTGCCAACGAGACGGCCCACGCCACGAAAACAATCGGCGACCAGATATCCAGCATCCAGGAAGCAGCCCTCAATGTGGAAAAGGTGATCAAGGCGATCCAGTCGGTCATTGGCGACGTGAAATCGAACGCCGATGCGATTGCGGCGGCGGTGACGGAGCAGGATGCTGTGGCATCAGAAATCAGCCGCAACATCCAGGAGGCAGCCCTCGGCACCCGCGACGTTTCCAGCCATATCGGCAATGTGGCGGAAGAGACGGCGCAGGTGGACGATCTGGCAGGGCAGATGGAAACTCTCGCTGCCAGCACACAGGAAACCGCCGACCAGATCATGCATGACCTGGTGGCAGCGCTGAGAAAGTCGGTGGCTTAGGAAGCAGCGGCTTCGTATTCACCTGCCAACCTGTCCACGATCCCGGCAATCGTCGGGGCATCGTGGATGGCGCTGATGCCTTGGCCCGCTGACCAGATATCGAGCCATGGGCGTTTGAAGTCGGTGGATGCTGCCTCGGCTGCGGGCAGGCCGGTCATCGGGTCGCGCCCGGCAGCTTTCAGGCTTTCCTTCAGGAAATAGCCGGGAATACCCGAAATCTTGTCAGTGTAGAGAAGCCCGTCGGCATCCTCGTCGATCATCATCTGCTTGTAGGCGGGATCGATGCCGCATTCGACGCTCGCCAGGAATCGGGTACCCATATAGGAAGCGTCAGCCCCGAGCATCTCGGCTGCCCGCATGGCGCGGCCATCGCCGATGGCGCCAGCCGCGATCACCGTGCAGCCGTATTTCTCTTTCAGCGCCGGGATGAAGGTGAAGGGGCTGATCGTGCCGCCGTGGCCGCCTGCGCCCGCACATACCGCAATCAGCCCGTCGACGCCTGCGGCAGCGGCCTTCGCGGCATGCTTGAACGACAGCACATCATGGAACACCACACCACCATAATCATGGACAGCCTCCACGACCGGGGCCGGATCGCCGACCGAGGTGATCACCAGCTTCGGCTTGTGCTTCAGGATCAGCGCGAGATCAGCATCGCGGCGGCTGTTGGTTCTATGGAGGATAAGGTTCGCGCCCCACGCCGCGTCGTCTGGCCCGAGGGCTGCGGCAATCTCCTCCATCCAGCCTTCGAGGATTTCAGGCGAGCGCGCATTGAGCGTGGGAAAAGTGCCGATGATCCCGGCCTTTGCTGCTGCAATCACCATCGCCGGGTTCGAGATAACGAAGAGCGGCGCCATGATGACCGGCAACCGGAGATTCGCGAGAAGCGGGGCAGGCAGGGGCATGGGCATGGGCTCCGTATCGGTTGGCGATGCGGACTTCGAGACAGCGCAGTCGCGCTTCCTCAGTCCGAACGGTGCCTTATCATGCGTTCGTCCTGAGGAGCGGCGCAAGCCGCGTCTCGAAGGGCGTGTTTCAGCCTCAAATCGGCGAGGGCCATTTGGCCTCGGGTGGCAGGGACATCAGGATGGCGTCCACATTGCCGCCGGTCTTCAGGCCGAAGGTGGTGCCGCGGTCATAGACAAGGTTGAACTCGGCATAATGGCCCCGGTAAACGAGCTGGGTTTCGCGTTCGTCGGCGGTCCAGTCCTCGTTCATGTGCCGGCGCACAAGGGCGGGGTAGATGGTGTTGAAGGTTTCGCCCACGTCGCGGGTGAAGGCGAAATCGGCCTGCCAGTCACCGGTGTTCAGCCCGTCATAGAAGATGCCGCCTTCGCCGCGCGCCTTGCCCCGGTGCGGAATATAGAAATATTCGTCGCACCATTTTTTGAAGCGCGCGTAATAGTCGTCGCCGTGGCGGTCGCAGGCGCCTTTGAAGGCTGCGTGGAAGTCGGCAGTGTCCTCCGCCACGGGCAGAGGGGCGTTGAGGTCAGCTCCGCCGCCGAACCAGTGTTTGGTCGTGACGATAAACCGGGTGTTCATATGCACCGCCGGCACGCGCGGGCTTTGCATATGGGCGACAAGCGAGATGCCAGTCGCGAAGAAGCGCGGGTCTTCATCCGCCCCCGGAATCGATTTCGCGAATTCGGGCGTGAAGGTGCCGTGAACGGACGAGATATTGACCCCGACCTTTTCGAACACGCGGCCGCCGGTCATGATCGACATCACGCCGCCGCCACCGGGTTTGCCGTCAGCCTGATTGGTGCGCTCCCACATCTGGCGCTTGAAGCGACCGGGGGCGAGATCGGCCTTGGGGCCTTCGTTGTCGTCTTCGATGGCTTCGAAGCTCCCACAGACATTGTCGCGAAGGGTGCGGAACCAGTCTGCGGCTTCGGCTGTTTTCTGTTCGATGGTCAGTGCGTCGCTCATGACTGTCCTTTCGTGAAGGGCTTGTATCCACCGGTCTGCCGCATGGCCTCGCCGAGCACCATGGAAAGTGACACCGCCACATTCAGCGAGCGAACCCCCGCTTTCATGGGGATCAGCACGCGGGCATCGGCCTGCATCGCAATATCGTCCGGCACGCCTTTCGATTCCCGGCCCACCATCAGGATATCGTCCCCCTGAAACGCGAACTCATCATAGGGAAGGCTCGCCTTGGTGGACAGGAGAACCAGTCGCCGCCCTGCACCCTTGCGCCATGCATCGAAGGCCTCGTAGCTTTCATGGCGGGCCAGCGAAACATGGTCCGAATAATCCATCAGCGAGCGCCTCATCGCCTTGACCGAAAAGGGAAAGCCGCAGGGCTCGATGACATGCGCCGTCACGTCCATGCAGGCGGCAAGCCGGAGCATGGTGCCGGTGTTCTGGGGCAGGTCAGGTTCATAGAGGGCGATGTCCATATCCGGTGGCATAAGGAATAGCCGCAAGGAGCGCAACGGGCTTTCGATTTCCTACCCCTTGAAACATGGCATTTTTTTGGTCGGGGCAGGCATAAAGCCTTGCCTCTTTGAGCGAGCGCGATTAAACCGGAGCCAACGCGCGGGCACCTGTTTTGCCCGGGCGCAGGGGCGCTTGGCGGCGGCCTCGTGGCATTTCGCCGCATCGACACCGCCAGGTTAGGGTAGAAAAGTGCGGTCGCCGCCTCGGCGAGGACCAGTCGGCCCGCATGATTTCCGGCCAAGGATGATTAAATGAGCACAATCGAAAATACGGTGGAAGGTGATGACGGCGTCAATCGCCGTGATTTCCTCCATGTTGCCGCTGCCGGTTTCGGCGCGGTCGGTGCGGCTGTTGCCGTGTGGCCGTTCGTCGACCAGATGAACCCGGCTGCCGACACGCTGGCACTGGCCTCGATCGAGGTCGATCTTTCGAAGATCCCGGTTGGCGAAGCTGTCGTCGTGAAATGGCGCGGCAAGCCTGTCTTCATTCGCCATCGTACGGCGGCTGAAATCCAGGAAGCCGAGGCTGTGGACCTGGGCGCACTCGTTGACAAGCAAACCGACGCAGAGCGCGTTCTGGCCGGCAAGGCTGAATGGCTCGTGGTTCTCGGCGTTTGTACGCACCTCGGCTGCGTGCCTCTCGGCACCAAGACGGGTGACGATCGCGGCGAGTTCGGCGGCTGGTTCTGCCCCTGCCACGGTTCGCACTATGATACCTCTGGCCGTATCCGCAAAGGACCTGCGCCCCGGAACCTCGAAGTTCCGAGCTATGCTTTTGCCAGCGATACCGTCCTCAAGATCGGTTAAGGGAGGCCCAGATGGCTCACGGACCTGCGTTTGAAACGAACAGCGCGGTTGTCAAATGGATTGACGACCGGCTGCCGATCTTCTCGCTCATCCATGGTTCGCTCGGTGCAGGCTACCTCGCACCCCGCAACCTGAATTACTGGTGGAACTTCGGCTCGCTCGCCGGGCTCTGCCTCGTCATCCAGATCGTGACCGGTGTCGTGCTTGCCATGCACTATACCCCGAACACGCTGATGGCTTTCGATAGCGTCGAGCGCATCATGCGCGACGTGAACTATGGCTGGCTCATTCGCTACATGCATGCGAACGGCGCCTCCATGTTCTTCATCGCCGTCTATATCCACATCCTGCGCGGTCTCTATTACGGGTCCTACAAGGCCCCGCGCGAGATGATCTGGATGCTCGGCCTCGTCATCTTCCTCCTGATGATGGCAACCGCTTTCATGGGCTATGTGCTGCCCTGGGGCCAGATGTCCTTCTGGGGCGCCACGGTGATCACCAACCTCTTCTCGGCAATACCGGTGGTGGGTGACTATATCGTGACCCTGCTGTGGGGTGGCTTCTCGGTTGATAACCCGACCCTGAACCGCTTCTTCAGCCTGCACTTCCTGCTGCCGTTCGTGATTGCCGGTGTTGTGATCCTGCACATCTGGGCGCTGCACCTGCCGGGTTCGAACAACCCGCTCGGCATCGATGCCAAGGGCAAGGGCGACAAGATCCCGTTCCATCCTTACTATACAGTGAAGGATGCGTTCGGCGTGGGCGTGTTCCTGATCTTCTTCAGCCTGTTCCTGTTCTATGCACCGAACGCGCTCGGCCACCCGGATAACTATATCCCGGCTGACCCGATGGTGACCCCGGACAGCATCGTGCCCGAATGGTACTTCCTGCCCTTCTACGCGATCCTGCGGTCGATCACGTTCGATATCGGCATTCCTTTCACCGATATCGTGATCATCCCGGCAAAGCTTCTGGGCGTTCTGGCCATGTTCGGCTCGATCCTTCTCCTGTTCGCACTGCCGTGGCTTGACACCAGCAAGGTGCGTTCGGCGAAGTTCCGTCCGACCTACCGCATCTTCTTCTGGTTCCTCGTCATCGACATGGTGATCCTCACCATCGTTGGCGGCAAGAAGCCTGAAGGTATCTGGCCGTTGGTCGGCCTTATCGGCACCGCTTACTATTTCCTGCACTTCCTGGTGGTCATGCCGCTTCTTGGCAAAATCGAGCAGACACTTCCTCTGCCCGAGAGCATCGCCAAGGCATGCGTGAAAAAAGCCTGAGCGGGGGGATTGGACAAATGAAAATGATCAAGAATTTTGCCCTTGCCCTGACCGCGGTTGCGGGTCTGACCATGGCGGCCAATGCTTCGGCTGCCGGGGCGCACCCCAAGCAGGTTGAATGGCAGTTCGAAGGCCCCTTCGGGACCTTCGACACCGCCTCGGCCCAGCGTGGTTTCCAGGTCTTCAAACAGGTTTGCGCTTCGTGCCACAGCCTGAAGTATTTCAAGTTCCGCAACCTTGCGGCGCTTGGCTACGAAGAAGACATGATCAAGGCTTTCGCCGCCGAGTATGAAGTCCCGGGCGAGCCCGACGAGTTCGGCGAGCCGACCATGATCAAGGCCATGCCGCAGCACGGTATCCCGGCTCCCTTCGCCAACGAGAACGCCGCGCGCGCCTCGAACGGCGGGGCTCTGCCGCCCGATCTGTCGCTGATCGTCAAGGCCCGTCATGACGGTGCCAACTATGTCTATAGCCTGATGACTGGCTACGAGGATGCACCGGCCGACGTGTCGGTGACCCCGGGCAAAAGCTACAACCCTTACTTCAAGGGTGGCCAGATCGGCATGGCTTCGCCGCTTTCCGACGATATCGTCGAATATGAAGACGGCACCAAAGCCACGCAGGACCAGCTGGCCCGCGATGTGGTCAACTTCCTGACCTTCGTTGCAGAACCGCATCTCGAGCAGTCCCACTCGATGGGTCTCCATGTGATCCTGTTCCTGCTGGTGCTCACCATCATCCTGTACTTCTCGATGAAGAAGGTGTGGAAGCCGGTGAAGGAAGGCAAAGAGTTCGACTGATCGTCGGGCTCTGACGCTTCAAGACAAAAGAGAAGGCCGCTCGTTTGAGCGGCCTTTTCGTTTTCAGGAGTATCGTATCGTTTGAAAGGCGAGGGACCTCAGCCTTCGTTCAGCACCGATTGCACATCGAAGATACCATCGGGCTTGGCGATGACCTTCAGGAGCTCGCCGTTCGAGATATCAAGGATCAGGCCTTCCACATTCAGGGTGCCGGCGGCGACACGCTCGGCGATGAAGGGGAAGCTCATCAGATTCTCGACCGACAGATGCACCGCGGCGCGCTCCAGGAGGCGGGCACGGGCCGTGGGGTTCTTCGGGATCAGGTCGTCATGGCGGTGCAGCCATTCGCGCAAGGGGCGGACCCAGCGGCCGACGAAGCTTGTTTCCGTCACGCTGCCATCCGCCACGCAGCCGACACCGCCGCATTTGGCGTGGCCCATGACGATGACGTTCTTCACGCCAAGGCTGGTGACCGCAAATTCGATGGCGGCACTGGTGCCGTGGTAACCGGCGTCGTCCTCAAAGGGCGGCACAAGGGCTGCTACGTTGCGGACAAGGAACATGTCGCCCGGTCCGGCACCCAATACGTGCTGGGGCAGCACACGGCTGTCAGAGCAGGCAATAACAAGTGTATGGGGGGTCTGGCCTTCTTCGGCGAGCGAGTGATAAAGCTCGCGGTCTCGTTCGAAGTCGGTCTCGAGAAAGCGTCGGTAGCCGTCGATCAGGCGCTGATCAAGGGTCATGCATCAGTCTCCTCGTTTGTTCTGGCGCTGCCCTTTAGCATGGCGACGGCAGGGCAACAAGCCAGTACCGTCCGGTCCAGAATGAAGGATGCCTATTTCTCGATATGCTTGAGAACCGCGTCGCGCTCGTCATCGTCCACGATATTGAGGAGCACTTCCCAGAAACCCGCTACGGCCTCGGGGCCGGCGATCTTGTAGGCGCGAGCCACACGGTCGCGCTGGCTTGCAAACAGCTGGCGCTCGAAGGCCTCGCCCTTGTCGGTGAGGTACAGAAGCCGCTGGCGGCGATCCTCGGTGCCGGTTTCCTGGCGGACAAAGCCTTGCTCCACCAGTTCGCCCAGCACGCGCGACAGGCTTTGCTTGGTGATGCGAAGGATGGAAAGAAGCCCCGAAACCGTGATGCCGGGGCTGCGGCCGACGAAATAGAGGACCCGGTGATGGGCCCGCCCGAATCGTGATTTGGCAAGGATCTCGTCCGGGTCGCGCGTGAAGTCCCGGTAGGCGAAATACAGAAGCTCGATACCACGCCGCAGTTCCTCTTCCCGAAGGTACAGATTCGATTGCGGAATTTTTCGCGGTGTCATGGTCTGGATGTGCCCTCTTGCTGAAAAAACGTCTTCGGCATATGTCAGTGTTGTTGACATATATGCGACATAATGTTACGTCGGGCAAGCCGAAAACGAACTTTTCTTTTAAATTCAGTGGTTGGAGACTAAAATGAGCACGGCGCCCTATGATGATCGGGACGGTTGGATCTGGATGGACGGCGAGATGCGCCCCTGGCGTGATTGCAAGGTCCATGTGCTCACGCATGCCATGCATTACGGCAGTGCGGTCTTCGAAGGCCAGCGCGCCTACAATGGCACCATCTTCAAGCTGAAAGAACATACCGAGCGGCTGTTCAAGTCGGCCGAGCTTCTGGGCATGAAGGTGCCTTTCACGCAGCAAGAGATCAATGACGCCTGCTATGAAGTGATGAACAAGGCGGGCTACAAGGATTGCTATTTCCGCCCGATCATCTGGCGCGGCAGCGAGATGATGGGTGTGGCCGCCCAGAAGAACACGATCCATGCGGCGATTGCCTGCTGGGAATGGCCGTCCTATTTCTCGCCGGAAGCACGCCTGCGCGGCCTGCGGCTTGATATCGCCCAGTGGCGCCGTCCGGCCCCGGATACCGCGCCGACCGCTGCAAAGGCTTCGGGCCTTTACATGATCTGCACGCTTTCAAAGCATGCGGCGGAAGCCAAGGGCTATGACGACGCGCTGATGTATGACTATCGCGGCCAGGTGGCCGAAGCGACCGGCGCCAATGTCTTCTTCGTGCAGGACGGCAAGATCCATACGCCGAAGCCCGATTGCTTCCTTGATGGCATCACCCGCCGGTCGGTGATCGATCTGGCCCGCCGCCGCGGCATCGAAGTCATCGAACGTGCCATCATGCCGGACGAGATGGAAGGCTTCGAGCAGGCATTCCTGACCGGGACGGCAGCAGAAGTGACCCCGCTTTCGGAAATCGGGCCCTTCAAGTTCGAAGTTGGCGAGATCACCAAATCGCTGATGTTCGATTATGACGCGCTGGTGCGCGGTCAGCTGCCGGCCTGACGACGACCGTACCGCGACTGGCGGACAGCCATAAGCAATTCACCGATTGCCTTGTCGATCGGGTCAGGGGCGCTGGGTTTATCCGGCGCCCTTGTGCTTTCTGCGGCGTCGAAGAACCATTCGATGGGTCTTTCCAGAAACCCGGCGAGCACTGAAAGCATGCCGCAACTGATACGGTTCCGGCCGTTTTCATACTTCTGGATCTGCTGGTAACTGACGCCTGCGGCCTGCCCGAGGGCGCTTAGGCTGAGGCCTTGGTCGCGCCGTGCTTCGGCGAGACGTGCGGCAACCTGCGCGTCGATCATGGCGGCGCGTTCCAGGGGTGTGTCGGCGGTCATGATTTCGCCGCTTTCTTCGCTCTTCCTGCTCATACTCAATCCTCGTGCGGTAAGGGGCGATTCGTCGTTGGCTGGGCCGCCGGACCTGTGCTAGAGGATGACCCGGCCTTCATTTTGCGCAGGACTTCTCCTGTGCGCGATGGTTGAAAATTATATTTATAATTCTACCTGCGGCAATGGAAGACTGGTGTCGCGGCGAGGGGAAGTGACTGGTATGGCGATGAAACGGCTGAAACTTGCATGTCTCGCGGGGTGTCTGGTGGCGCTTTCCGCCTGCGGTGGCAAGGATGAAGACACCTATATCGCCCGCGATGTGGAAGTGCTTTACAACCTCGCGCAGGACCGGCTGGACCGGAAACAATACCGGCAGGCAGCCGCCATTTTCGACGAGACCGAACGCCAGCACCCCTACAGCGTCTGGGCCCGCCGCGCACAGCTGATGGCGGCCTATTCTGCCTATATGGCCAACAAATATGACGACGCGGTCCTTGCGGCGCAGCGCTTCTTGCAGCTGCACCCGGGTAACCGCGGTGCGCCTTATGCCTATTATCTGATTGCCGTCAGCTATTACGAGCAGATCAGCGACGTGGGCCGCGACCAGGACCAGACCCAGAAGGCGCTTGATGCGCTGACCGAGGTGGTCCGTCGTTTCCCCAATACGGACTATGCGCGCGATGCGAAACTGAAGATCGACCTGACCCGTGACCACCTTGCAGGCAAGGACATGGAAGTCGGTCGCTTCTACATGCAGCGTAAGGAATATCTGTCGGCGGCGATCCGTTTCCGCAACGTGATCGAGAATTTCCAGACGACAAGCCATACGCCCGAAGCGCTGCACCGGCTGGTGGAATGCTATCTGGCGCTTGGTATCTATCCGGAAGCCCAGATGGCGGCTGCCGTGCTCGGCCATAACTTCCCGGGCAACAAATGGTACCGTTATTCCTATTCGCTTCTGAACAACCAGTCACTGGAGCCGGAAGTGCACGAAGGAAGCTGGCTCAGCAAACTGTGGCCGTTCTGACGCGGCACGCGTGAGGGGGAGGCGGCAATGCTGGCGAACCTCAGTATTCGCGATATTGTCCTGATCGACCGGCTCGACCTCGCGCTTGGAGCCGGGCTAAACGTGCTGACCGGGGAAACCGGCGCCGGTAAATCCATCCTTCTTGATGCCCTGGGGCTTGCCCTTGGCGCCCGCGCCGACCGCGCGCTGGTGCGGCAGGGGGCCGAGCAGGGCAGCGTGACCGCCGCTTTCGACCTCACCCCCGATCACGCCGCCTGCGAGCGTCTTGCGGATAATGGCATGGATCACGGCGACGGCCAGCTGATCCTGCGCCGCCAGATCACCACCGATGGCCGCAGTCGTGCGTGGGTGAATGACCAGCCGGTGAGCCAGACGCTGCTCGCCGAGATCGGCACCCTTCTTGTGGAAATCCACGGCCAGCATGATGATCGTGGCCTTCTGGACCCTGCCGCCCACCGCGATCTTCTGGATGCCTTCGCCGGCAATGCCGAGGCGCGGGCCGAAGTGGCGGCTGCCTACGAAACGCTCCGCGCCGAAGAAGACGTCCTCTCGGAGGCTGAAGCCTCGCTCGTCGAAGCACGCCGCGACGAGGATTTCCTGCGTCATGCGGTCGAGGAGCTTGTCTCGCTCGACCCCGAGCCCGGCGAGGAAGAAAAGCTGGATGAAGACCGCGCCCTGATGATGCAGGGCGAGAAGCTGATGGAAGAGCTTGGCACGTTCCACAGCGAACTGACGAAAGACGGCGGCGTGGACGCCACTGTGCGCGGGGTGCTGCGCCGGATGCTGCGGCAGGATGGTCCCTTGGCCGCGCGGCTTGAACCCGTGAGCGCTGCGCTTGACCGCGCCGCCATCGAGCTTGGCGAAGCGGTCGCGGGCCTTGAAGCCCTGCAGGCCGATCTGGAATTTGACCCCGCAGCGCTTGAACGGATCGAGGAACGCCTGTTCGAAATCCGGCGGCTGGCCCGCAAGCATGGCTGCCCTGCGGGTGACTTGCCCGGGCTGAAGGAACGCCTGCAGGCAAAGCTCGCGGCCCTTGATGCTGGTGATGAAGCCGTGCTTGCCGCAAAAGGCAGGGTAACGGCAGCGCGCGCCGCCCTGAAGGCCAAGGTAACCGGCCTTTCCGCGCGCCGGCAAAAGGCAGCGGCAGCACTTGATGCCGCCGTGATGGCGGAACTGCCGCCCCTGAAGCTCGAGAAAGCCCAGTTCCATACGGCGATTGAAGCATTGCCCGAGCATCTTTGGGGGGCAGCGGGCGGCGACAGCGTGGCCTTTGAGGTGAAGACCAACCCCGGCACGCCCTTTGGCCCCCTGGTGAAGATTGCGTCGGGCGGGGAGCTAGCCCGGTTCATTCTCGCGCTCAAGGTCGTGCTCGCCAAAGGCTCCAGCGCGCCGACCATGGTGTTTGACGAGGTCGACCGCGGTATCGGTGGCGCCACGGCTGATGCGGTGGGCGAACGCCTGAAGCGCCTGTCCATCGAGGCGCAGGTGCTGGTCGTGACCCACAGCCCGCAAGTGGCGGCACGTGGCGGCCTGCATTTCCGCATCGAGAAGGCGGACGTGGCTGGCGGCACCCGCACCAGCGTTGTGCCGCTCGCCATCGAGGAACGCCGCGAGGAAGTGGCCCGCATGCTGGCGGGCGCCGAGATCACGCCGGAAGCCCGCGCGGCGGCTGACCGGCTTCTGGAAGCGGTTTGAGAAGAATGCCCGGACTATTCGATATCCCCGTCGAGCACCTGACCAGAAGCGAAGCGAAGGCGGAACTGCAGCGGCTGGCCGATGAAATCGCCCGTCACGACGCGCTCTATCACGGCGAGGATGATCCCGAGATTTCGGACGCCGACTATGACGCCCTCAAGCGCCGCAACGACGCCATCGAGGCCCGCTTCCCCGAGATCCGGCTGGCGGACAGCCCGAGCCTGAGGGTGGGCGTGGCGCCCACCAGCGGCAGGTTTGAAAAAGTGACGCACAAGCGGCCCATGCTGTCGCTCGAAAACGCGTTCGCGGACGAGGATGTCACCGAATTTGTCGCCCGCGTGCGGCGCTTCCTCGGCCTCAATGACACGATTGCCGTTGCGATGACGGCCGAGCCGAAGATCGACGGCTTGTCGCTGGCGCTGCGCTATGAGCGCGGCGAACTGGTGCAGGCCGCAACCCGCGGCGATGGCACGGTGGGCGAGAATGTCACGGCCAATGCCCGTACCATCAAAAGCATTCCGCAAAGCCTTGCCGGCACGGATTGGCCCGATGTGCTTGAAGTGCGGGGCGAGGTCTATATGTCCAAGGCCGACTTTCTGGCGCTGAATACGGCGCAGGAAGTCTCGGGCGGCAAGATATTCGCCAACCCGCGCAATGCGGCGGCAGGGTCGCTTCGGCAGAAGGATGCCACGATCACGGCATCCCGTCCGCTCGAGTTTTTCGCCTATGCCTGGGGTGAGATTTCAACGCTCACCTTCAATACGCAGATGGAGGCCGTGGAGGCCTTCAAGCGCTGGGGTTTCAAGGTCAATCCGCTGATGGTGCGGGTGGAGGATGCAGCTGGCGCGCTGGCGCATTACCGCAAGATCGGCGAAGCCCGCGCCACGCTCGATTATGATATCGACGGGGTGGTTTACAAGATCGACCGGCTGGATTGGCAGGCCCGTCTTGGCATGGTCGCCCGTGCGCCGCGCTGGGCCATCGCCCACAAATTCCCGGCCGAGCAGGCGATGACGATCCTGAAGGATATCGATATCCAGGTGGGGCGCACCGGGGCGCTGACGCCTGTTGCCAAGCTGGAGCCCATCGGCGTGGGCGGGGTGATTGTCTCGAACGCCACGCTGCATAACCGCGACGAGATTGCCCGGCTGGATGTACGGATCGGCGATACGGTCGTCATCCAGCGCGCCGGCGATGTGATCCCGCAAGTGGTGAAAGTGGTGGCCGAGAAGCGCCCGGCTGAAGCCAGGCCCTTCATCTTCCCCGAACACTGCCCGGTGTGTGGCAGTCCCGCACTTGCCGAAGGCGAGGATGTGGTGGTGCGCTGCACCGGTGGTCTCACCTGCAAGGCCCAGCGCGCCGAGCGCCTGAAGCATTTCGTCAGCCGCAATGCCTTCGATATCGAGGGGCTTGGCGACAAGCAGGTGGAAGCCTTCCTCGGGCGTGGCTGGCTCGATAGCCCCGCCGATATCTTCCGCCTGAAATCGCACAAGGCCGAGCTTCTGATGATGGACGGCTTCGGCGACAAATCGGTTGAAAACCTGATGGCCGCGATCGAGGAGCGCCGCGCCGTCGATTTCCACCGCATGATCTTTGCCCTCGGCATTCCGTCCATCGGCTCGGAAACCGCCAAGATTTTCGCCCGGCACTTTGAAACGCCTGCCGCGATGGTCGACTGGCTGAACAGGGCCGAGGAATTCCGCCAGCAGATGGTGGCTGCGATTGGCGAGCAGGAAGCGCTCGATCTCATCAAGGCGGTCATGGAATCGAGCAAGCTGCAAGGCCTGCAGAAGATACTGATGATCGAGGATGCGCGTGAAGCCTCGAACGCGCTTCTGCTGTTTACCGCCAACAAGGGCTATCGTTTCAGCGAAGACGTGCTGCTCCCGACTGCAGCCGTTGCCGCACTGGAACAGCACAACCGCGACCTGATGGCGCTGGATGGTATCGGGGTTGATGCGGTTCTGAGCCTTGAAGACTTTTACCATGACGAACGCAACCGGAAGGTCGTGGCTGACCTGATCGCCGAGCTTTCGGTGAAGCCGGTGGAGGCACAGGCAACCGACAGTCCGGTTTCGGGCAAAACGGTCGTCTTTACCGGTTCGCTGGAGAAAATGACCCGCAACGAAGCCAAGGCCCGCGCCGAGGCGCTTGGTGCCAAGGTTTCGGGCTCGGTTTCCAAGAAAACCGACCTCGTGGTCGCGGGGCCGGGGGCGGGGTCGAAACTCAAGGACGCCGAAAAGCACGGCGTGAAGGTCATATCGGAAGACGAATGGCTGGCCCTTGTCGGCGCTTGACCTGACGGCCCTGATCCGTGAGGGTCATGGGGCACGAGAATAGGGGGCGGATATGTCGATCAAGAAACTTGAAATCACCGCACCGGTCGCGACCGAAGAAACCCTCAGGAAGCACGCCCGCGAATTCGGCGCCGTCTCCTTCCGCAAGGAAGAGACGTTCGAGGATGGTCTCGCGCTTTATTCCATGCTGGCGCCGGGCGAGGGACGGCAGAAGCTGATCGACAAGCTTTACGCTATCCTCGATATGTCGGATTACGCCCGTATCGTGATCATGCCGGTTGATGCCTCCATCCCGGCGATTGAAACCGAAGGGGCAGTCGACACGCGGGAGGAGCTTTACCAGAAGCTCAACGCGGGGGCGACGATCAACCAGAATTATCTGATCCTCACGGTCCTCTCCACCCTTGTGGCGCTGATCGGGCTTATCCAGGACAATGTGGCCGTGGTGATCGGCGCCATGGTGATCGCGCCGCTTCTGGGGCCAAACCTTGCCTTTGCCTTCGGCACATCGCAGGGCGACAAGGCGCTGATGAAACAGGCGGCCAAAACTGCCTTCGTTGGCATGGCGGTGGCGCTCGCCATCGCGGCCTTCACCGGCTGGGCGTGGGGCGGGGTGCCGCAGTCGCACGAACTGATGGCCCGCACCGAGGTCGGCATCGCTGCCGTTGTGCTGGCGGCTGCCTCGGGGATTGCCGGTGTCCTGTCGCTGACCTCCGGCCTTTCCACCAACCTTGTGGGCGTGATGGTGGCTGTGGCCTTGCTGCCGCCCGCGGCCACCGCCGGCTTCCTGTGGGGCGCGGGGGAAATGCGGCTGGGGATGAGCGCGCTTCTCCTTCTCGGCGTTAACGTCGTGTGCGTTAACCTTTCCGGCCTTGCGGTGTTCCTGGCCCGTGGCCTGCGCCCGCGCGAATGGTTCGAACGCCGGCTGGCCAAGCCCTATGTGCTGACAGGCATGCTGTTCTGGCTTCTGCTGCTGGCCACGCTGCTTGGCATCATTGCCATCCGCTAAGCCTGCTTCCGCCCCAAAGCTGCCATATTCTGTATTGTGTGCACCGCAACAGTCATGCGTTTGACGCATGGCTCGTTTGCTTTTTACCCTACTACTCCGACAGGGTTAACGGCGTTACATAAACGTCACGAAACAACCAGAATGACAGCGATCGGCGCCACAGGGGCGCGACACTGTTGCCGGTTAAAGTGTTACGGAGAAGAAAAATGGCACTGTTGGCAGCACAAGAGAAACTCTCGTACGAGACCCCGTTCATGGACATGCTGGCCCTGAAGGGCATGGCACCCGCACACCGTCCGACCTTCGCCCCGGCCATCGACATGGTTCGCGAAGCAGTCGGCACCATCAAAGCGCAACTGGCCGCGCTGGAGCCCACGGGCGACACCGACGGCGCCTTCTTCGCGCTGATGGTAGCCAAGGGCCAGATGCGCACGCTGCGTCGCCCGACGGTTGGCGAGATCGTGAACGACATCCAGTCGGTTTATGCCAAGACGGCGCGCATGGTGCGGATCACCCGCCCGACGTCGCTTGGTGGCGGTGCCTACGCGCACTAAGCAGGTTTCTGCCCAACGGACGGCGCGAGGCAGGGCTCCAACCCTCCCCCTCCCCCCCTTCCCAAGGGGTTCTGTCTCGCCCGTCCGACTGAATTCTAGTTCCGAGCAAGCTGGAGCGCGGCCCAATCGCCGCGCTCCAGTTTTTTCTCGAGGGTAAGGCCTTCGGCCACATAAGCCGCCAGCACCTCATCGGCCTGTGTTTGCAGGATGCCCGACAGGATCACTTTGCCGCCCTTGGCCGTAACGCCCGCAATGCCGGGCGCGAGGAAGATCAGGGGGGCTGCCAGGATATTGGCAGTAACAAGGTCGAACGGCCCTTCCTCGGCAAAGGCAGGGGCATCAAGCCCGTCAGCCACCAGCGGCGCGATGCCGGGCCGGTCTTCCCCGATTCCCCTTTCAATCGCCCGATTCACGGCAAGATTCTCAACCGCCACTTCAACCGCGATGGGGTCGATATCGCTTGCTACCACGCGGGCGTCTTCCCACACGCGGTGGGCGGCAAGGGCAAGGACGCCCGAGCCGGTACCGAGATCGAGGACGGTAGCCGGCGCATAACCTTCAGTACCCAGCGCATCAATGAGCGCAAGGCAGCAGGACGTGGTTTCATGCTGGCCGGTGCCGAACGCCTGGCCCGCCTCGATCAGCAGGTTGACGGTATCATCCGGTGCCTTGTCGGCATCGTGGCTGCCATACACAAAGAAGCGGCCTTCGCGGACGGGGGCTAGAAGGCGCTGGCTTTCGCTTACCCAGTCGCGGTCTTCCACGGGCTCGCTTTCATAGGCCCAGTCGGCAAGCTCGGCTTCGGCAAGGATGGCGGCGACGAGATCGGGCTCCGGTTCACCCACGAAAAACATCTGGGTCATCCAGACCTTGCCGTCTTCCACTTCGAACGAGGTCACGGTCGGGGGGATCATCTCCACCCGGTCGGCCGCAATCTCCACCACATATTCAAGGGCTTCCGCCTTGTCGCGCGGCAGTTCGCCCGAAATGCACCAGACCGTATCGTCGCTCATCTTCTTTGTCCTTTTCAGGTGTCCCGGTCTTCGAGACGCGGCTTTGCCGCTCCTCAGACCGAACGGTATATTCGGTTCCGTTCACCCTGAGGAGCCCGAAGGGCGTCTCGAAGGGTGTAATCCCGGGGTCAGGCCCGGCTTATGAAATTGTCCATCACGCGCTTGGCGCCGGCTTTCTCGAAATCGACAAGTAGCTTGTTGCCTTCCACATCTTCGACCGTGCCATAGCCGAATTTCTCGTGGAAGACGCGCTCGCCCACCGCAAAGTCGCTGACCGTTTTGGTCTCGGCTTTCTTCGCCGCACTGAAGGTGGCGCCGCCGGCGCGGGCACCGGCGATCTTGCGCACAACGGGCTTGTCGCTTGCGGTTTGCGATTGCCGCCATTCGCGGGCGCGCTGCCAGCCGGGGCCGTAGCCCGTGCCTTTTTGTTCGGGCTGTTCGGCGAAGGTCCAGTCGCTGTTCCAGCCGCCGGTACGTTCGTAACGGGAGCGGTACAAACCCTGTGCCGCTTCCACCTCGGTATGTTGATCAGGCAGTTCTTCCACAAAGCGGCTCGGCAGGCTTGTCTGCCACTGGCCGAAGACCTGCCGGTTGGCGGCATAATAGACCCACGCGCGCTGGCGGGCACGGGTGAGGCCCACATAGGCGAGCCGCCGTTCTTCCTCCAGCCCCTTCACGCCGCTTTCATCCAGCGTGCGCTGGCTCGGGAAAATGCCTTCTTCCCAGCCGGGCAGGAAGACATTGTCGAACTCCAGCCCCTTGGCGGCGTGCAGCGTCATCACCGTGATCTTGTCGGCGCTGTCGTTGTTGCTGTTTTCCATCACGAGCGAGATATGTTCAAGGAAGCCACCGAGATTCTCGAAATCCCCCATCGCGGAGACAAGTTCCTTGAGGTTTTCAAGGCGGCCCGGGGCTTCGGGTGATTTGTCCTTCTGCCACATCTCGGTATAGCCTGATTCCTCAAGGACGATTTCGGCAAGTTCGGTGTGGCTGGTCGTCCCCAGAATCTCGCGCCAGCGGTCAAAATCATCCAGAAGGCGGGTCAGGGATGTGCGGGCGGCGGCGCGAAGGCCGTCTTCCATGCCGCAGATCAGGCGCCCGGCGCGGGTAAGGGGAATGCCCCGCTCACGCGCCAGCGCATGCACCTTTTGCAGGCTGGTTTCGCCAAGGCCGCGTTTGGGCAGGTTCACAATCCGCTCGAACGCCAGATCGTCGCTTTCCTGCGCGATGACACGCAGATAGGCCATGGCGTCGCGGATCTCGGCACGCTCATAGAAACGCGGGCCACCGATCACACGGTAAGGCAGGCCGAGCGTGATGAAGCGTTCCTCGAACTCGCGAGTCTGGAAACCGGCGCGCACCAGCACGGCGATTTCCTTCAGGGGCTCGCCCTTCACCTGCAGGGCTTCGATTTCGTCACCGATGGAACGGGCTTCTTCGGGCGCGTCCCACACGCCGCGCACCCGTACGGCATCGCCTTCGCCCGCGTCGGTCCAGAGCGTCTTGCCAAGCCGGCCCTCGTTCGAGGCAATCAGGCTGGACGCAGCCGCAAGGATATGGCCGGTGGAGCGGTAATTCTGTTCCAGCCGCACGATCTTTGCGCCGGGGAAATCTTCCGAGAAGCGCAGGATGTTACCAACCTCGGCCCCGCGCCAGCCATAGATCGACTGGTCGTCATCCCCCACGCAGCAGATATTATTGTGCCCGCGCGCCAGAAGCCGCAGCCATAGATACTGGGCGACGTTCGTATCCTGATACTCATCCACCATGATGTAGCGGAACTGCGCATGATAGCGGTTGAGGATATCGGGGTAGGCCTGGAAGATCGTAATCACATGCATCATCAGGTCACCGAAATCGCAGGCATTCAGCGTTTTCAAGCGGTCCTGATAGGCACGGTAAAGCTTGGCGCCAAGGCCGTTCGCAAAGGCCTGCGCTTCGCCGTTCGGGACACGGTCAGGTGTCAGGGCCTTGTTCTTCCAGCGGTCGATGAGAGCGGCCAGCTGGCGGGCGGGCCAGCGTTTGTCATCGATATTCTCGACCGACGTCAGCTGCTTCAGAAGCCTGATCTGGTCATCGGTATCGAGGATCGAGAAATTGGATTGCAGCCCTACAAGTTCGGCATGGCGGCGAAGGATTCGCACGCAGATCGAATGGAAGGTGCCGATCCACATGCCTTCGGTGGGTGCGCCGATCACGCGGGCGACCCGGTCCTGCATCTCGCGAGCGGCCTTGTTGGTGAAGGTCACGGCCAGAATGTTCCAGGGCGCGGCGAGGCCGTCCGCCATCAGGTGACCAAGGCGGGTGGTCAGCACGCGGGTCTTGCCGGTACCGGCGCCGGCGAGCACCAGAAGCGGGCCGTCTGTCGCCAGTACGGCTTCACGCTGCGGCGGATTGAGGCCCTTCAGATAAGCGGGTTCGCCGCCTGCCTGCGGTACATTCAGGGGCGTGGGGGCGGGCGGCGGTGCATCGTTCGCCCAGTCGCTGAGGTCGAAGGGATCATTGGTCATGGCCGGTCTATAGCACCCGCTGCTGCATCAGGCCAAGCGCCATTCAGCCGCTTTTCGCGGGCTCTTCAGTGGTTTGGATTCTGGCGAGGAAAAGTTCGGCCAGAATCTGGTAGATACCTTCCTTCACGATCAGCTTCGACGCACCCGTCGCGATCAGACAGCACAGCATGATGGGCAAGACAAGGGCGTGATTATCGGTCATTTCCGAAACGATCACGAAGGAGGTGATGGGCGCCTGAACGACGCCTGAAAGGTAGGCCGCCATGCAAAGGATCGCGAGCGTGCTGATCGGCACATCAGGCATCAGCCAGTGCAGGTCGGCCCCTATCCCGGCGCCAACAGCAAGGGACGGCGAAAAGAGGCCGCCAGGGATGCCACTGATGGAGGAAAGCGCGGTGGCCGCCAGCTTGGCAGGACCAAAGAGCGGGGACAGATGCGCTTCGCCGTCGATGATCGACCGGGCTTCCTCGTAACCTGTGCCGAAGATGCTGCCGCCACTGACCAGCCCGCAGAGGCTGACCCCACCACCACAAAGAACAGCGAACATCACCGGGTGCGCCTTGATCCAGCCGCCGAATACGCCGGGCACACCGCGCGCGAAGAGGGCAAGGATACGGCTGAACAGCCCGCCCGCGAGCCCGCAGACGACACCGGCCACACCAACCGCGATCCAGGAAGGCCCGATGGGCAGGATGGCGGTCGAATGCCCGAAATAGGCATAATGCCCGACGATGGCGAGCGAGGTGAGGCCGGCGGCGATCACGGTGCCGAGTATGAGGCCGGAGGTGCGGACCTCGAAGGAGCGACTCATCTCCTCGATCCCGAAAACGATCCCGGCGAGCGGTGCGTTGAAGGCGGCAGCAACCCCGGCGGCAGAGCCTGCCAGCAGCAGCCCCGGCTGGCGGCGCGGGCTGAAGCGCCCGAAGGCGAGCATGATGGCGGCCCCCACCTGAATGGTCGGCCCCTCACGGCCGATAGAGGCGCCACACAGGAGCCCGACGCCCAGAAGGACGACCTTGCCGAAGGCTGCAGGCAGCGAAACGAAGCGCTTGCGCAGCTCAGGGTCCTTCAGGCGGCGCGCGGCGATCACCTGCGGGATACCGCTGCCCTTGGCAAGCGGGAAGAAGCGGATGGTGACAGCCGTGATGAAGCCGAACCCGACCGGCGGCAGCAGATAGGCGATGACGGGCCAGGATTTATGGATGCCATCAAACACTGCATAGGCCTCGTCCGCGATCACCGCCATGGCAACGGCTGCAGCGCCCACCGCAAGCCCGCCCAGCACGAACAGAATACGCCGTGTCCAGCGCGTCATCAGGATTTTGCGGCCCCGGTGGTCGGTCAGCTGGTGCAGGGTGTGTGACTTCATCAAATTTCCGATCGGCGGTCGGGTAAAGAGACGCAGTGCCGTGCCACGGGCGGGCAGCGGAATTCATCTCGGGGGAAGGCTAGGATTGTTTCGGCGATCCTAACAGTTAAGTGACTGTCGTCAACATGGACAGGCCAGCTTTTTCCGCCATATGCTTGCCAAATTCGATTGCTACTCCAATCAAATGGATGTGCCGGCTAGAGGGCAGGGTGCAGACACCGGATTTCAGGCAACAGTGACGAGGGTTCAGACGTGAAACAGGGCAGACTGGCGAAGATAAGCATGTGGGTGGCGGGCGGCCTTGTGGGGCTTGTCGTCATTGCTTCTGTCGTCCTCAGTTTCATGGACTGGAACCAGTATCGTGGCCGTATCGCCGGGCTCGCGAGCGACGCGCTTGATATGGATGTGATCCTCAACGGCCGGGTGGCTGTTTCCCTGCTGCCGCGCCCTGCCGTTTCGGTGGAAGGCGTCGAGGTCTGGCCGAAGGGCATGGGCACCAGCGGTGATTCCACCAAGCTGGTGGCAGTGGCGGATCGTATCGCCGCCAATGCCAGCCTCGTGCCGCTGCTGACCGGCACGCTTGAAGTCGGTCGGCTTGATCTTGAAGGTGTTGCCGTCACGCTGGCCGAGGACAAGGACGGCGCATGGGGCCTGAAAGGCTGGCCGGCGTCGGCTGAAGCTGAAGTGCCGGCAGAGGAGGGTGAGGCATCGCCCTTGTCCATCGGCAAGCTCGCCCTTCGGGATGGCCGCGTGACGCTGGAGCCGCAAGGCGCGCCGCCGACCGTCATCAACGATATCGACCTTGACCTTGAAGGCACGCTCCCGGATGGCCCGCTTGATTTCGATGGCAGCCTGAAGGTCGCCGAGCGGCCCATCGATATTGAAGGAAGGTTGCGCCCCGGCAAGGCGAAGGGGGATCGCGCCGGGCGGCTGAAAGTATCGCTCAAGGGTGGTTCCGCCACGCTTTCCGGGCAGATCGAGGCATCGGGCGGCATCACGGGCCGGATGGAAGCGGGCGGCGACGACCTGTTCGCTTTCGTCAATGACCTGATGCTGGCCGCAGGGCAGGGCGAAGCCGTGAAAGGCCCGGCCAAGCCCTGGGCGCTGGATGTGCAGATCGATGGCAACGACAAGCTGATGAAGCTGGCGGGCCGTGACCTGCAGGCCGGCAGCACCCGTGGCCGGTTCGACCTCACCCTTGTGCCCGGCGATACACAGCGCCTTGGCGGTTCGGTCGGGCTTGGCATCATCGACATGGCCGACTGGGCGGATGCAACTCCGGTTACCTCGGATGCGCCCGCCAGCAGCGACTGGCCGCTGCGCGGTGCAGTCGAGTTCAGCGTTGAGGGCATCAAATCGGGTGACGCACTGGCGCAGCGCGTTGAAGGCCAGATTGATTTCGTGGCGGACGGCGTCAGCCTGCCCAAGGTGCAGGCCCTGCTGCCGGGGGCGACGACTGTCGTGGTATCGCGCGGGCAGTACAAGCTTGCCGATGGCAGCCTTGCCACCAACCTGAAGGCTGAAACCGGCAGCCTGCCGACGCTTTTGAAATCGGCAGGCATCGTGCTTGAAAATGTACCGGCCGGGCGGCTGGCGACGGCGAGTGTTGACGGGCGCCTTGGCTATGGCACCAGCGGTTGGCGGGTTGATGACCTTGCGGGCAAGCTGGATACCACCAGCTTCACAGGTGCCGCCGCCGGGCGTGCCGATGGCAGCCTTGCGCGGCTGAACCTCAATATGGATACGCTCAATCTGGACGCCTACCTGCCAGCAGTGCCGGCAAGTGAAGGCACATCGGAACCACTTGCCAAGACGCTCGCAGAAGCACTGAAGCCGCTCGGCAGTGCTGGCAGCGATATCAATATCGCCGTTGGCAGCATGATTTGGCAGGGGCAAGCCGTGAAGGACATGCGCCTTGCTGCAAAGGCAGCGGCGGGCCGGATCGATGGGCTGAATGCCCGCTTCGCATCGGGCAGTGGCAGCCTCGCGCTCGTCGGATCGCTGCGCGGTGACGAGAAAAGCTGGACGGCGGACCTGAAGGCCTCGCCGGTGAATTTCCCGGTCAGCGTTTTCACCGCCTTCGCACCCGATAGCGCGCCGCTGGTGGATGCCCTGAAACTGAATGCGCTGACCGGTGACGTAACGCTGAGCGGCCCGCTCGACAAAATGCGCATGAGTGCAGCCCTTGCCGGTGCACCCGGCACGAAGGTGGACGCATCCGGCGCGCTTGCCCTGAATGCGGCCGGTGACGGCCTTGACCGCCTCGATATCCAGGGCAATGCCGAACATCCCGACCTAGCACCAGCTGTTGCCCTTTATGGCTGGGCAGGCGCACGGCAACTGCCAGCGAAGCTCACCTATGCTGTATCCCAGGAAGGGGCCGCGGCGCCCTACAAGCTGCGCGTTGGCGGGTCTGTTGCAGGTGGCAAGATTGTGGCTTCGGGCTCGGCGGCAGCCGATGGCAGCGGTACCTATGACCTGTCGTTCGAGCATTCCAAAGCCACCGAGGCCCTGAAGGCCTTTGGCCTTGATATGGCCCTGCCCGCGCCCAACCAGCCCCTGTCGGCCAAGGCAACGCTTGGCATGACGGCGGATGGCGGCATGGAAATGCGCGACATGGACCTGAAAAACGGGCCGTCAACGCTCGGCGGTTCGGTGCGGATCGACGGGCAGCAGCGTATCTCCGGCGCCGTCAAGGCCGCAAACTGGGCGCTTGATGGCCTGATCCCCGAAGACGACGGCAGTGCCAAGGCGGCCACCCCGGAAGCGAATGAACCGGCCAGCCCCTACACGGGCAATATCAGCCTTGCGCTCACCGATATCAGCTACAAGGGCCAGCGCATGAGTGCGCCGAACGCGCGGGTCGTGTTCAACGACAGGGGCTCGCGCCTCAATTTCGGTGACAAGGCAATGCTGAACGCCAAACCGCTCGCCGGACAGTTCGTTCTTGGCAACGGCAAGAAGCCGCGGATGGTCATCAAGCTTGATGCCGACCTTATAGACATCGCCGGGGCGCTGGTCTCCAGCGGGCTTTCCTCGGTGATCGATGGCTCGGCCAAGGTCTCGCTTGATCTGACGGCGCGTGGCAGCGACATGAAATCGATCCTAAAAACGCTGAAAGGCACAGGCTCCATCGATGCCTCGTCGGGCGCGCTCAAATTCATGGCGATCAACGGGCTTATCCAAGATATCCGCAACGCCAAAAGCGGGCAGGCCTTCCTTGGCCTGATCGGGCAGCGGCTACGAACAGGCACGACCGACTATTCCGGCCTCAAGGCCAGTTTCTCGGTCGATGGCGGTACGGCGCTGATCGAGAATTTCGAGGCCTCGGGCGGTTGGGGCAAACTCCATCTGGACGGACAGGCGAACCTTGTGGACCAGCTTCTGGACCTCAAGGGCGAGCTTGCAATGACCGAACCCAAGGATGCGGCCCCGATGCCGGTTTCCTACAAGGGGCCGATGAATGCGCCGGTTTCGTCCTTCTCCAGCCGGTCGCTGGAAAAACTGGTGCTGTCGGATATCGAGCGGCGCTTCCGTTCGGGCGTGTTCAAGGAACTGGAAGCGACCGACAAACAGGATACCAGCGACAAGGCGCCGGGGGCCGCTGTGCTTGGCACCGCGTTCGACCTGTTGTCGAAGCTGAAGAAGAAGCAGGAAGCCGAGAAGAAGGAAGAAGCGGAGACCGGCGACACGCCCAAATAAGAGGGGCGTTGATAACCGGTCCCTGAATCCATGACTTGCCAGCGGCGGTCTCTCTCCCCATAGTCGGGCAAAATCAAATTGCCTGCCGCATGGGGAGCCCGCCTTTGATCGCCGTCCTCGGGATTCTTGTCCTGCTCGTTATCGCTGTTCTCCTGTCGACCAATCGTCGCTCCATCTCCCCGCGTACTGTTGTGGCGGCATTTGCCCTGCAGCTCTTCATGGCGGCTTTCGCGCTTTATATCCCTTTCGGGCAAAGCGTGATGGCGACCCTGTCGCAGGGGATTTCGTCGGTTATCGGTTATTCGCAGGCGGGCATCAGCTTCCTTTTCGGTGCGCTTGGCACCCCTGATGCCGTTGGCTTCATCTTCCTTTTCCATGTGCTGCCGGTGATCATCTTCATGTCGGCGCTGATGTCGGTTCTTTATCACCTGCGCATCATGCAATGGGCGGCGGTGCTGCTGGGCGGTGCCCTGAAGCGCATCACGGGCACCACGTCGATGGAATCGCTGGCGGCGGCCGCCAACATTTTCCTCAGCCAGACCGAAGCGCCGCTGGTGCTGCGCCCCTATGTGAAGGGCCTGAAAGATCACCAGTTCTTCTCGCTGATGGTGGTGGGCATGTCGTCGGTCGCGGGGTCGGTGCTTGTCGGCTATGCGGCGATGGGGATCGAGCTGAAATATCTGATCGCGGCGGCCTTCATGTCGGCGCCCGGCGGCCTGTTGATGGCGAAGATCATCTATCCGGCCGATGGCGGCCCTGACGAACAAAGCGTTTCCGACATCCTGAACGTGAAGATCGAAAATGACGAGGGCCGTGCGCCTTCGACCGTGATGGAAGCCGCTGCGGACGGTGCAATCATCGGGCTCAAGCTCGCTGCCAATATTGGCGCCATCCTGCTGGCTTTCGTCGCGCTGATTGCCCTGATGAACGGCCTGCTTGGCGGGGTCGGTGCCTGGTTCGGGCACGGCGACCTGAGCCTTGAAGCGATCCTTGGCGGCATGTTCGCGCCGCTGATGGCGCTCCTTGGCGTGCCATGGGAAGAGGCGTCGATTGCCGGTAACCTCGTGGGGCAGAAAACGATCCTCAACGAATTCGTCGCTTTCTCGTCGCTCCGCACACAGCTGGAGACGATGAGCCCGATGACGGCTGCCATCGTTACCTTCGCGCTGTGCGGGTTTGCGAACTTCTCGTCGCTGGCCATCCAGCTTGGCGGGCTTGGCGCGATTGACCCTGCCCGCAAGCCTTTCATTGCCAAGCTCGGCCTGCGTGCCATGGCCGGCGCTACGCTCGCGAACCTGATGAGCGCGGCAATGGCGGGGCTGATGATCTCGCTTCAGGCATGAAGCTTGGCGAGGTCGCGTTCCAGATTCTGGAGCACATAGGCCCTGAGCGCACCGGAAAGTGAGCCCGTGCGGGCCTCGTCTATCAGCCGCACCAATTCATTGATCGCCAGCCCTTCCTCGTCGGCCAGCCGCCGCAAATGACGCCAGAATCCGCGCTCCAGCGAAATGGAGGTGCGGTGACCGGCGAGCGTCACGCTGTGCTTTTCAAGGGTGGCATCGTCAAGATCGAGCATGGCACCATATTGCGCGGTGGTGCGCGGCGGTCAAGCGCCCGCGAAGAAGCCCCGAGATTTGTCGTTGCTGTTTCTCTGTCTTTGTCGATAGGCTGTATACAGAGCAATCAGGGGGCAACATGGCACTGGACTGGGACTTCATCGGCTATGAGCCATTGAACCGCAAACCGCTGGACCGGCTGCATGACTATTGGGAGTCCCTGGCGGACGGCGGCGTCCCGAAGAAAAGCAGTTTCCGGCCAACGAATGTGCCCGAGCTTCTGCCCTTCCTTTCCATCATCGAGGCAACTGACGACGGCGACCTGATCTACCGCTTGTTCGGCTCGGGCCTGCGGGGCCGTGTGGGGTTTGACCTGACCGGTGTTTCGGTGATGACGGCTTTCCCCGACCCGGCGAAAAAGTTCTTCGAACGCGCCTTTAACCTGATGCTTGAAAAGGGCAAACCCGCCTGCCACCGCATGGATATCCACACGGAAGACGGCGGCGTGTTCGCGGAAGATCTGATTTACATGCCGCTCGCTGACGAGGAGGGGAAGCATCGCTTCGCCCTCGGGCTTTACTGGATGGAAAGCGAGCAGGAATATCTGCGCATCGACCGCAAGGTCAGCGGCTATTTCGTCTATCCGCTGCGCTTCTGGATCGATGATGGCGGGATGCCCCTGGTGATGGACATCCCGTCCTATGACGTCGGCGACGCGATCTACAAGAAATAGCCTCAGATATCCTTGAAGAAGTCGTTGCCCTTGTCGTCGACGACGATGAAGGCCGGGAAGTCTTCAACCTCGATCTTCCAGACGGCTTCCATACCCAGATCATCGAAATCGAGCACTTCCACCTTGCGGATATTGTTCTTGGCGAGGATCGCCGCCGGGCCGCCGATGGAACCAAGATAGAAGCCGCCATATTCCTTGCAGGCGTCGGTCACGGCCTTGGAGCGGTTGCCCTTGGCGAGCATCAACATCGACCCGCCCAGTTTCTGGAACGGGCCGACATAGCTGTCCATGCGGCCGGCAGTCGTCGGGCCGAAGGAGCCGGAGGCGTAACCTTCGGGCGTCTTGGCGGGGCCGGCGTAATAGATGATGTGGTCCTTGAAATAGTCGGGCATCGGCTGGCCGGCCTCGATATTCGCCTGAATGCGGGCATGGGCCAGGTCGCGGGCCACAACAATGGTGCCGGTGAGGCTGAGGCGCGTCTTGATCGGATGTTTGGTCAGTTCCGCCAGCATCTCCGCCATGGGCCGGTTGAGATCGATCTTTACCACATGATCCGAAAGGTGATCGTCCTCGACCACCGGCAGATAGTGTGCGGGGTCGGTCTCGAGCGCCTCGAGGAAGATGCCTTCTGCCGTGATCTTGCCCTTGGCCTGACGGTCGGCCGAGCAGGAAACGGCGATGCCGACGGGCAGGCTGGCGCCGTGGCGGGGCAGGCGGATGACGCGCACGTCATGGCAGAAATATTTGCCACCGAACTGGGCGCCGATGCCCATGTTGCGGGTCATCTCCAGAACTTTTTCTTCCATCTCGACATCGCGGAAGGCGCGGCCGGTGGCATCGCCCTCGGTCGGCAGGTTATCAAGATCGCGGGCCGAGGCTTTCTTGGCGGTCGCGAGATTCTGTTCCGCCGACAGGCCACCGATCACGATGGCAAGGTGATAGGGCGGGCAGGCCGAAGTGCCGAGCGTTTTGATCTTCTCGTCAAGGAAAGCCAGCATCCGGTCTTCGCGCAGCGTGGCCGGGGTCTGCTGGAACAGGAAGGTCTTGTTGGCGCTGCCGCCGCCCTTCGCCATGAACAGGAAATGATACTCGTTGCCCTTGTCGGCATAGATATCGATCTGCGCCGGCGTGTTGTTCTTGGTGTTGACCTCCTTGTACATGCTCAGGGGGGCCATCTGGCTGTAGCGCAGGTTGGTTTCCGTGTAGGTGCGCATCACGCCCTTGGAAAGCGGTGCGGCGTCATCACCTTCCGTCCACACATACTGGCCTTTCTTGCCAACGATGATGGCAGTGCCGGTGTCCTGGCAGGAGGGCAGCACGCGACCGGCGGCGATGTTGGCGTTCTTCAGCAGCTCACGCGCTACGAAGCGATCGTTGTCGCTGGCTTCCGGGTCTTTCAGGATATTCGCCAGCTGCTCAAGGTGGCCGGGGCGCAGAAGGTGCGCGATATCGGCCATCGCCTCACGTGCCAGGATTTCGAGACCCTCGTTCGCCACATGCAGCAATGTCTTGCCGTTCACCACGCTCGTCGACACATGGTCGCCGGTGATCTTGCGATATTTCGTGGTGTCTTCGCCAAGCTGGAAAAGCTTCGAATAGGTGAATTCGGTCATGGGAACGTCTCACATAGGAAAAGAGCGCACTCATCTGGGTGCGCTCCGGGGTAGGGGTTATTTCTTGCGGAAGGCATCCAGCGTGACGACATTGTCGCCGGGCTCGCCCGCCGGGGCCGCAGGCGCGTAGGCCTCGGCTTCCGCTTCCTTCGTATCGTCGTCGGAATCCGCTTCCAGTTCGTCCTCGTCATATTCTTCCAGAATATCGAGGTCGGCCCCGTCGTCGCCGTGATCGTGGAACTGCAGGGCAAACTGCACGCTCGGGTCCACAAAGCCGACGATGGCGGAGAAGGGGATCACCAGATGTTCGGGGCGCTGGTTGAAGGACAGGCCGACCTCGAACCGGTCTTCATACACCTTCAGGCCCCAGAATTTGTGCTGCAGCACGATGGTCATCTCGTCCGGAAACCGGCTTTTCAGGTGGGCGGGGATATCCACGCCCGGCGCCTGGCTCTTGAACGCGATATAGAAATGATGGTCGCCCTGCAGGCCTTCCACAGCCGTGTCCTCAAGCACCGAGCGCACAACCCCGCGCAGGGCTTCCTGGACTTTGGCATCATAGTCGATATGGTTTTCGCTCATGGGGAAGCGGTCCTTCACAGGCAGAATAGATATCAGGCTTCGGCCCCTCGAAGGGGCACATCTGGCGCCTTTATAGTCAATGCGCGGGAAGGGGTGAAGGATAAAGTCACACCTTCGGGAAAAGAGGAAAGTGGTCCGTTCTGTTGCTAGGTGGACCAGACCCCACCGCGAGGCGTCAACCCCCCGGAATTTAAATGCAGTTCACGCGAGCTGCTTACGCAGCCAGAGCGAACTCGACGTCGTTGTCGTTGGCATTTATCAAGTTTGGCCCATCACGGCGGTACCATCCCGAGCGAAAAGCAAAACACCCTTCAATCCACGTCGATCCTATTTCGCCCCCATCAGCAGAAGTCCCCGCCTGCACGGGAAAAAACGCTGTGAGAACTCCTCCTGGTGGAGGCGCCGGGTACCGCCCCCGGGTCCGCAAAACCTACTAAGTGCGCCGTTTATCGCCATAGCTGGCAAGCCAGCACGCTACATATAGGTGAGGTGCTTGCGAATTGAAAGCCCCGTATGCCGAAGGGGTGTTTCTGAAAACGTTGTCATCCGCATCAAATCATGACCCAAGGCCAAGAAACAATTGCGTCGCGGGCAGCAATTGTTAAGAGTGTGGCACGTATGCATTCGCGGGTATGAGAATGTCTGCCGCCAGGAAACAGGCAGGCGACCGCGAAACGATTGGGGGACTGGTTCCGGATGTGGCGAGTCTATAGCTGTCTGGTGTATGAGCACGACCCGTGGCTGGTGGTGCTGGCCGCAGTGATCTGTGTCTTCGGGCTCGCGGTAACGATGAGCCTTGCCGCTGCATCCCTGCGCGAGAAGCGCCATAATCGCTGGCCGTGGCTGACCGGCATTACCGCCGGCGTCAGCGTCTGGTGTACGCACTTCGTTGCCATGCTCGCCTACCAGACGGAGCTTCCCGTCTATTTCGATATTGCGCCGACGATCCTGTCGCTTGTGGTGGGCATTGCTGTGATCACGGCAGGCTTCCATGCCGCATTCCGGTACCGCAAGCATCGCGCCATGATTTTGGCAGCGGGTGCGCTCGTTGGTAGCGGCGTCAGCGCGCTTCACTATGTCGGGATTGCGGCGATCGAACTGCCGGGCAGCTTCCGCCTTGCTTCCGATCTGGTGCTGGCCTCGATCCTTCTCAGCATCCTCCTGGGTGCCCTTGCTTTCGATACGGCTTTCAAGTCGGAAGCCATCATGCGCCAGCGCCTTGGCACCGCAGGCCTTGTTGCCATGGTCGTCGCGCTGCATTTCACCGGCATGGGCAGTATTGAACTGTCGCTTGGTGCCGTTGCCGATTTTGACCATTCCGGTGTGTCGCGCGCCTGGCTTGCCGGCGTGATTGCATCCTTCGCAGCCATCCTGCTGATTGCCGTGATGGTTTCGCTTCTGGTCAGTCGTCAGGTCAGCCGCAAGCTCGCGGTGGAAGCCAGCCGGTTCCGCACCCTTGCCGACAGTGCCTTCGAAGCCCTGTTCGTGCATCGCAGCGGCCGTATCGTGGATGCCAATCAGGCCGCAGTCTCGATGGTCGGTGCTTCAGATCGCTCCATGCTGACCGGCCGGGTCCTTGATGACCTGATCCTTGTGCCCGGCGGCGTTCGCCTGTTCGGGCCGGATGGCAGCACGGCAAAGGCCATCGATCTGGCGACCTTGCGCCGCGATGATGGCCCGTCACTGCCCGTCGAAATTCGCCTGCGCAAGCTTGAAGAGGCTGGCGACGCGAGCTCCGGCCTTGTCGCGATCCGCGATATTTCGGCCCGTATCGAGGCCGAGCAGCAGATTTCGCACCTTGCCCTTCATGACATGCTGACCGACCTGCCGAACCGTCGTCTGTTCGTGGAACTGGCAGAGAAGTTCGTCGGCAAGGCGCGCCGCGGCGATGAGAAGTTCGCCGTGTTTGTCATCAACCTTGATGGCTTCAAGGGTGTGAACGACCTTTACGGCCACGACGCCGGCAACACGCTTCTGCAGCATATCGCCAAGCGCCTGACCGAAGGCGTGCGGGATTCGGACGTTGTGGCGCGGCTTGGCGGCGACCAGTTTGCCATCCTGCAGTCGTCCAATTACCAGCCGGTGGATGCTGCCGTCCTTGGCACGCGTATCGTTCAGCAGGTCCAGCAGCCGGTCGAGATGGAAGGCACGTTCGTTTATACCGGGGCGTCGGTTGGTATCGCGGTTTTCCCGAGCGACGGCGAAGACCCCGAGGCCCTGCTGCGTAACGCCGAAACCGCCATGTACCGGGCGAAAGCCGACGGGCGCGGCACGCTGCGTTTCTTTGAAGCTGCGATGGACCAGGAACTGGAACATCGCCGCCGCCTTGAAGGCCGCCTGCGCCATGCGGTGAAGAACAAGGAAATGTCCGTGCATTTCCAGCCGCTTGTGGACAGCGAAACCCATTATCCGAAAAGCTTCGAAGCGCTTGTCCGCTGGACCGACGAAGAGCTTGGCCCGGTTTCACCCGCCGAATTCATTCCGGTGGCGGAATCGGCTGGTCTCATCATCCAGATCGGTGAGCTTGTCATGGAAGCGGCCTGCCGCACGGCGGCGTCATGGCCGCTGCCGATCAACGTTTCGGTCAATCTGTCGCCGGTGCAGTTCAAGCGGCCGGGGCTTGTGGGCCTTGTGCAGCGAATCCTGAAGAACACCGGCTTGCCGGGATCGCGACTCGAGCTTGAAATCACCGAATCGACCCTTATCGAAAACCGGGACGAGGTGCTGTCCACCCTCAACCAGCTTCGCGAGCTTGGCGTGAAGATCGCGATGGACGACTTCGGCACGGGATACAGCTCGCTCGGCTATCTGCAAAGCTTCCCGTTCGACAAGCTGAAGATCGACCGGGTGTTTGTGACGGATGTGGAAACCTCGGACCAGAAAGCCTCGATCGTACGGGCCGTTGTTGCCATGGGCCACAGCCTGAGCATGCGCGTGGTGGCCGAAGGCGTTGAAACGGAAGCACAAGCTGCCCTCCTGGACCGTCTGGAGTGCGACGAACTGCAGGGCTTCTATTTCTCGCGGCCGCTGCCCGAGCCTGCTGTTCTCGATTTCCTTGATCCCTTCGTGAAGGCATCGGCAGCCCCCAAGTCCTGATCCTCCGCCGGATGTGATCGGCTTTCCGCGCTCGTTGTGGCATAATGTGCCGGTGGAACGAGGGCGGAAAGGAGGACTATCATGGCCGAACTCGAACACTGGGACTGGACCGCACGTCGCGGGCCACGCGGCAACCTTCGTGAGGCGGTTGCCGTATTCGACAGCGAAACCGATATGCAGGAAGCGGTGGACGAACTGGAAAGCCACGGCTTTTCAAACGCCGCCATGTCGCGCCCTGCAAGCCCCGATGAAATCACTGCAGCCCTTCGCCATGAGGTGAAAAGCGTGAAGGAGCTGGAGGACGATGCCACGGTGCCGCGCGAAGCCTATATCGACAAGGACAGCCGTTCGAGTGCGCTTCTCGTGCTCGTGCTGATCCCCTTCTATGTGCTGGTGCTGGTGGGCGTAGGCCTTGCCGTATCGCAGGGCATCGGGACATGGGAAACGGTGGGGCTCGTCGTCTTCATGGGCGCTATCGGCGCCATTGGCGGCGGCTATTTCTCGCTGAAACTGTTCCGCCGCATGCAGGGCCGGATGGCGCTTGAGCAGGCCATTGGCGGGCTTCTGTTGTGGGTGCGGATCGGCAGCCGCGAGCAGGAAGCCAAGGCAATGCAGATCCTTGCCCGCCACCGGGCGCGCGACCTGCACCTGCACGGCCCCGCCTTCTCGGCCTGAGCGAGGCGACAAGGCATTGAACCTGCCGCCCGGCATGATCCCGGGCGGTCTCTGGGGTTCTGTCTCTCCATTCCCCAAAGAATGCCGCGTGGGCATCGCCGGCGATGGTCAGGCTTGAATTGTCGTGCCAAGGTGCCTATTCGAATAGGCGGACCCTCCGGCCTGAAGGATATGTATGCACCAGTATCTGAACCTCGTTCGCGAAATCTTCGATAACGGCTCCTGGCAGGCCAACCGCACGGGTATTCGCACGCTCAGCATCCCCGGTGCGATGATGAAGTTCGACCTGCAGGAAGGCTTCCCGGCAGTGACAACCAAGCGGCTCGCCTTCAAGTCGGCGATTGGCGAAATGGTCGGTTTCATGCGTGCGCACCGGAGTGCCGCTGATTTCCGCGCGCTCGGCTGCAAGGTCTGGGACCAGAATGCCAACGAGAATGCCCACTGGCTGGCTAACCCCTACAGGCTTCGGGAAGACGATCTGGGCCCCGTTTACGGCGTGCAGTGGCGCGACTGGCCGGCTTACAAGCTGATCGATCCGGCGGACGCCAAAGGCGAGGCGCAGATTGCCGATGCCCTGAAACGCGGTTACACGCGGATCGGTGTGGTGGAGGACCCGTCAGCACCCCAAGGTGGCCCGCGCGTGCTTCTTTACAAGGCGATCGACCAGCTGCGGCAATGCCTTGATACGATCATGGAAGATCCCGGCAGCCGCCGCATCCTGTTCCATGGCTGGAACTGGGCGCAGCTTGAGGAAATGGCCTTGCCGCCGTGTCACCTGCTGTATCAGTTTCTCGTCAATCAGGCGAAGGGCGAGATTTCTCTGTGCCTTTATATCCGCTCGAACGATGTTGGCCTCGGCACGCCCTTCAACCTGACCGAAGGAGCGGCGCTCCTGCATCTTGTTGGGCGGTTGACAGGCTACAAGCCGCGCTGGTTCACCTATTTCATCGGTGACGCGCATATCTATGAAAACCATGTGGACATGCTGCAGGAACAATTGCGGCGCGAGCCGTTCCCCGCGCCGCAGCTTGTCCTGTCGGACCGCATTCCCGACTATGCCGTCACCGGCAAATACGAGCCCGAATGGCTTGAAAAGGTCGAGCCCGGCGATTTCCAGCTTGAGGGCTACCAGCATCACGCACCGCTGACAGCCCCCATGGCTGTCTGATCAGGGGGCAACGGCCTCGCTATAGGGGCCTTTGCCGCCTTCCCTGATCAGGCGGTCGATCCGCTGGTCGATCACCGGCAACGGCACCGAGCCCAGCTCCAGCACGGCATCATGGAAGGCACGCAGGTCGAACTTCGGCCCCAGTGCTTCTTCCGCCCGTTTGCGGGCCGCGATGATATGCAGTTCACCCAGATAATAACTGAGCGCCTGACCCGGCCACGCGATATAGCGGTCGACCTCGGTCACGATCTCATGCTCGGCAAGGGCGGTGTTGTCGCGCAGATATTGTTGGGCCTGTTCGCGGCTCCAGCCGAAGGCGTGGACGCCCGTGTCCACCACAAGGCGTGAGGCGCGCCACGCCTGATAGCTCAGCATGCCGAAGATATCCCACGGCGTTTCATACATGCCCATTTCTTCACCCAGCGCCTCGCTATAAAGCGCCCATCCCTCGCCGTAAGCGGAGATATAGGTGTCGCGCCGGAAGGCGGGCAGGGTGGTATTTTCGCCGGCGAGCGGCATCTGCATGGCATGCCCCGGCGCACTTTCATGAAGGGTGAGGGCCACCAGCGAATAGAGCGGCCGGGCTGGCAGATTGTAGGTGTTGACGAGATAGATGCCGGGGCCGCCGCGCCCGCCGGTGTAGAAGGGCGCGATGTCGTCCGGCACCGGCTTGATGGCAAACCGGCGGCGCGGCATGCGGCCGAAATAATCGTCGGCCTTGGCATCGAACGTTTTGGCGATCCACGCTGCGCGGTTCAGCAGTTCCTGCGGTGTCTTGGCATAAAACTGCGGATCGGTGCGCAGGAAGGTGAGGAAAGCCGGCAGATCGCCCTCGAATTTCACTTCCTTCATCACTGCATCCATGCGCTGGCGCAGGCGGGCGATTTCATCAAGGCCGGTCTGGTGGATGGCCTCGGGCGTCAGGTCCAGCGTCACAAATTCGCGGATTTTGGACCGGTAATAGGCTTTGCCGTCCGGCAGGCCATAGGCGGCAAGCCCGTCACGGGCGCCGGGGAAATATTCGTCATTCAGGAAAGCCAGAAGCGTGCGGTACGCCGGCAGTACCTTGTCGCGGATTGCGGCCTCGGCCTCGGCCTGCAGTGCCTTTGCCCGGTCGGCCGGGATGGAGGAGGGGAGTTCCTTGAAAGGCGCATAATAGGCGACATCGGTGGGGGATTTTGCCTCCACCACGCTCCGCACCGCCGAGTCCCGCCCGACAAGGGTGATTTTAGGCGGCGTGAAGCCCCGTTCGAGGCCGATACGCATGTTGGCAATCTGGTCCGCGAAATGGGCCGGGATGCCGTTCAGCATGGCGATATAGCGCTCGGCTTCTTCCTCGGTGCGTATGCTTTCGCGGGCATAGCCGACAAGATCACCCCAGAAGCTGCTGTCGGAATTCAGCGGCTTTTCATAGTCGCGGAACTTCTGCGCGGCGATCAGGGTATCGATCTGCGCCTTGTAAACTTCAAGGTTCACGAGGTTTGCGGGGGACAAGCGTTCGGTATCGAGGTGGGTCAGCGTGTCTGCAGTGTCTTCCCAATATTGCAGCCGTTTTGCCTGTGCGGCGCGGCTGACATCGGGCAGCAGGAACTGGTTGCCATTGGGGCTGTCTTCGCCGATCGGCAACTGGGTTTTTCGCCACTCATACTCGTCGTTCGAGAGCTTTTCGAAGGCCTTGTCGGCAGCACTTGGCGTGTCGGCAGCATTGGAAGAAGCACAGTCACAGTCACCCGCAAAGGCGGCGGTGGCGGCTTGCGGGGCGATCGCCACGCTTGCGAGCAGCAGCAGAAGTGCCGGTTTTGATATCATCGTTTCGTCCCCCTTCGTATCTCTCGCTTAAACAGGTGTGTCGATGGCTGGCTGCGGCCCGGTGAACCAGCTCGCACCCGTTTCGGTGACATGGAAATGATCTTCCAGCCGGACACCGAAACGCGCCGGCACCACAATCATCGGCTCGTTCGAGAAGCACATGCCGGGGGCGAGCGGTGTCTTGTCGCCCCGCACCAGATAGGCGGGCTCGTGGATCGCAAGGCCGATCCCGTGGCCGGTGCGGTGCGGCAGGCCGGGCAGCCGGTAATCGGGGCCGAGACCTGCTTTTTCAAGCACGCGGCGGGCGGCGGCATCCACGTCCTCGCACGCTACACCGGGCTTCACGGCCTCGAACGCCGCCTGCTGGGCTTCCTTCTCCAGTGTCCAGATGGCTTCTTCCTCCGCACTGACCTTGCCGAAGCCATAGGTGCGGGTGATGTCGGAATGATAACCTTCGACTCGGCAGCCGGTGTCGATCAGGACCAGCTGACCTTCTTCAAGCGCCTGTTCGCCCGGCAGGCCGTGCGGATAGGCGGTGGCGTGGCCGAACTGGACGATGCAGAAGGTCGATCCCGCCGATCCGATGGCGCGGTGGGCTTCGTTGATGAAGCGCTTCACTTCGGTCGTTGTGATACCGGGCTGCAGCATGCGGGCGGCGCGGCGATGAACCTCCAGCGTCATCGATTTTGCCTGCTGCATCAGCGCGAGTTCGGCGGGTGACTTGATCATGCGGCAGCCATCGATGGCAGGTGCGCCGTCAAGGAGCTGCAGGCCGGGCAGGGCTGCCCGCAGCTTTTCCCCGTTCGCGAAGGACAGGAGCGGGTCGACGGCCAACCGGCGCACACCCAGCTTGGCAAGTGCACCGGCCAGCAGCGTAACCGGCGCCTCATGTTCTTCCCACAGCAGCAGCTTCGCCTTCACTTGCAACTCGGCGGAAAGCGAGCCTTCCTCGAACGCCGGGCAGATGATCAGCGGTTCGCCGGAAACGGGCAAAAGCAGCGCAATCAGACGTTCGCTTGGCTCCCACGTCAGGCCGGTGAAATAGCGCATCGCCGTGCCGACATGCACAAGCAGGGCATCGGCGCCAAGGCTTTCGGTCAGCGTGCGGGCCTTCTCCAGCCGAGCCTGCCGTTCAGCCGGCGCAATCGGGGCAGCGCGGTCCGCCCATGGCTTGATGGCTGCCAGTTCCGTTTGAAAATCCGATCCGCCGATAGTCATGCTGTTTCCTTTCGAAACCCGAAACGCTCGACAGCCAGCGGGGCAAGGTCGAGACGTGGGCTGGCGCCTGAAATGATATCCGTGACGAGCCCCGCGGTGACAGGGGCGAGCGTCAGGCCCAGATGCTGGTGCCCGAAGGCATAGACCAGATTGTCCGCAAGGCTGCTGCGGCCGATGGCGGGCAGATAATCCGGCAGTGTGGGCCGCGCGCCGATCCATCGTTGCAGCCGCTTGCCAAAGGGCAGGCCGAGCGCTGCGATATGGCGTTCAAGCCTTTCCCATTTGGTGGGGTCGGCGGGCGTGTCCGGGCGACCGAATTCCACAAAGCTCGCCGCCTGCACGCAGTCAGTATAGCGGGTGACAATCATCGAACGGTCTTCGAAAACGAGCGGCGGCATGTCGGCTGGCCAGTCCTCGGCAGATGCCCTGATATGATAGCCGCGCTCGGCAATGATGGGCACCCGGTGGCCAAGGGCTTCCATGATCCGCCCGGCACCCACACCAGCGGTGACGAGGATCGTTTCGGGCTTCAGCGTTTCGCCGCTATCAAGCCGTACTTGGGCGCGGTTGTCGTTGCGTGCGAGGGTCGCGGTGCCGGTGATGATCGTGCCGCCGAGGCGCTCGAAATGCGCGCGCAGCGAAGCCTGCAGGCGCGCAAGATCGGTAATCTGGCCGGTGTGGCTGAACCTTATACCGTCCGCCAGCGTCACGCCGCCGCGCACCAGTGCCTGCGCGTCCATCAGTGATTTGGCGTCCAGATGATCCAGCGTCGCGGTGCCGATGTCTTCGCCCATCCATGCGGCATAGCCGCGTGCTGCGCTCTCTGGGCTTTCCCATACAACGATATGCCCTTCATCCCGCACCAGATTCGGCGCTTCGATGGTGGTTGCCATATCTTTCCATGCGGGCAAAGCGTCCGCGAGCAGGCCTTTCAGGGCATTGTGGCCGGTGGCGAAACGGGCAGGGGTGGCGGCGCGCACCAGCCGGGCAGCGAAGGGCGCCCAGGCGGAGATAGCATTGAGGGGCAAGCCAAGCGCGCCGCCGAGGGAGAAAAGCCGTTTGGGGGCGGAGCGGATCATGGCGCCGGAGGCGAGCGGGGCGGTTTGCTCCACAGCGATATGGCCGGCATTTCCCCATGAAGGGGCTTGAGGCGTGCCGAAGGTGCAGGGGGCACTTCCCGAAGGCGCGTCCGGAGCCTTGTCGACAAGCGTGACACTGGCGCCCGCTTCCGCAAGCCGCACACCTGCGCAGAGGCCCACAACGCCGCCACCGACAATGAATATTTCGCCCAAGGTCCCCCGCCCTATTGTTTTCGTAAATCGAATATCGTATACGATATATATCTCGAACAACGAACGCAAGGTCTAACCAGATGTCAATCACATGGAAGGGTGTCTTCCCCGCAGTCACAACCCAGTTCAAAGAAGATATGTCTATCGATCTCGCTGATACGCAGCGGGTGGTGGACGATCTGATCCGGGACGGCGTCAATGGCGTGATCGCGCTTGGAACCGTTGGCGAGAACAATTCGCTCGAAATTCCTGAAAAGGTCGAGGTTTTGAAGGCCATCGTCGAAGTGGTGAATGGCCGGGTGCCGGTTATCACCGGCGTTTCGGAATATGATGCCAAGCGCGCGTCGGCCTATGCAGTTGCCGCTGAAAAGGCGGGTGCGGACGGCCTGATGCTGCTGCCCCCGATGGTCTATGTACCGAAACCGGCTGAGCTCGCGGCGCATTTCAAAACGGTTGCAGCCTCGATGGGCCTGCCGATCATGCTTTATAACAACCCGCCCGCTTACCGCACGGTGATCGATACCGCCGTGCTTGCCGAGCTCGTGGACGTGAAAAACATCGTGGCGATCAAGGAATCGGCCCCCGATACCCGCCGCTTCACCGACACGATCAATGCAGTGGGTGACCGGTTTGTTGTTTTTGCCGGGCTCGATGACGTGGCCTTTGAAGGGCTTGTCCTTGGTGCACGTGGCTGGGTTTCGGGGCTGACCAACGCCTTCCCGCAGGAATCGGTCGAGCTTGTCGCGGCCATTGATCGCGGCGACATGGAAACCGCCCTCACCATTTATCGCTGGTTCATGCCGCTTCTGCATCTGGACGCCGAGCATGATCTTGTGCAATCGATCAAGCTTGCCGAGCAGGTGATGGGTCGCGGGTCTGAACGCGTGCGTCCGCCGCGCCAGAAATTGACCGGTGCACGCCGTGCCGAGGTGATTGCCATGGTCGAAAAGGCCGCCGCCACCCGCCCGACGCTGAACAGCAACAAGGCAGCATAAGGGGCCGCCATGCGCCACACCTTCTTCTGCATCGACGGGCACACGGCCGGCAATCCTGTCCGGCTGGTGGCCGGCGGTGCACCGCTTCTCAAAGGGGCGACCATGTCGGAACGCCGTCAGGATTTCATGGCGCGTTTCGACTGGATCAGGACCGGGCTCTGCTTCGAGCCGCGCGGGCACGACATGATGTCGGGCGGATTCCTGTATCCGCCGACCCGCGAGGACTGCGATGTCGGCATCCTGTTCATCGAAACCTCGGGCTGCCTGCCCATGTGCGGCCACGGCACCATCGGCATGGTGACCTTTGGGCTCGAGCACGGGCTGATCCGGCCGTCTAGCCCCGGCAAGCTCCGGGTCGAGGTGCCGGCAGGTGTGATCGAGATCGATTACAAAACCGAAGGCGACAAGGTCACCTCGGTCAAGATACGCAACGTGCCGTCCTTCCTCGCGGCGCAGGGCATCAGGATCGATGTGCCGGATTTCGGGCCGCTCTCGATTGATGTCGCCTACGGTGGCAACTTCTACGCCATCATCGAACCGCAAGGGGCTTACAAAAGCCTTGATGACCTTGGTGCGTCGCGCATCGTGAACCTCAGCCGTGAAATCCGGCAGCTGGTTCGTGCGGCGTACGAGCCCGTCCATCCCGAGAACGACACGATCCGGGGTGTCAGCCATATCCTGTGGGCGGATGCACCGAAAGGCGAAGGCGCCGATGGCCGCAATGCGGTCTTCTACGGCGAGAAAGCCATCGACCGCAGCCCTTGCGGCACCGGCACCTCGGCGCGGCTGGCGCATCTCGCGGCGACCGGCAGGCTCGTCAAGGGCGATGCCTTTGTCCATGAAAGCTATATCTGCAGCCGGTTCATCGGTCGGGTGGAAGACGAGGTGATGCTGGGCGACCAGAAGGCCATCGTGCCTTCGATAGAAGGGTCGGCGATTGCGACCGGCTTCAACACCATCTGGATCGACCGGGCGGATACTTTCTGGCAGGGGTTCCATGTGACATGAGCAGTCTGCCACAGATGGAAGGCGAGCCGGGGCAGGCGGGTCTCGTGGTCCGCACGCTGGCCGAGCGCGTGTTCGAGATCATGCGGGAACGGATCGTTACCGGCCGCATCCCGACAAGCGCACCGATCCGGCAGGACGTGCTGGCGACTGAGCTTGGCATCAGCAAAATTCCGCTGCGTGAAGCGCTCGCTCGGCTGGAACAGGAAGGCCTGATCGTCAGCATGCCCAACCGGGGCTATTTCGTGCGGGCGATGAGCGCGGATGAAGCTGACGAGATTTTCGCCCTGCGGCTGGTGATCGAACCCGCCGCCGCCGCCGCCGGTTGCCTCGCTGCTACCGAACAGCATCAGGCCGCTGCCCGCGCGGCTTTCGAGGCGCTGGACCGCGCGGCAGCCGACAATCTGGGCGAGGTAGCGGCACGCAACCGGGCCTTCCACACCTCGCTCGTTCGCCCGGCAGGCCGCATGCTGACGACCAATCTGGTCGAGCGTCTGGAAATCCTTTCTGAACGCTATGTGATTGCCCACTTGCAGCCCGCAGGCCGCGAGGACCGCGCTCACCTTGAACATCAGGCGCTTCTGGACGCATGGCTTGCGCGGGACGGAGCGCAGACGGAGAAGCTTCTGAAGGCGCATATCGAAGGAACGCTCATGGACCTGCGGCAGCAGTTCGCTGCGGGATGAAGCCCTGTCAAAGTTGCTGGCATTCCAGCCACCGGTTGTGTCATACCCAAAATATGCCAGGCTGACTTCAGGCCGTGCTTTTGCTGTTTCGTTTCGGCTGTGCCGTTTGAAACGCAATCCCGTGGTGACAGACGGGCCGGACTTTTGTTACGAAGATGTTTCGTTTGACTATTATTCGTCCCACGCGGTGGCCGGAGCCTTGAAAGGCTCCACGCAGAAGCGGGGCGGTTTGTTGGGGTAATCGTCCTTGCCGGAGCGCCAGAATAAAAACGTGCGCAGCCTGCTGGTTCACGCGGCCGTTGTTCTGGTAACAGCGGCGATGGCGGCCATCACGGCACGCGAGGCGCTGAACGTCTCACGCGAGGTTGCTGAAGCACGCTTTCAGGCGGTTTCGGGCATTCTTGCCGAGCGTTTGAATGGGCAATTCGCGTCAAACCTGCGGGCTGCCGGCAATATCTTCGCCATCTATAATGTGGTCGACAAGCTCGAAGCCGATCAGTTCAGGCGCTTTGTTGCCAACGAGGCCGCGCTGTCAAATGGTCGCGCCTTTGTTATTGGCGCACTGCGAGCCACCTCGGAATCCGATGCGCGGGTACAGGCCTTGGCGCGGGAGCTGAAGGTCGAGAATTTCGCCATCCGCGACATGCCATCCGCCACAGAAAGCGGTTTCCGCTTCCCGGCCTTCTTCGTTTGGGGCCGCGACGCCGAAAAGGCTGACGCAATGGTGGGCGTTGACCTAGCCGGCCTGCCGCAGGTCCGCCACATGATTGTGGAGGCAAGCGCTGGCAGGCGTATCCTCGCCGCCCCCCTGGACCCGCAAGCAGCGGAGTATTTCGGGGTTGAGTATGGCGTGCTGTTGATCACGCCGTTCAGTTCCGAAAAGTCCCGCCTTGCCGGGGCTATCCTGCAGATTATCGATATGGCCAGCGTTTCAACCGAGCTACTGGTGGATTCGCGCTTCGAAGGCTACGGCCTGCAGATCGACGGCATCGGGATGCCGGAAAGCTACGGGCTTTCGCTCGTGGTGCGCGGCGACAAGCTTGAAGCGATCGACAGAAATGCATGGAAGCCTGAAGACTATGTCTTCCAGTCGACCCGCATGATCGGCAGCGGCGAATGGCGGATGACCCTGTGGGCGCCCGCAGAGTTTTTCCCGCTGGATTATAGCCGTCCGGTTGCCGTGGTGATCACCTGGATCATCATCGGTTGCCTGCTTCTGGTCATCATCGGTTCGCAGTCGCGTCGCGCCGAGCGGATTGTGGAAATCGTCAACCGCCGTACGCAGGCCCTGAAGGACGCGCACCTTGAGCTGGAAGAACATTACAAGCTTCTGCAGCACCTGAACCAGGATCTGGATGACGCGCGCCGCAACGCCGAAACGGCGAACACGGCGAAGTCAGAATTCCTGGCGACAATGAGCCACGAACTGCGTACGCCGCTGAACGCCATCCTCGGCTTTTCGGAACTTCTGAAGAACCAGTCGCTCGGCCCCATCGGGGATGGGCGCTATGTCGAATATGCGAACGACATCCATGTAAGCGGGGCGCATCTGCTGCAGCTGATCAACGATATCCTCGATCTTGCGAAGCTGGAGGCCGGCAAGACGGTGATCGAGCGCTCACCGCTGTCGCTGCCGGAAATCGGCAACCGCGTCATTTCCCTTCTTGGCCAAAGCGCCGAGGAAAAAGGGCTTGAGCTCAGCCTGCAGGTCGATCCGAACCTGCCGAACCGAATCATGGGCGACTCGCTGCGCTTGCGGCAGATTCTGATCAATCTGGTGACGAACGCCGTGAAGTTCACCAACAATGGCAGCATCCGCATCGCCTTCACCGCTATTGAACGCAAGGATGGCCCCGGCTGGCGCATGTCGGTCAAGGATACCGGCATCGGCATCCCGGAGGAAAAGCTGTCGACCCTGTTCGAGCGTTTCTCGCAGGTTGATGGTGCCCGCACCCGCGCCTTTGGCGGCGTGGGCCTTGGCCTTGCCATCTGCCGTGAGCTTTCAACCCGCATGGGCGGTTCCATCTCGGTTGAAAGCAAGGTTGGCGAAGGCACCAATTTCTGGTGCGATTTCCCGCTGGTCGCGGCAGAGAGTGACCCCGAAGACAGCGATATGTCGATGATCTGACGCATCGGCCCGGCCCTGAAAGTGAGTTCCATGACCCTTGAAATCGTCGTCGCCATGGCGGCCAACCGCATCATCGGACGCGACAACGGCCTGCCGTGGCACCTGCCGGCTGACCTGAAGCATTTCAAGGCCGTGACGATGGGCAAGCCGGTGGTGATGGGCCGCAAGACCTTTGAATCCATCGGGCGCCCCTTGCCTGGTCGTCGCAACATCGTGGTGACCCGCAACGCGGACTGGCGCGCCGAGGGGGTGGACGCGACGACAAGCCTTGAGGCCGGTATCGCGCTGGCGGGCGAGGCGAGCGACACGGTGATGGTGATCGGCGGCGCCGATATCTACCGACAAGCCCTGCCGAAGGTGGGCCGTATTCACCTGACCGAAGTTGACGTGCTGGTGGACGGCGACGCCAGCTTCCCGGCGCTTGACTCGGCTGAGTGGCGCGAGGTCACCCGCGAAAGCCACCCGGCGGAAGAGGGCCGCCCGGCCTATTCCTTCGTCACGCTGGAACGGCGTTAAGGCTCGCAGCCACTGCCTTCGCGATGCGTCTGTAGGCGGCGGCTTCCGGGCTGTCCGGCGCGCTTTCCACAATCGGATTGCCTTCGTCCGCACTCAGGCGGATTTTCATATCAAGCGGGATACCGCCAAGGAAGGGTGCGTCCAGCTCCGACGCCGCTTCCGCAGCACCGCCGTGCCCGAAGATATGGGCTTCATGGCCGCAGGCAGGGCACAGATAACTGCTCATATTCTCGACAATGCCAAGGATCGGCACATTCACCTTGCGGAACATGGCAAGGCCCTTGCGCGCGTCGATAAGCGCCAGATCCTGCGGGGTCGAGACGATCACGGCACCCGACAGCGTCGCCTGCTGCACCATGGTCAGCTGCACGTCGCCGGTGCCGGGCGGCATGTCGACAATCAGCACATCCAGTGGGCCCCATGCCACTTCCTTCAGAAGCTGCTGGGTCGCGCCCATCACGCGGGGGCCGCGCCACACAACCGGCTGATCGATATCGATAAGGAGACCGATCGACATGGCTTTTACCCCGTGGCTGAGGATAGGCTGGATCATCCCGTCCTTCAGCGACGGTTTTTCATTGATGCCAAGGAGCATCGGCAGGCTCGGCCCGAAGATATCGGCGTCCAGTATGCCAACCGAAAGGCCAAGATCGCGCAGCGCGAGGGCAAGGTTCACGGATGTTGTCGACTTGCCGACGCCGCCCTTGCCGCTGGCCACCGCGACCACATGCCGCACGCCGGGAATGGTCGTCGGCTTCGGCGGCGGCGGGGTGCCGTGTGCGCCGAGCTTCATGCCGCCGGAGGGCATTGCAGGCGGCGCCTTGGCTGCCGTCATCACGACATTCACCGAGGAAACGCCGGGCATGCCCTTCACTGCAGCCTCGGCGCGGGCACGCACGGCGCCTGCGTCAGCCGGCTTGTCGCTGCCGAAATCAAGGACAATGCCGACACTGCCGTCATCAATGACGATGGCCGAGATGGCGTCGCCCCGGATGACATCGGAAAGGGCGGATCGGATGGCGGATTCGGAAAGATCGGACATGAAAGGCTTTCCTCGCGTGGGATTCTTGGCCGGCAAACATTGCAGCAGGCTGGTGCCTAACATATATGTTGGGGCAGTACATATAGTAAGTGCTTGCCACATAATCTGACGGGGCGTTGCGTCGCCCCATTCTGGAGGGAGAAAACTATGCCTTGGCAATCGAACGGTGACGGCGAAAGGCCGAACCCCTGGGGCGGCGGCGGACCGCGCCGACCGGGTGGCGGCGGCTCGGAACCGCCGCAGCTCGACGATCTGATCCGCAAAAGCCAGGACCAGCTTCGCCGCGCATTGCCGGGCGGCAAGGGAGGCGCAGGCCTCATTTTCCTTGCAATCCTTCTGATCTGGCTGGCATCGGGCCTTTACCGCGTTGAAACCAACGAGCAGGCGGTTGTCCTGCAGTTTGGCAAATGGACGGAATCAGCCGGCCCCGGCCTGCACTGGCACCTGCCTTTCCCGGTTGAAACCGTGGAAGTGCGCGGCGTGACGGACGAGAAAACCATCGAGATCGGCAGCCGCGGCACCATGGGTCGCCCGGGCCTTCGTCAGGTTTCCTCAAGCGCGACGGACGAAAGCCTGATGCTGACGCAGGACGAGAATATCGTTGATATCAAGTTCAACGTCGTCTGGCGCATCAAGGACCTTGGCAGCTATCTTTTCAACATCGGCGATCCTGACGGCACCGTGAAAGGCGTTTCCGAAAGCGCGATGCGCGAACTGGTGGGCCAGAACAAGATCACCCCGATCATCACCACCGCACGCGGCCAGATCGAGGCCGATGCCCTGCAGCTGATCCAGGACACGATCGACAGCTACCGTGCAGGGATCGAAATCCTACGGGTGCAGATCATCGAATCCGAAGCACCGGCCGAGGTGAAAGACGCGTTCCTTGATGTGCAGCGCGCCGAAGCCGACCAGCAGCGTATGAAGAACGAGGCCGACGCCTATGCGAACAAGGTGGTGCCCGAAGCCCGTGGTACGGCCGAACAGATGAAGCAGGAAGCCGAAGCTTACCGCGCCCGTATCGTTGCCAACGCACAGGGTGAGGCTTCCCGTTTCACCAGCGTCTACAACGAATACAAGCTGGCGAAGGATGTGACCCGCAAGCGCATGTATCTTGAAACCATGGAAGAAATCCTGACCGGGATGGACAAGATCGTGATCGACGACAAGGCAGGCTCGGGCGTTGTTCCCTATCTGCCGCTGAACGAACTGAGCAAGACGAAACCGGCTGACGCCGGCAAGACGGAGTAACGACCATGAATGCAAAAGCCATTTCCGGTATCGTTGTTCTCGTCCTTGGCGCCCTTCTGGTTGGCGCCTCGCTCTACACCGTTAACGAACGCCAGCAGGCAATCGTCGTGCAGTTCGGTGATCCGCAGCGCACCGTTGTCGAGCCCGGCCTGCATTTCAAGACGCCGTTCGTGGAGCAGGTCATCTATCTCGACAAGCGTATCCTCAGCCTTGATGTCCGCCCGCAGGAAGTACTGGCTTCGGACCAGCGCCGTCTTGTGGTGGACAGCTTTGCCCGGTTCCGCATTGCCGATCCGCTGAAAACCTATCAGGCAGCCCGTACGGAAACGAACGCGTCGGATCTGCTGGAAAAGATCATGCAGTCCTCGATCCGTCAGGTGCTGGCGAACGAACGCATGACGGCCATCGTTTCGGGCTCGCGCTCTGAACTGATGAAGCGGATTTCGGAACTGACCAATGAACGCGCCGCGTCGCTTGGTCTTGAAGTGTTGGAAGTGCGCCTGAAACGGGTTGATCTTCCGGCTGCCAACAGCCAGTCGATCTTCCAGCGCATGGAAACCGAACGCCAGCGTGAAGCCGCTGAAAAGCGTGCAGAAGGCCAGGAACAGGCCCTTGCCATCCGCGCCATTGCTGACCGTAAGGTTGCTGAAACGCTTGCCGAAGCACGCCGCGAAGCTGCGGTCATCCGCGGTGAAGCAGACGCCGAAGCCACCCGCATTTTCGCCGACGCCTATGGGCAGGATCCGGAATTCTTTGAATTCTACCGTACCCTTTCGGCTTACCGGGCAACGCTCGGCAAATCGGATACCCGGCTTGTTCTGTCGCCGGACAGCGAATTCTTCCACCTGTTCCTTGATCCGAACGGGAACGGCAAACGCCGGAAGTAACGCTGGGTCCCTGTGTTCTGGACCGTATTCATCGCCGCAATCGGGCTCGCCCTCTTCATCGAGGGGGCGGCCTATGCGCTTTTTCCGGAAGGAATGCGCAAGGCGCTTGTCGCAGTTCTGGCACTGCCCGCCGCAAAGCTGCGGTTCGCAGGCTTGACCGCAGCCGGGTTCGGTGCACTTCTTATATTCATGGCGCTGGGTTGAAGCCTGTCTTCATCCCCGCCGAGCCTCCCGAGGCCAACACGGGACTTTGACTGATCAAAGGAGAGATGTGCGTGAGCACCTACGAAAACAGAAACCTGACAGCGAAGACTGGACGCAAGATGACCCTGCGCTCGGCGCTGATGGCTATGGCGGCCGTTTCGACCCTCGCGGTCGGGATCAGCCGGGCCGAAGCGCGCGGTGCGCCGGAAAGCTTTGCCGATCTCGTGGACGAACTTTCGCCCGCCGTTGTGAATATCTCGACCGTGCAGACGCTGCGTGGCCCCGGTCGCCGCGCCTTGCCACAAGTCCCCGAGGGCATGCCTTTCGGCGACCTGTGGGAAGAATTCCGCGACCGCATGGGTGAAGAGGAAGAAGCCGAGCCGCAACGCGCGCAGTCGCTTGGTTCGGGCTTTATCATCGACAAGGCCGGTTATGTGGTGACCAACAACCACGTGATCGAGGACGCCGATGAAATCACCGTCATCATCAAGGACGGCGAAGAATTGCCAGCCAAAGTGGTGGGCCGTGACAGCAAAACCGACCTCGCGCTTCTGAAGATCGAGGACGGTGACGACCTGCCGTTCGTGCGCTGGGGCGATTCCGATAAATCCCGCATCGGCGACTGGGTAATGGCCATCGGCAACCCGTTCGGCCTTGGTGGCTCGGTAACTGCCGGGATCATCTCGGCGCGTAACCGCCCGGTCGGTTCGACCTATATCGATTTCATCCAGACCGATGCGCCGATCAACCGCGGCAACTCGGGCGGTCCGCTTTTCAACATGGCCGGTGAAGTGGTTGGCATCAACAGCGCCATCTTCTCGCCGTCGGGCGGCAATGTGGGGATCGGCTTTGCCATCCCGTCGAACGACGCCCGCCGCTATATCGAAGAACTGAAAGAGCATGGCAAGATCCGCCGCGGCTGGCTGGGTGTGACCATCGAGCCGGTGACCGAGGAAATCGCCAAGAGCCTCGGCCTCGATATCAAGGAAGGCGCCATCGTCAACCGCATCTTCGATGAAAGCCCGGCCAAAGCCGCAGGCATTGAAGCGGGCGACATCATCCTCGCCTGGGACGGCAAGTCGATTTCCGATACCCGCAGCCTCAGCCAGGAAGTGGCCCGCACCTCGGTCGGCAAGCCTGTGAAGGTGGATATCATCCGCCAGGGCAAGCGCATGTCGATCACTGTGAAAACGGGTGAACTGCAGGACGACGAAACCGCGAAGGACGACAACGGACCGGATAGCCCACGTGGCCCCAATATGTCGGACCGCGAACTGGTGCAGGGCATGGAGCTTTCGCCGCTCAATGGTGACCTGCGTGGCCGCTACCGGATTGCGGACGATGTGAACGGCGTTGCCATCGTGCGTGTCGACCGTCGCTCGGAAGCCTTCCGGGCTGGCATTCGCCCCGGCACTGTGATCATGCGCGTCAATCAGGAGCCGGTGACCTCGATCACCGAGGTGGCCGAGAAGATCGACGCGGCCGAGGCTGAGGGTCGCGAAAGTGTCCTGCTGCTTGTCCACTATCGTGGCAACACGGTCCATATTCCGCTGCCGCTGGCAGAAGAATAAGATCGACGCACTGAAAATGACAAAGAAGAGGGCCGGTGTTTACCGGCCCTTTTTGCATTTGTTGGCGAACCGGGCCGAATTGTATATCCTGTTACAGGGGCTCGAGCTTTTGCCAACAGGGGATCAGGGATGTCATCTTCCTTCGACATCTATGAAGAGGGGCTTGTCAAATCGGGTGGTGGTGACCTGAAGATCGCGTGGCACTGGGTATCGTCGCCAACCGATCTTGAGGACGATGCTCGCGTGGTGCAAGCTGCGCTCGACAAACGCGCCGCCGGGCGGGGCTTCTACCGTCGTTCCGATCTCGTTCCCACCGACCTTCTGAAACAATTGCCGATGATCGTGCTGATGGATGTGATCCGTGACGGCGAACATCAGCCGTTTGACCTGCTTATCCGCCTGATCGGCACGGATGCCGAGGCCTATTACGGGAAGATCACCGGCTGGCTTGTCTCCAAGGTGCCGATGCGAGAAGCATCGGACAGGGTGATGGCTGCTGCCACCAAGATTGTGGAAAGCGGGCGCTGCGGGGTTTCCACGGCTTACGGCTTGACGCAGGGCAAGGAATATCTGACCGTGGCGGCGAGCTATTTCCCGTTCATGGATGAAACGGGCGATGAGGTGCGTGGATTGCTCATCCATATCAATGTGACCCGTGGCCGCCCGGCTGAGGGTGTGTAGGCATAGTAGCCGGAGCTGGCAGTATCGTGACCTCGTCCTTCGAGCCGCCCATTCATGATGAAATCCTGCAGCAAACGGGAGCTCTGCGCTCCGAATGGCGCTGGGTTGCGGATCGCAGCCGGATCGGCAAGGACAAGCAGTCGGTGCTGGCGGCGCTTGATGCCGCTGCCGCTGAACGCGGTTACTATATCAAGGGCGACGTGCGGCCTTCTGCGCTGACCCATTATCTGCCCAAAATCTGCCTGTTCGATCCGATCTATGACGTCGCTGCCGAGCCGCCCGTGGACGGTATGATCCGCCTGATGGGCACATGGGTCGAACGTTTCTATGGCCGCCGGACGGGTCGCAAGTTTTCGGAAGCGGTCCTTAAAGCCGTCGGGCAACGCCAGCTTGCCTCGATCCAGACGTCATGGCAGGGGCGCAGGCCCGGGCGCTCGCTGGCGTGGGGGCACAGCTATCAGGGGATCGGCCTGGTGGTAGATGCGATGTATGTGCCGCTGATGGACGCTGACGGCGGGAATGTCGCCCAGTTTCTCGTCCATGTGGACGTTGTCCCCGAAACGCAGTTCGAGGACAACTGAGGCTTCAGGCCCGGAACTCGTCTTTCCTGTATCCCTGAATATAGAGAAGCGCCGTCAGGTTGCCGTGGCGGACCGCGGCGCGCGCGGCGGCCTCGGCCTTCGGTTTGGCGCGGAAGGCGATCCCCATGCCGGCGGTCTGGATCATCGGGATATCGTTGGCGCCGTCACCCACTGCCATCGTCTCGTCTGGCGTCAGGCCTGCAGCGGTCCGGAGTTCAATCAGGGTATCGACCTTGGTGCGGGCATCCGAAATCGGCGGGATAACCTCGCCGGTCAGCTTGCCGGCCCTGAGGCCCAGCACGTTCGCCCGGTTGATTTCGAACCCGAGCTCGGTCGCAACCCGCCCGGTGAAAAAGGTGAAACCGCCGGAAACAAGCGCTGTGAGGGCGCCATTGCCGCGCATCGTCTGGATCAGCGTGCGGCCGCCGGGAGTGAATTCGACGCGTTCGTCATAGCAGCGCTGCAACACGGCTTCATCCAGCCCTTTGAGGAGGGCGACGCGCTCGTGAAGGGCAGCGATGAAATCGAGTTCCCCGCGCATAGCGGCTTCGGTCACAGCGGCGACCTTTTCTTTGAGCCCCGCGAAATCGGCGAGTTCATCGATACATTCGATGGTGATCATGGTGCTATCCATGTCGGCTACCAGCAACTGCTTGCGGCGACCGGCGGCATCCTGCACAACGTGATCGACAGGGAAGGGGGCCAGTGCCTCCATCATGGCGTCACGCAGGCCGGTGCCGAAATCGGCGTCGAACGGCAGGTCCAGTGCTTCGCCTTCCGACAGCCAATCGACCTCGCCTGAGGGCAGGCCCCGCTCGCCAAACAGGCTGCGCGCAGCGGCGAGGGCACCTTCCAGGGCCTCGCGGCGCTCGGAAGCCGCATTCTCGGGGTTGACGATCAGGGTCAGCACCAGTTTCATGTCACACCATTCTGATTGAAAAGCCGGGGAAATATGTCGCGCGTCATACTTATTGCAGGTCCAACCGCGAGCGGCAAGTCGGCTTTGGCCTTGCGGCTGGCTGAAGATCTGGGCGGCGTGGTGATCAATGCCGACAGCATGCAGGTTTACGCGGGCCTCCGTGTCCTCTCTGCCCGGCCGAGCGTGGCGGACGAAGCCCGCGTCCCGCACCGCCTGTATGGCACAGTGGCCGATGACGTGGCCTATTCAGCGGCTGACTGGGCGGCAGCAGCGATGGCCGAGATCGAAGCGGCACATGCCGCCGACAAGGTGCCGATCCTTGTGGGCGGCACCGGCATGTATTTCAAAGTGCTGCTGGGCGGTATCGCGGAGATCCCCGAAATCCCTGAAGACATCCGCGCGCGGGTGCGGGCCAAAGTGGCGGCGGAAGGCAGTGCGGCGGCCCATGCCGAGCTTGCGCCCCTTGACCCTGTGGCGGCAGCGCGCCTCGCGCCCGGCGATAGCCAGCGGGTGTCCCGCGCGCTTGAGGTGGTGCTGGCGACCGGCCGCCCGATCACCGACTGGCAGGCCGACACCAGACCCGGCCCGCTCGCCCCGCTGGACGCCGCCGGGCTTGTCGAGAAAATCGTCCTCGAATGGCCGCGCGACGAACTGTATGCACGCTGCGACCTCAGGTTCGAACTGATGCTGCAGGAAGGCGCGCTTGCCGAAGTCGAGGCGCTGATGGTGCGGGGCCTTGATCCAACCTTGCCGGTGATGAAGGCGCTCGGGGTGCCCACGCTTGCCGCCTATCTTGATGGTGAAGTGGACCTTGAGGCGGCAAAAGCCGAAAGCCAGATGCAGACCCGGCGGTTTGCCAAGCGGCAACTGACATGGTTCCGGAACCAGTTTGGGGATTGGCCACGCTGGGACGCGCAATATTACGAAAACATTTACAGTGATTTTGTAATTAAAATATCAAAATAGCGGTTGACTATGAAATTTCCGCAAAATAAGGTGCCACTCCCGGCGCCGGATTCGTGCGGCGCGGGTCTTTGTTGTCGGGCATGACGTTCTGACGGCGAAGATGAAGGGACCCACCCGTCGGCCAACAGGGCCTCCTTAACAATCAGGGTCGCTTCGATCTGCGCGCGTGCGCGCGGAAACCACATATGTTGAACGAGCGGACAGAAAAATGACGACCACGACCGACACCCAGATCCACCCCGCGGCGGCTGAAACCGCCGAAATGCTCTCCGGCGCCCAGATGATCATGCGGGCCCTTCGTGAGCTAGGGGTCGAGGTCATTTTCGGGTATCCGGGCGGCGCCGTCCTGCCGATCTATGACGAGATTTTCAAGCAGAACAGCATCCGTCACATTCTGGTGCGGCACGAGCAGGCCGCCGTTCACGCAGCGGAAGGCTATGCCCGTTCGACCGGCAAGCCCGGCGTTGTTCTGGTAACCTCAGGCCCCGGCGCCACGAACGCTGTAACCGGCCTCACGGACGCACTTCTCGATTCCATTCCGGTCGTCTGCCTCACGGGGCAGGTTGCCCGCCACCTGATCGGCAACGATGCCTTCCAGGAAGCCGATACCGTAGGCATCACGCGCCCCTGCACCAAGCATAACTATCTGGTGAAGGATCCGGCGCTGATCCCGGATATCATCTATGAAGCCTTTTATGTGGCGACAAACGGTCGCCCCGGCCCCGTTGTGATCGACCTGCCGAAAGACGTGCAGATCGAAAAGGCGCCCTACAAGCTTTCGGGCCAGAAGGCGCACCGCACATACCGGCCACAGGTTGACGGCGACGAGGAGAAAATCCTCAATGCCATCCGCCTGTTGGCGAAAGCCGAGCGACCGATCATCTATTCGGGCGGTGGCGTCATCAACGCAGGCCCCGAGGCATCCGAACTGCTGGTTGCCTTCGCCCGCGAGACCGGCATTCCGGTAACCTCGACCCTGATGGGCCTGGGTGCCTTCCCGGCCTCCGATAAGCAATTCCTTGGCATGCTTGGCATGCACGGCACGTGGGAAGCCAACCACGCGATGCATGACTGCGACGTCATGCTGGCGGTTGGCGCGCGCTTCGATGACCGGGTAACCGGCCGCACCGACGCTTTCTCGCCGGGCTCGAAGAAAATCCAGATCGATATCGACCTGTCGTCCATCAACAAGAATATCACCGTCGATGTCGGGATCGTTGGCGATGCGGCGAGCGTGTTGAAGCGCATGGTGACCCTGTGGCGTGATCTGAAAGCCAAGGACCATCAACCTTCGCTCGATGCCTGGTGGAAGCAGATCGCCCATTGGCGCGCCAAGAAGTGCCTGTCCTATACCGACAGCACCGATGTGATCATGCCGCAGAAGGCGATCGAACGCCTGCAGGCGCTGACCGCCGATCGCAATCCGGTGATCTCGACCGAAGTGGGCCAGCACCAGATGTGGGCGGCGCAGTTCCTTGGCTTCGACCGGCCGAACTGCTGGCTGACCTCGGGTGGCCTCGGCACCATGGGTTACGGCCTGCCGGCTGCCATCGGCGCGCAGGTTGCCTTCCCGGATCGCCTGTGCATCGATGTGGCGGGGGAAGCCTCGATCCAGATGAATATTCAGGAAATGTCGACCGCCAACCAGTACAAGCTGCCGGTCAAGGTCTTCATCCTGAACAACGAATTCATGGGCATGGTGCGCCAGTGGCAGGACCTGACCTACGATGGCCGCCGTTCGGAAAGCTATTCCGATGCGCTGCCGGACTTCGTGAAGCTCGCCGAGGCTTATGGCTGGAAGGGCATTCGCGTGTCCGACCCCAAAGACCTTGATGCGGCGATCCTTGAGATGATCAACCACGATGGTCCGGTAATGGTGGATTGCCTTGTCTCGAAGATCGAGAATTGCTTCCCCATGGTGCCGGCGGGTGCGGCGCATAACGAAATGCTGCTCTCCGGCGATGTCGTGGTGCAGCCTTCATCGGACGAAGCCCGTGCTGTTGTTTAATCCCTCAGAACCCCCTCAAAGAAAGGCGGAAAGCACCATGCAAGAGCAGGGAACCATTGCGCGTCATACCATCAGTGTGATCGTGGACAACGAAGCGGGCGTGCTTGCCCGCGTGATCGGCCTGTTTTCGGGCCGTGGCTATAACATTGAAAGCCTGACTGTGGCTTCCGTGGACGCCGAAGCCAAGCGCTCGCGCATCACGGTTGTCACCACCGGCACCCGTATGGTGATCGAGCAGATCAAGGCACAGCTTGACCGGCTGGTGCCCGTTCACAAGGTTGCCGACCTGACGGTTGACGGCAAATTCGTCTCGCGCGAGCTGGCGCTCGTGAAAGTGCGGGGCGAGGGCGAGAAGCGCGTTGAAGCGCTGCGGCTTGCCGATGCCTTCCGTGCCAACACGGTGGACAGCACCAGAACCAGTTTCGTGTTCGAGCTTACGGGCTCGGCCGACAAGATCGACGCCTTTGTCGAGCTTATGAGCGAACTTGGCCTTGTCGAGGTTGCGCGGACCGGGGCGGCTGCCCTGTCGCGCGGCACCGACGGCCTCTGATAACAACCGAATATTTCCCCCAGAACTCGAGGAATACTGAAGAATGCGCGTTTATTTCGATAGTGATGCCGACATCAACCTGATCAAGGACAAGACCATCGCGATTGTCGGTTACGGCAGCCAGGGCCATGCCCACGCGCTGAACCTGCGCGACAGCGGCATCAAGAATGTGATCGTTGCCCTGCGCCCCGGTTCGGCCAGCGCCAAGAAAGCCGAAGCTGCCGGCTTCACCGTGAAATCGGTGGCCGATGCCGCCAAGGAATCGGACATGATGATGGTTCTGGCGCCCGATGAGCATCAGGCTGCTATCTACCGCAACGATATCCACGCGAACCTCAAAAAAGGCGCGGCGCTGATGTTCGCCCACGGCCTGAACATCCATTTTGGCCTCATCGAGCCGCGCGCTGACCTTGATATCATCATGGTTGCCCCCAAGGGCCCCGGCCACACCGTGCGCAACCAGTACCAGCAGGGCCGCGGTGTGCCGTCGCTCATCGCCGTTCATCAGGATGTCAGCGGCAAGGCGCATGACCTTTGCCTCGCCTACGCATCGGCTAACGGTGGCGGCCGCGCCGGCATCATCGAAACGAACTTCCGCGAAGAGTGCGAAACCGACCTCTTCGGCGAGCAGGCCGTGCTTTGCGGCGGTATCTCGGAACTGATCAAGGCCGGCTTCGAAACGCTGGTGGAAGCCGGCTACGCGCCTGAAATGGCCTATTTCGAGTGCCTGCACGAAACCAAGCTGATCGTGGACCTGATCTACGAAGGCGGCATCGCCAACATGCGCTACTCGATCTCGAACACCGCCGAATACGGCGACTATTCGACCGGCCCGCGCATCATCACCGCCGAAACGAAGGCCGAGATGAAGCGCGTTCTGGACGACATCCAGAAAGGCAAGTTCGTGAAGGACTTCATGCTGGATAACGCTGCCGGCAACCCGGTCCTGAAAGCGCACCGCGGCCTTGCCGCCCGTCATCCGATCGAGGAAGTGGGCTCGAAGCTCCGCTCGCTGATGCCCTGGATGAAGGAAGGCAAGCTCGTGGACCGCGAGCGCAACTGACACTTCTGCGTGACGCGCCCCTCAAACGCCGGGCGGGCCTGTTGCGCCTTCCGTTTCGACCCCGTCGAACCCGGAAGACACCGAGATCCTTAGACGCTGCCATAGCACAGTGTCACGGACTGGGGTGGGGCCGATGGCTCCACCCCGTTTTCTTTTGGGCTCCGCCTGCCATTAAATGATTGCCTCGCCAAAAACACTATTATAGGTAGTGAATATTCTCGATTTTGGCAGGAATTGTGACAATGAAACTATTTAAAATTGTATGCGTCGGCGCTTCAGTACTTGCTGTGGCAGGCTGCGCTTCCACCACCCGTGGGGCTTACGAAGCGCTGGTGCTGGAGAGCCGGCCCGGTAAAGCGGAGGTCGCCTTTTCCAACGGACGGGTTTGTACCACACCCTGTAGTATCGAGATGTGGCGGAAACACGGGGTTGTGGCCAGCATCAGCCGCCCCGGCTACCAGACAATGAATGTCACCATCTCTGCAGGCATGGATGTTGACGGTGGGGTGGCCCTGTTCGCAGGCAACCTTGCCATCTGCTGTGGCCTCGTTGGCGTTATTGTGGACATTGCCACGGGTTCAAATCAGAGTTTGTCCCCCAATCCTGTCATTCTTGAGCTCACACCGCTTGCTGCCGATGAGGCCCGTGTAGAACCTGTAGTGAAGCCGGGCGAAAGCTTTAGTTTTGAACCCTTTGTCAAAGAAGGGGTAAGGGCGCCGCTGACACAGCGCGAGCAGCAGGCTGCCCTGATGACCGTGACAATGCATCTGCCGGAAAACAATGACGTTCCCGATGACGATCGGGTTTGCAGCCGTACGGCATGTATGGATCAGGATTGATCCGATCAGAAAATCTTTCCGGAATGTTCGCAGGGCTTAAGTTTTTAGCAAGGAAGTTGCGCTAATTTGGGCTTTGCGAACATCTTTCGATCTGCTAATCCTGATGTTCTGTGCTGGATTTCGATCCAAGCTAGCATGAAGATGCAAAGGCCCGGGGCCAGTGCCCCAGAACGCGAACGAAGGAAGACCATTGGTTCACCAGCGGAAAAAGGCAAAGGCGATCGCCATTTCCCGCACGATGCAGGCGGCAACGCAGGCTCGTATTGCGACCATGACTCTTCCGCTTCTACTTATCGCGCTTATTCTCGCCGGGGCCGGGCGACTTATTGGCCCTTGAGCATTGCAGGCGAAGGCGCGGTAGTCGCGCCCGATGCTTAAGGGACCATCGCCATACAGGAACGGACCGCTGACCCCGGAAAGGGTGTCAATCGGTGCCGTTTCATTCGTTCATATGCATTCATGTAAGCGGGATGAAACCCATGTCAGGTAACGACGCAAACCGTATCCGAATTTTCGACACCACCTTGCGAGATGGTGAACAATCCCCCGGCGCCTCGATGACGCTGGAGGAAAAGATCCGCATCGCCGAAGTTCTTGAGGCGATGAAGGTGGATATCATCGAGGCAGGCTTTGCCATTGCGTCGAACGGCGATTTTGAAGCTGTCTCGAAGATCGCGGCGCAAATCAAAAACTCCACTGTCTGTTCGCTGGCGCGTGCCGCAACAGCCGATATCGACCGTGCTGCCGAAGCGCTCAAAAGTGCCAAAAGCAGCCGTATTCACACCTTTATCGCGACGAGCCCCCTTCATATGCGCGTCAAACTGCAGATGGAACCTTCCGCAGTGCTCGAAGCCATCCATCGGTCTGTGAGCCATGCCCGCAGCCGGATGGGTGATGTGGAATGGTCGGCGGAGGATGCCACGCGTTCGGAGATCGATTTCCTGTGTCGGGCAGTCGAGACGGCGATCAAGGCCGGTGCCAGCACGATCAACCTGCCGGACACGGTTGGGTACGCTACGCCTGCAGAGTATGAGCGCTTGGTACGCACGGTAATAGAACGCGTGCCGAATAGCGACAAGGCGATCTTCTCGACACACTGCCACAATGACCTCGGCCTCGCGGTCGCCAACAGCCTCGCCGGTGTTGCGGGCGGAGCGCGCCAGATCGAATGCACCATCAATGGTATTGGCGAGCGCGCGGGCAATGCGGCGATGGAAGAGATCGTCATGGCGCTGCGCACCCGTCACGACGTGATGCCGTGGCACACTAATATCGAGACGACCGAGATCATGCGGATCAGCCGCCTGGTTTCCACCGTCACCGGCTTTGCGGTGCAGAACAACAAGGCCATCGTCGGCGCCAACGCCTTCGCGCATGAAAGCGGCATCCACCAGGACGGCGTGCTGAAGAATGCCGAAACCTACGAAATCATGACCCCGGAATCGGTGGGCCTCAACAAATCCTCGCTCGTCATGGGCAAGCATTCGGGACGCCATGCCTTCGCCGACAAGCTCCGCGAGCTCGGCTACGAGCTCGGCGACAATGCCTTCCAGGAATGTTTCCGCCGCTTCAAGGAACTCGGCGACCGCAAGAAGCAGATCTATGACGAGGATATCGTCGCGCTTGTGGACGACGAAGTGGCAACGAGCGAAAACCGCATTCAGGTGGTCAGCCTGTCGACCCATTCGTCCTCGAACGGTCGCGCTGTATCCGACATGACCCTGCGGGTGGACGGCGAGGAAGTCTCGGTCGTCACCTATGGCTCCGGCCCCGTGGACGCTGCCTTCAACGCCATCAAGCAGATCATCGGCTTCGATCCGCACCTGCAGCTTTTCCAGGTGCATGCGGTGACGCAAGGCACCGATGCGCAGGCCGAATGTACGGTCCGGCTTGAAGAAGGCGGTCGCACCGTGAACGGGCAGGGCGCCCATGAGGATACGGTCACAGCGGCAGCGCGCGCCTATGTGTCGGCGGTCAACAAGCTGACGCTGAAGCGCCAGAAGACGGCCCCCCAGCCGATGGTTGCCAGCTGATCGTCAACGGGATCAAGATTTTAAAAAAGGGCTCCGCATCGTCGGAGCCCTTTTCTTTTGGGCAGGTCGCCGCATAACGGTCACATTCCGGCACGTTTTCTCCACTTCGTCGCCGCATTAGCAGCCCAGGCTTTCTATCGGTTCAGCCCGTTTGAACGACAGCAGAACGGGCCATGTGCCGGTGCATCCATAGTCTGAAAACAGAATGAAGGAGGCAAAACGATGCTCAGCAAAACAATCCTTTTGGCGCCGATGATGGCGATGGTGTCCGTGCCTGTGCTTGCGCAGGAAAAGCCGTTCGACGGCCTGTATCTGGGCGGCGAAATCGGACGGTCTGACTTTGATCTCGACCTTGAGCCCGGCGATCAGGCAGTAGCTTTTGATGATAGCGGCATGATTTATGGCGGTGTCATAGGGGCACGGTCGCAGTTCGATTCCGGACTGGTGCTTGGTGTCGAAGGCCGCATCGCCGAACCCGATTTCAATCTCAGCCTGACCGAGGGCGCTGACGTCATCTCCCTTGAGCCGCGCATGCAATATGGTGTCGATGGTGTCGTCGGCTTCGTGCCGGGCGCCATGCCGAATACGCTGTTTTTCGGTAAGGCAGGCTATATGCGTGCCCGGTCGCGCATGACATTCCCGGGAGGTGAAACCGAAACGGATGGCACCGATGCCTTCCGCTGGGGTGGTGGTATCGAACAATCCCTGTCGCAGAATATAAGCCTCAGGGCGCAGGCCGTGCGCAGTAACTACGATACGGTCGATAACATCGATTTGAAGGACTGGCAGGTAACGGCAGGTCTTCTGTTCAAGTTCTGATCACGCCCCGAAACTGTTTCGCCGCCGCCTCGCCATGTGCCGGGCGGCGGCATTGATTCTGGCACAGAGACCGGCACGTTCTGGGGTAAGGCCAGCGAAAGTCCTGTTTTTATATCAGTCGTTTATGGAGATGGTTTCACATTTGTGACGACACATTCTTTTGCCGCGCGTCCGCCACATCTCAGCCACAATCGGAGCCGATTTCTCGCTCCCGACGCCTCACCGGTCAGTCACTTTAATGTGGATTGCCTCCGGTCGCGGCGTCGCTAGTAGATACACGGCCCGGTCCCCAAGCCGGGCGCGTAACTGTACAGAAAAAGGTGGCATTATGATGCTCAATAAAACGATCCTTTCGCTTTCGATGCTGGCAGTGGTTGCTGCCCCGGCCATGGCAGCCGACGAGAAGCCGTTCGACGGTTTCTACGTGGGCGGTGAAATCGGTTATTCCGACTTCAGCCTTGATATCGATGCCGGCGACGCGGAAGTTTCCTTCGACGACAGCGGTCTTGTTTATGGTGGCTTCGCCGGTTGGCGGAAGCAATTCAACTCCGGCCTCGTGCTCGGCCTTGAAGGTCGTATCTCGAAGCCCGACTTCGACCTGACCCTCACGGACGGCGACGATACGGCGACCCTGAGCTCCAAAGAACAATATGGTATCGATGGCGTTGTCGGCTATGTGCCGGCAGCCCTGCCGAACACCCTGTTCTACGGTAAGGCAGGCTACACCCGCGCGCGGGCCCGCGCTGTGCTGACCGGTTCGGTCAACAGCTCGGAAACCGATAGCGGCGATGCGTTCCGCTGGGGTGGTGGCGTTGAACAGGCGCTGACCCAGAATATCAGCCTGCGTGCCCAGGCCATCCGCACCAATTACGAGTCGGTTGACGGCGCTGACCTCAACGACTGGCAGATGACCGGCGGCCTGATCTTCAAATTCTGATATTGAAGTCAGACCTCTATCCGGCCGCCGCTTCGCAATCCTGCGAGGCGGCGGTCTTCGTTTGGGCCGCTTTCTGTTTCAATCCGGGGCAGCAGCGGCCCTTGCCCCGAATAAAACATATTCCGGCGCCAAAAGACGCGTCACAGCCCTTGTATCGCGGCGGCTTCTGTCCCATAACCGGCTTTCAGGACTCGCCTGATTCACGTGGAGGGCGAGGTGCCGCGCGGGCGGCAGGGTTATGAATAAGGGGCCACTATGCTATCCAAGCTTCTCGGCATGTTCTCGTCGGATATGGCAATCGATCTCGGCACGGCGAACACGCTTGTCTATGTCAAGGGACGGGGCATCGTCCTCAACGAACCTTCGGTCGTGGCAATCAAGAGCGAAGGCGGGCGGGACAGGGTCCTTGCCGTTGGCGATGAAGCGAAGCTGATGCTGGGCCGTACCCCTTCGGGCATTCAGGCCATCCGGCCGCTGCGCGATGGCGTGATTGCCGATTTCCATGTCGCCGAACAGATGATCAAGCACTTCATCCAGAAAGTGCATAATCGCTCGTTCGCCAGCCCCCAGATTGTTGTCTGTGTGCCTTCGGGTTCGACCGCGGTTGAGCGCAAGGCCATTCAGGAATCGGCCGAGCAGGCAGGTGCCCGCAAGGTCTATCTGATCGAGGAACCCATGGCCGCCGCAATCGGCGCCGGTCTCCCCGTTACCGAGCCGCAGGGTTCGATGGTTGTCGATATCGGCGGCGGCACCACCGAGGTGGCTGTCCTCTCGCTTTCCGGCATCGTGTACGCCACCAGCGTTCGCGTGGGCGGCGACAAGATGGACGAAGCCATCATCGGCTACACCCGTCGCAACCATAACCTCCTGATCGGCGAGGCCACGGCCGAGAAGATCAAGAAAGAAATCGGTACCGCGCTGATCCCCGAGGATGGCGTCGGCCAGACCATGATGATCCGCGGTCGCGACCTGATGAACGGCGTGCCGAAGGAAATGGAAATCAATCAGGCCCAGATCGCCGAAGCCCTGTCGGAACCCGTTTCCGCCATCGTGGAAGGCGTGAAAGTGGCGCTTGAACAAACGGCCCCCGAGCTTGCGGCCGATATCGTTGACCGCGGCATCGTGATGACCGGCGGCGGCGCGCTCCTGAAAGATCTGGATACGGTGATCCGCCGTGCGACAGGCCTGCCGGTTTCTGTGGCTGACGAAGCGCTCACCTGCGTGGCGCTTGGCACCGGCCGCGCGCTGGAGGATGAATTCCTCCGCCAGGTCCTGACCGAAAGCTACTGATCCCCGGACCGCCTTTCAGAAAGATGCGGACGAAGGAGGCTGACCGCTGAATACCCGCATACTTTTCCCAGGCGAACGACGCTCTGCGCCTGCTGCGGCCACCCCGACGGTTCGGGCCGGTCGCGGGCGCTGGCCTTTCTATATCTATATGGGACTGTCGGTTTCGCTTCTGGTGCTTGATGCCTCGGGGCTTGGTATCCCCGTGCGTATCCGGGCAATGGCGTCCGATATCGTGGCGCCGCTTCTCGATATCCTTGAACGCCCGATCCGGGGCACGCAGGCAGGGCTCGAACGGCTCGCCGGCGTTTCGGATATCTATCTCGAGAACGAGAAGCTTCGGAAAGAAAACGAGATGATGCGTGAGTGGCGCGATGCCGCCCTCAAGCTCACCCGTGAAAACGATGAGCTGCGCGATCTTCTGGACGCCCCAGGCCGAACGGTGCCGACAGTTGCCACCGGCAGGGTGATCGGCGTGGGTGGCGGCGCGTTCGAACGGAACGTGGTCCTGAACGTAGGCACCGGCGACGGCGTGGCGCTTAACCTTCCGGTCGTCGATGCCACGGGCGTGGTGGGCCGTACCATTCAGGTGGGCCGTCTTTCAAGCCGCGTATTGCTGGTGACGGATATCAACAGCCGCATCCCCGTGCGCCTTGAGGATAGCGGGGCGCTCGCCATCATCGAAGGGCAGAACAGCCGCGAGCTCAGGCTCAATTACGTGCCGATGGGCACCGAGATAAAGGTGGGCTCGCGCGTGCTGACCTCCGGTCACGGTGGCATCTTCCCGCCTGACCTGCCGATCGGCCGGATTGTGGAAGTACGTGAGGACGCCGTGATTGTGGAGCCCGAAAGCCTTCTCGACCGGCTCGATTTCGTGAAAGTGCTGGCCTATGTGCCGCTGACACCGGAAACCGAGCCCGAGCCGCTGGTGCCGCTGGAAAAAGCACCGGCAACTGAGCCGGAGGCGACCGAGTGACGATCCGCCGCCCCACGCTTGCACGGTTTGGTCTTTCCGGCTATCTGCCGGTTATCATCACCTTCATCTGCGCTTTCATGATGCTGCTGCCGCTTGGTACCAGTGCCGCCAATGTGACGATCCCGCATCTGGCGCTGGCTTCGGCCTTTTACTGGCTGTCGTCCCGGCCACTCCTGATGCCATATGGCGCCTGTGCCCTGATCGGCTTCTTCCTCGATCTCTGGCTTGATGTGCCGATGGGGCTGAATGTGGGGCTTCTGGTGCTGACACGATTTTTCGTGCTGAACCAGCTGAAGCATTACAAAGGGCGCAGCCGTATCGTATATTGGGCCGTGTTCACCGGCCTTTCCTTTGCGCTTTATGCCATTGCCTGGGCCGTGACCTCGATCGTCAGGGGTGATCTTTGGCCGCTTGTGCCGATCCTGACCCAATGGGCGGTCACCGCCGTCTCGTTCGGACCGCTGGCCCTAGTGTTTGGCCGGATACGCCGGTCCGTGATGTAGGATGCCATGGCACGCGAAGGATTAAGGTATCAGTTGTTCAGCCGCCGCGCCTTCATGATCGCGGGGGCCCAGTTTCTGGGGTTCGCGGCCCTTGGCGCGCGGCTCTATTATCTGGGCGTGGTGCAGGGCGATGAATACCGGGTGCGAGCCGACAAGAACCGTGTTTCGCTGCGCCTGATCCCGCCGGTGCGGGGCCGCATTCTGGATGCGCGCGGGCGCGATCTGGCCACCAACCGTCAGGACTTCCGTGTTTTTCTGGTGCCCGAACAGGCCGGCAATGTAGCGCTGACGCTGGACCGGCTTGGCCGTATCGTCCAGCTTGATGACCGCGACACCGCGCGGCTGATGCGCCAGATCAAGCGCCAGCGGCGCTTCTTGCCGGTGACGGTGGCCCAAGGCCTCAATTGGGAAACCTTCTCACGCGTCAATGTCTCGATCCCTGAGCTGCCGGGCGTGGTGCCGGACTCCGGCATGTCGCGCGCCTATCCGGCGGGCCCGAGTGTGGCACACCTTGTGGGCTATCTTTCAACGGCGGGTGAGGACGAGATTGGCGACAATCCGCTTTACCAGCTGCCGGGCTTCAAGATTGGCCGTCAGGGGCTGGAGCGCCAGTATGAAGGTCGCCTCCGCGGCACCGCCGGTACGCGCCGGGTGGAGGTAAACTCGGTCGGTCGTGAAATCCGCGAGCTGCCGGGGCGGCAGGAAGCCACGCCGGGCGAGGATATCCATCTCTCCATCGATTTGGAGCTGCAGAATCTGGCAGCCGAAGTGATGGGCGAGCATTCGGCGGGCGCCGTTGTGATTGATGTCCGCACGGGCGAAATTGTCACGCTGGCCTCCAGCCCGAGCTTTGATCCCAACGATTTCGCGCTGGGTATCAGCCAGGCCAACTGGTCGGCGCTGATGAACGACCAGCGCAAGCCGCTTTTGAACAAATGCCTCACGGGCCAGTATCCGCCGGGCTCCACCTTCAAGTCGGTGGTGGCGCTCGCCGCCCTTGAAGCGGGCGTGATCACCGAAGAGACCGAGTTTTTCTGCAACGGCAAGCATCCGCTTGGCGACCATGTGTTCCACTGCCACCTGCGGCGCGGCCATGGGCGCGTGAATGTGAGCCAGGCGCTTTCCAAAAGCTGTGACGTTTTCTTCTATAACATCGCCCACAAGCTCGATATCGACAAGATCGCCGAAATGGCACGGCACTTCGGGCTGGGCCATACGCTTGATATCGGGCTCGAGGGCGAGAAACCGGGCCTTGTGCCGGACCGTGCATGGAAGCGCGCGGTGCTGGGCCAGCGCTGGAACCTTGGCGAAACGCTGAACGTTTCAATCGGGCAGGGCGCCATGCTCACCACGCCCTTGCAGCTCGCCGTGATGACGGCGCGGCTGGCGTCGGGTCGGCTGGTTGAGCCAACCCTTGAGCAGCGCGCTTATGGTGGGGACTTCATGTTCGGCAATCTGCCTGTGAAGCCCGAGAACCTTGCGATTGTCCGTCGCGGCCTCGAGATGGTGACCGAAGTGGGCGGCACCGCACACGATTACTCCCGCGGCAAGGGCAAGGCGAAGCTCGCGGGCAAAACGGGTACGGCGCAGGTGCGCCGCATCACCCGCGCTGAACGCGTGACGGGCGTGATCAAAAACGAGGACCTGCCGTGGGAAATGCGCGACCATGCGCTTTATATTGCCTACGGCCCCGTGGAAGCGCCGACCTATGCGGCGGGCATTCTGGTGGAGCATGGCTCGAGCGGTTCGAAAGTCGCCGCCCCCATCGCCCGCGCCCTGATCGACCGCGCTATCGAGCTTGAAAACGGCACCGTGCCGCGCGAGGGCGAGGAAGTGGCTTCCGTGCCTGCGATGCTTCGCCCGCAAGGGGAAGTGTCATGAGGGGCGCTTCCCGCATGTTCGGCCCGAGCCGGGTGAACAAGTCCCTGTGGCAGCGGTTGCGGGGGCTTTCATGGAGCATGGTGCTCGTCAATCTGGCTATCGCCTGCATCGGCTTTGCGATCCTTTATTCGGTGGCGGGCGGCAGCCTTGACCCGTGGGCTTCGACCCAGATGAAGCGTTTCGGCATCCTTTTCATAGCGATGATCGTGATTGCGGTTGTCGATATCCGGGTATGGATGGCGCTTTCCTATCCCGCCTGGTTCACCTGCCTCATCATGCTGCTGGCGGTGGAGATCGCGGGTGCAGTCGGCATGGGCGGGCAGCGCTGGCTCGATATCGGGCCGATGCGGGTGCAGCCGTCCGAACTGATGAAAATCGCCGTCGTGATGGCACTTGCCCGTTATTTCCACGGGCGGGACTTTTACCAGAGCCGGCGGCTGACCAGCCTGATCATCCCGGCGATGCTGATCCTGATCCCGGCGGCGCTTGTGGTGATCCAGCCGGACCTTGGCACCGGCATTACGATTGTGGGCGGCGGGGTGGCGATCCTTTTCCTAGCCGGGCTGCCGGCATGGATATTCTGGTCTGCCGGGATTGCAGTGGCGGCTGCCGTGCCCATCGGCTGGCAGTTCCTGCATGACTATCAGAAGAACCGGGTTCTGACTTTCCTTAACCCGGAATCCGACCCGCTCGGGGCCGGCTACCAGATTACCCAGTCGAAAATCGCACTTGGCTCAGGGGGGCTCACTGGCAAGGGCTTCCTTGAAGGCACGCAAAGCCAGCTGAATTTCCTGCCCGAGATGAAAACAGACTTCATCTATACGGTGCTCGCTGAAGAGTTTGGCCTTATCGGCGGGCTGATCCTTCTCAGCCTTTATATGGTGGTGCTGACCTATGGTCTCCTCACCGGTATCGGCAGCCGCAGCCAGTATGGGCGGCTGCTGGCGGTGGGACTTTCCTGCACGCTTTATTTCTATGTGCTTATCAACGTCGGCATGGTGATGGGCCTCCTGCCAGTGGTGGGGGTGCCCTTGCCGATGGTCTCTTACGGCGGATCGGCGATGATGACCTGGCTGATTGCCTACGGCCTGATCCTTTCCGCCGCCTTGCACCGGCATGTCAATCTGGCGCCCAAGGGCAGCGGGCTCGCCTGATGGGCAAGGCTGTGGCACACGATCACCGCGCCTGTATCGGCACGGCCCTCGCGGAAGCCGAACGGCTGTGTGCGGCGCGTGGCAAACGCTTCACCGAACTGCGTCGGCAGGTCCTCCGGCTGGTGTGGCAGGGCCACCGGGCCGTGAAGGCCTATGACCTGCTTGAGATGCTGCCGCCCGAGGCAGGCTCGCCGAAGCCCACAACCGTTTACCGCGCGCTCGATTTCCTGATGAAGGAAGGCTTCGTCCACAAGATCGAATCGCTCAATGCCTTCATCGGCTGCCCGCACCCCGGCGACAGGCACGTCAGCCAGTTCTTGATCTGCGATGCCTGCGGCAATGTGGCGGAAGTGACATCCCCCGATCTCGACACGGCAATCATGGCGGCGGCTGGCCCTGCCGCCTTCTCGATCCGCCGCCAGACGGTCGAGCTGCATGGTCTTTGCGCGGCCTGCCGTCAGAATTGACTCGTGTTTTGCGCAGGGCGGGGATAAACGGCAAACCCTATGGCAGACCTGATCGACATCAAGCAGGCTGTCCGCGAATTCCTTGACCTTGGCAGGCGCCAGGCGGGCGCGGGGCAGATCGAAGAAGCGGAACGCACCTTGCGCGCCGTGATCGCGCTCGACCGCAAGTCGCCCGAGGCATGGCATATGCTGGGTGAGGTTCTGTCTGCCTTGCCGGGCCGCCGGGGCGAAGCCGCCGAAGCCTTCTCCGAGGCCATGAAGCTGGAGCCGACCAATCAGGGCGCGCGCGAAAGCCGGGCTGCCCTCGGGTTCCGCCCCACGGTGCAGCCGACCCGCGACCGGCCCGAACGCAATCTGGTGCTGCCGCAGCTCGCAGGGGAAGACGGCAAGGAAGCCCTGATCGCCGCCGCCCGCGCCGCTGAAACGAACGGCGACTTTCTGGCAGCCCAAGGCCACTGGGAGCGCGTGATCGCGATTGACCCGAGCGATACCTGGGCATGGACCCAGCACGCCCATAATCTGAGCGTCAACCTGCAGGACTTTGAAGGTGCTGAAGCGGCCTACCGCCGCGCAGTGGATGAAGACCCGTTCGACGACTGGGCATGGGGCAAGCTCGGCATCATGCTCGCCGATTTTCTGGGGCGCGTGGAAGAAGGCCAGTCGCTCTTGCGGCATGCGATCAGCCTTGACGCGAGCGAACCCTATTATCACGGCTGGCTCGGCTGGACGCTCTACCGCCAGAGCGAAGACCTTGCCGCGTCCGAAGCCTCGCTGATCGAGGCCGTGCGTATCTGGCCGGACTATCAATGGGCCTGGTTCCATCTTGGCTATGTGCGTTACCTGATGAGTGACAAGGCGAGCGAAGCCGAAGAAGCCTTCCTGAAGGCGCTGGAGCTGGAGCCCGCCGACGTACCCGCCCTGTTCAATCTGGCCTCGCTTTACGAGGAGCAGATGGCGAAGCCGCGCCGGGCGCTGCAGTATTTCCAGAAGGTTCTGACCGTGGAGGCCGGCGATCCGGCCACGCTCCGCCGCATGGCGATGCTGTGGCAGGGGCCGCTGGGCGACCCGAAGAAAGCTGAAGCCGCCTACCGCGAAGTGCTGGTGGAAGTGCCGGACGATTATGACGTGCTCACCCGGCTTGGCTGGCTCCTGTGGGAACATATGGACAAGGCGGACGAGGGCATCAAGCTTCTGGAAGAGGCGGCCCGTGTGGCGCCGGATAACGCGTGGGTGCTGACCCATGTGGCGCAGGCATGGCATATGGCCAAGGGCGATTCTGCCCGTGCGGTCGACTGGGTGGCGGAAGCCCTGAAGGTTGATCCGGCGTTCGACTGGGCCAATGCCTATATGGGGCTGATTCTTGCCGAGAATACGGAAACGCGGGCGGCAGCCGAGGTTTGCTTCAAGCGGGCGGTGACGATCAGTCCGGACTATTCATGGGCGTGGCACCAGCTGGCGCGTTACTATCTGGGCGAAGACGCAACCGCGCATCTGGCGTGGGAGCCGCTGTCCAAAGTGCTCGAATTCGCGCCCAATCATGTGAGCGCGCTTTACGATATCGTCTGGCTTGGCCTTTATCACCTGCACCGCGCCGATATCGTGGCGGACGAGGCAGCCCGCCTGATCGAGCTTGATGAGGAAAGCGGCTACGCGCTTTCGATGGCCGGTCGCGTGCTGCGCCTGACGGGCGGCGACGAGGGCGATATTGAAACGCTGCTGCGCCGTGCTGTATCAGTGGCGCCGGATGATCATTTCGCGTGGCATGAGCTTGGCGAGTTTCTGCTGTATGATGTCGCGGACCTTGAAGCGGCGGAAGAAACCCTTCTGCGCGCTCAGCAACTGGACGCCAGCTGCAAGAGCATCGATCTCGACCTCGGCCTTATCCGGCTGGTGCAGGGCCGCACGCGGGCAGCGCGGGAACATTTTGAACGCGCGCTCGAAATCGATCCCGACAATGGCACCGCGTGGGGCGCTTATGCCCGTTTCCTGTATCTGACGGACGCCGACCGGGGGCTGGTGGAGCAGGCGTTTGACCGCGCCCTGCAACTGGAGCCCGACTTTTTCGAAGGCTGGGCGCTTTATGCGGGCTATCTCGCCGCCCTTGAAGGCCACGAGAAGGAAGCCGAAGAAGCGCTGGACCGCGCCCGCACACTGGCGCCCGCCACGCTCGACCTCCATAAATGGATCGAGCGGCACGTCAGGCCGCTCGTTCTCGATCTCTGAATTTTCAGACTGCCTCAGATGTGGCAGTGGCTGAGGCCGCGCTTCGCCAGATATTCCTGGTGATAGTCTTCGGCCGCCCAGAATGTCTGGGCTTTCGTCACTTCGGTCACGACCGGTTTCTTGAAACGGCCTGAAGCGGCAAGGGCTGCCTTCTTCTCTTCGCCCGTCACGCGCTGCGCTTCGTCATGATAGAAGATCGCCGAGCGATACTGGGTGCCTTCGTCCGGCCCCTGACGGTTCAGTTCGGTCGGGTTGTGATTGTCGAAGAAGATATCGACAAGCTCGCCGTAACTGACGAGGTCGGGATCGAATTCCACCTGCACGACTTCGGCATGGCCGGTCTTGTCGGTGCAGACTTCTTCATAGGTCGGCTTCTCGGTGGAGCCGCCCATATAGCCGACTTCGGTGTCGCTGACGCCGTGGGTGGTGCGGAACAATTCTTCCACGCCCCAGAAACAACCGGCGCCAAATGTTGCAATTGCCATCTTTTTGTCCTCTTCTCTGAACAGGATGCGTGCCCATATATGGTGGAGCCCCGGCAGCTTGTCGAGAGGCGCTGTATCACGGTTGAGAGAGAAGGACCGGCTGCGATGAAAGTGATGACCCTTGGAACTGCCCTGCGTTCGTTCGCTTTTGCGGGTCTGGTGGCGGCCGGTGCGTCGGCAATGGCCGCACCCATCCCCGACGATCTTCTCGCCGTCGATCAGCAGCGCTGCATGAAAGGCTGTGTGCCGGGCTACGGCGAAGCAACCTGCAAGCCGCTGTGCGATTGCACAGTCCGCGAGTTCAAAAACCGGCTGGATATGGACAAGTATCTGAGCTTGTCGGTCGAGCTCAGCAAGAATGAAGTGAGCGACAACAATCGCACGCTTCTTGATGATATCGCCAAGATGTGCGCGGCCGAGATCGAACAGGCCAATATCCCGGTGGGTGAGCCGCAGGCCGAAACCCCGCAGCCCTGACCAGCCTCAGGGCTGGTTAACCGGGCGCGGCTGGCCTTTGTCGTCCACCGCCACAAAGATATAGTGGCCGGAGGTTACGAGAATCGTCTCGCCGCCATCGGTGCCGCGGTCGGCGGTTACTTCCAGAAACACATTGATCGAGGTCCGTCCTACTTTTTCGATGCGGGTGTGGATATTGACCACATCGCCGAGCTCGATGGGACGGTGGAACTTCATGCCTTCGACGGCGACGGTGGCAACGCGCCCGCCGGCGCGGCGCGCGGCGACGATACCGCCGGCGATATCCATCTGCGAAAGAACCCAGCCCCCGAAAATGTTGCCGTTGATATTCAGATCGGCGGTGCGGGGCGCGGTGCGCAGGGTCAGCTGCATCGTGTCGGTCATCGGAACAAGCCTCATTTGCGGGAGATTGATGGTTTTTCCTAGCCCACCGCTCGCCTGTTGGCAAATGTCAGAGTGAAGCCTTGGTGCTGTCGCCCGGATCGCCCGGCAGCGATTCGATATAAAGCGACTGGCTCGGGAAGGCGAAGCTCGCGCCGTTTTCCTCGACGATTTCCTTGATCTTCAACAGCAGCTCTTCCTTCACCTCCAGCCACTCCAGCCAGTCGGTGGTGCGGGTGAAGCAATAGAGGAAGAGGTCAATGGAACTTGCCGAGAACTGGTCGATCCGCACAAAGGTCGATGTCTCGACGGGCTTCACGAATTCGTCGTTGGTTTCGATATAGTGGGCGATGGCATCGCGGATGGCGCGGAGCTGTGCGGCGGAGGTGTCGTAGGTTAGGCCGATGTTCCAGCGAATACGGCGATAGGTCATGCGACTGAAGTTCGTCAGCGCGCTATCGGCCAGCTTGGTATTCGGCACATAAACGGGTGCCTTGTCGAATCGCCGGACCATCGTGGTGCGGAAGCCGACCGATTCGACCGTGCCTTCCACCACGCCGTCCACCAGGATCCAGTCACCGGTATGCAGGCGCCGCTCGCCGATCACGAAAAGCCCGGCGATCAGGTTCTTGAACAGGTCTTGCGCGCCCAGTGCCACGGCTACACCAAAGAGGCCAAGGCCGGCGATCAGCGGGCCGACCTCGATCCCCCAGATTTCAAGGATGGCGGCAGCGCCGATCAGCACGAAGGCGATCCGCAGCGCTTTTGCCACCCATTCGATCATTTCGGACGTCAGGAAATTGGCACCCTTCTGCATCAGGTCGCCAAGCGGTTTGGCGAGGCTATAGAGAATCCAGAAAAGGGTGAAGACCACGAGGGTGCGGTTGACGAGCCCGGCAAGCTCCAGCCCGTCTCCTTCAAATTCGAAAATGCTGAGGGCGAAAAAGATGCCCATCACGACCGGGATGAAACGAATCGGCGGCTTCAGCGCATCGACAATGGCGTCATCGACTTCATTCGTCGTCTTTTCCGCCCAGCGGTGCATGCGCGACAGGACGAACCGGGTGAAAAGGCCGCGGAAAGCCATGAACAGAAGGAAGACACCAAGAGCCGTGAGGATGGTGCCGACATCGTATCCGAACGCGCCCTGATTCCAGACTTCGACCACAAGGGCCCAGAAATCGGACAGCGTTTCGAACTTGTTCATCGGTTTTCATCCCCCTGGTTCGTAAAATCGCGGCGGGAATCGGTGCCTGCCGCATCGTCGCCCGTGAGGTCGTATTTATGGGACGCCTCATCGTGGCCATGACGCGCACTATAGAAAAGAAGCGCCATCAGGCCAAACCCGATCAGGCAGGAAAAGAAGATGCCGAGGCCGGCAGCAATATAGCCGTGCATGCTGAGGCCTGCGCCCCCCTGCAGCGACGAGACCACATCGAATGACCACGCGCCGGCAGCGGCGAGAATCGCAGTCAGAATGACAACAAGGGCGACTTTTGCGAGCATGATTCCTGGCTCCTTTCATGTCTCGGGGCGCTAGCCCGCCCCCCTGATGCCACACGAATCGCCGCTTTGCATGCCTTGATCCTTTGCCGCGACGAAAAGTCACGGCATAATGACGAGCGGGGAGTATGGCCCGCAAGGGCGCGCAATCGGGAGGTTTGTATGAACGTCAAACAGATTCTCGGCTCCAAGGGCTCCGAAGTTGTCTTCGTGGCGCCGGGCTGCAAAGTGTCCGAAGTTTCCAAGGTTTTCGGTGAAAGACGAATAGGGGCGGTCCCTGTGATGGACAAGGGCCGGCTTGTCGGCATCGTGTCGGAGCGGGACGTGGTGCGGGGCCTGGCTATCCGCGGTGCTGCCGTCCTCGATGATGCGGTTGATACATTGATGACCCGGTCGGTCGCCACCTGCACGGGCGAAGCCACGCTTAACGAACTGATGGAAATGATGACCGAGCGCCGCATCCGCCACGTGCCTGTGGTGGAAGACGGCAAGCTGATCGGTATCGTGTCGGTCGGCGACGTCGTGAAGGAACGCCTGCAAGAAACCCAGCAGGAAGCCGACGCACTGAAGGAATATATCGCGACGGCGTGACGATACCCGCCACCCCGTCATGCCGGGCTTGACCCGGCATCCAGCGGCACGATTGGAAAGGCTGGACCCCGGATCAAGTCCGGGGTGACGATTGGTGGAAGGTTCGGTTGTTCATCCAGCGAAGCGTGATCGTCTGGGCGCGATTTGGCGGCTAGGCGCGGCTGTCATCGAGGTCAAGGCTCGTCAACAGCTCTTCGTAGAACTTCCGTGCTGACCTGCCAATGCGCCAGTCGCTGTTGTGCTTGTTCCAAAGCCGCTTCAGTTCGCCATCCGAGAGAGGCGAGCTAATCAGAGTCTCTAGCTGAGCTCTAATTGTCGTTCGTTGACCAATTGGTAGAGTTCTCCAAAGCTTCTGCAGGTTAGCTTCAAAGGCTACTCCTCCAACATCAAAGTCCTGATGGAAATGCTGGCAAAATTCGACCCACGTTTTGGGGTCCTTCAAGGTTTGAGCCAGCAGCGGATCAATATCAGAAACCATATCAGGCTCTATCGTTGCCTGCTGCCTGTCAGGCGTTCAGGCGGTGATTGATGATGGCATGCACGTCCCGGATATGGGCGAGCTGCGCATCGAAGGCCCGCACGCCTTCTTCTATAAGCTCGTCCGCGCGGTGAAACTCCAAGAGGCCAACGTGGCCGACAAGCGGCGCAATGGTCACTTCCGGCGGGTCGCCGGCAAGGCGCGAGCGGCTCAGCCGGTTCTGCATCACATTCAGGCTCGCCACCATATTGGTGAACAGCGAAGGTGCGTCGTCCTTGCGGCTGAAGAGCTTCTGGAAAACATCGCTGCCAAGCTTGCGGCCCACTACGCTGGGGCTCGCCATGATATCGGCAAAGACGCCGAAGTCGCCGTCATCACCTTCCGCATCGCGCACCTCAAGCGCCCCCGCACTCGTGGCGCGGCGGCGGCCGTAAAGGTCTTCAGCCAGATTGACGGCAATCACCATGTCGCAGCCGGCGGCGCGGCACACCGAAACGGGGCAGGGATTCACAAGCGCCCCGTCCACCAGCCAGCGGCCATTGATCTTCACGGGCTCGAACACGCCGGGCAGCGCGAAGCTCGCCTGGATCGAATCAGAGATGCGCCCTTCGGTCAGCCACATTTCCTGCCCGGACTTCAGTTCGCAGGCAACGGCGGTGAAGGGCAGCTTCAGCGCGGAGAAATCAAGATCGCCGAAATTCTCCACCATCAGCTTGTTGAGCCGCGTGCCGCCAAACAGCCCGCCGCGGCCGATCTTCAGGTCAAGGAACCGGAAGAAATTCTGGGATTTCAGGCTGCGGGCCCAGTCTTCAAGCGAATC